>CAZCOL010000009.1:7626-54441 GCA_964500545.1 uncultured Ferruginibacter sp. | reverse complement strand
TGGTTCCCTTTCCAGCAAATCAATGAAATTAACGAGCGCGTCCTCATAAAGCCCCATTTTAATGTATTCCAATGACAAAGCATGCTGCAAAAAACTATCTTTTCCTGACGTCTCCATCATTTCAAGTATTTTTTGAATTCGGCTCATTTCTTTCTTTTTTAAAACGACCAACCAAAGTATATTTGCACCCTGAAACTTTTTTGTTCAGACAATATTATTTTTTCAAATATCAACACTCAAGTTATGAAGATATTGGTTTGTATCAGTAAAACCCCCGACACTACGGCAAAAATAGCTTTCGCAGATAACAATACGAAATTTAGTGCCGAAGGAGTTCAATGGATCATCAACCCATACGATGAATGGTATTCCCTAGTAAGGGCTATTGAATTGAAAGAAGCAGATTCTACTGTAAACATTCACCTCATCAATATCGGCGGTACAGACAATGAGCCCATTATCAGAAAAGCCCTGGCATTGGGAGGAGATGAAGCCATCAGAGTTAATACCGATATAAACGATAGCTTTTACATTGCATCCCAAATTGCTCACATAGCTAAAGAAGGCAATTATAACCTGGTATTAACAGGAAAAGAAACCATTGATTACAATGGATCATCCGTTGGAGCAATGGTGGCTGAATTACTTGACCTGCCTTTCATTTCTCATGCCACAAAATTCAATATTGAATCTGGCATGGCAATGGTAGTAAGAGAAATTGAAGGAGGTGAAGAAACCTGTAAAGTCGCATTTCCATTAGTGATAAGTTGTCAGAAAGGAATGGCAGAACAGAGAATTCCAAACATGAAAGGAATCATGGGAGCAAGAACCAAACCTTTAAAAGTAGTAGAACCTGCTGCAGCAGAAGAGTTCACGTCTGTTGCAACATTTGATTTGCCCCCCGCAAAAGCCGGAGTAAAATTGGTTTCTCCTGAAACACCTGAAGAATTGGTAAGACTTTTGCGCGAAGAAGCTAAAGTCATTTAATTATTTTATTTATTTCTTTAAGAAATTTTAAACATCTATTTTTTATGAGCGTATTAGTTTTCATTGACCAAGCGGATGGAAAAATAAAAAAATCATCTTTTGAAGCAGCATCTTATGGAGCACAAACTGCTTCTTTACTCGGAACACATGCAGAAGGAATCTTACTCGGAAAAACAGAAGACAATCTTTCCGCATTGGGAAACTACGGACTCAAAAAAGTGCATACAATTGAAGATAGCCAGTTGAATAAATTTGATGCTCAAGTATATGCCAAACTTATCAACGATTTAGCAGTTTCAACTGGAGCTGATACCATTGTCTTTTCCAACAACATTTCAGGCAAAGCGATTGCACCCAGATTAAGCGTAAAACTAAAAGCAGGCCTTGTTTCCGGAGCAGTAGCACTTCCTGATTTATCCAATGGTTTCATAGTTAAAAAAAGTGTGTTCAGCGGAAAAGCATTTGCAAATATTTCCATCAACACAGCCATAAAAATAATTTCAGTAAATCCAAATTCTTTCAATATTGCCAAAGTTGAGGGTTTGGCGGAAATTGTTCCTTTCAGCACATCCATTCCTACTTCAACTATAGAAACAACCGCTGTAAATAAAATCACCGGTGAAGTGCCTTTAGGTGAAGCCGACATTGTAGTAAGTGGCGGAAGAGGATTGAAAGGGCCTGAAAACTGGGGCCTGGTAACTGAATTGGCATCGTTGCTAAACGCTGCCACCGCATGTAGCCGACCCGTTGCTGACATTCACTGGCGCCCTCATCACGAACATGTTGGACAAACAGGTTTAGCAATTGCACCAAATCTGTATATTGCCATCGGCATATCAGGTGCCATCCAGCATTTGGCGGGAGTAAACAGAAGTAAAACAATTGTTGTAATCAATAAAGATCCCGAAGCTCCTTTTTTCAAGGCTGCAGACTATGGAATAGTGGGAGATGCATTTGAAGTAGTGCCCAAAATCATAGATTCAATAAAAAAAATGAAATCTTCGTCATAATGACAACAAACCTTTAAAAATGAAGGCCTTTCAGTCAAAATTGGAAGGCTTATTTTTTTATATTTGTAGTCAATTAATAATTTTACGTGTTTGATGAGAAAGATAGAGTTGGAAATAATTGCCCTTTCACACAGTATAACCCAAACGCATTCTTATGCAGTTGTATTGGGTGAAATGAATGGACTCAGACGTTTACCAATTGTCATTGGTGGATTTGAAGCACAGGCAATAGCTGTCGCTTTAGAGAGAATGTTACCCAGTCGACCTTTGACTCATGACCTTATGAGAAACTTCATGCTGGCATTCAATATTGAATTAAATGAAATCGTCATCAACGATTACCAGGAAGGAGTTTTTTATTCAAAACTGGTTTGCAGCTCTGCCAATGATACCATAGAAATTGATTCCAGAACATCGGATGCACTTGCCATGGCTGTAAGATTCGGTTGTCCTATTTATACATATGAAGAGATCCTCTCCAATGCAGGAGTATCTCCTGATAAACAAAATAAGGAGAATAAATCAGCCCCTATTACAAGTGAAACCGGAAAAGGAAAAGATGATTTAAGTTCAATGAAAACAGAAGAACTTAAAGAGATGCTGGAGGAAGTACTGGAACAGGAAGATTACATAAAAGCAATCTCAATAAGGGACGAATTAAAAAAAAGAGGTTCAAATAATTCATAGCCTATTCTTTAAAAGTTTGATTACTCCTAAACCCGCTACATGGTTTGTTTTCCAAATGCCAAGATTAACATAGGGTTGAATATTACCGGCAAAAGACCGGACGGTTTTCACAATCTTCAAACAATATTTCATCCCATTGATATAAAAGATGCTTTGGAAGTCTTACAAGCCGATACAGGAGAAACTATTCAATTCAATCAAACAGGAAATATTATTCCGGGAAAGGAATCTGATAACTTAATTATCAAAGCGTTTGAATTATTAAAAAAAGATTACCCTGAACTTCATGCCGTAAAAATTCATTTGCATAAAAACATTCCATCGGGTGCAGGTTTGGGTGGAGGTTCAGCAGATGGAGCATTTACACTTAAATTATTGAACAAACTATTTGGTATTGGGCTTAGTAATAGCGATTTGATAGAATACGCTTTAAAACTGGGAAGCGATTGCCCTTTTTTTATTAACAATGAAACGTCTTTTGCAACAGGAAGAGGAGAATTGCTCGAGCCTGTTTCTTTAAAAATGAAAGATTATAAAATTGTATTGATCAATCCGGGTATTCATATAAATACCGGATGGGCTTTTTCAAATTTGAACATTCATAAAAAATCAGATTCCCTCAAAGACATTGCAAACATTCCGGTGGAAGAATGGAAAAAATACATACTAAATGATTTTGAAATACCGGTATTTGCTGCATTTCCTGCAATCAAAAACATTAAAGATGCCTTGTATCATTCAGGGGCAACTTTCGCTTCCATGAGCGGTACCGGCAGTACAGTCTATGGCATCTTTGAAAAAAACATTGTACCTGAATTAAATTTCCCAAATTCTTACTTTATGAAATGGGTTTAAGTGCCTATATTTGAAAATACAAATGAGCAATTCAATCATATACTTTCTGTTGAATAACCTTGATTTACTAAATCATCGAGGATAGTTTTTTTAGCCCTCATTTAAATGAGGGAAATGTTTCCTATACCAATATCTCATCCTTTTTACTGATCATTTAATTTTTCAATATGCACACTGTCAATTTTTTGTCTGAAAAAACTAGCTATTATTTAGAACTGGAAGATAAATATGGTGCTCACAATTATCATCCATTGCCCGTTGTACTAAAAAAGGGATTGGGCGTTCACCTATGGGATGTAGATGATAAAAGATACTACGATTTTTTAAGCGGATATTCTGCAGTCAATCAAGGACACTGCCACCCCAAAATAATTGATGCATTGAAATCCCAATCGGAAATTCTAACATTAACATCCAGGGCATTTCACAATAACTTGTTGGGTGAATATGAGCAGTACATTACTTCTTATTTTGGATATGACAAGGTTCTTCCAATGAACACGGGTGTTGAGGGGGGTGAAACAGCCATCAAACTCGCAAGAAGATGGGGCTACCAAGTCAAAGGCATCGAAAAAAATAAGGCGAAAATTCTTTTTGCAGAAGGAAATTTCTGGGGAAGAACAATGGCGGCAATCTCCTCATCGACAGACCCTAGCAGCTACAATAATTTTGGACCTTTTATGCCAGGATTTGAAATCGTCCCCTATAATGATTTGATGACTTTGGAAAAATCAATGCAGGACAAAAATGTTGCTGCTTTTATGTTTGAGCCCATTCAAGGCGAGGCGGGTGTGGTTGTTCCTGATGATGGCTATATAGCCGGAGTCCGAAAACTTTGCAGTGAATACAATGTATTGATGATTGCAGATGAAATACAGACGGGGCTTGCCAGAACAGGCAAGATGCTGGCCTGCGACCATGAAAATATTAAGCCGGATATATTGATATTGGGCAAAGCCTTAAGTGGAGGTACTCTGCCAATTAGTGCAGTATTGTGTAATGATGAAATCATGTTGACCATAAAACCCGGAGAGCACGGAAGCACCTATGGTGGGAATCCATTGGCATGCAAAGTGGCAATGACTGCTTTACAGGTTTTAAAAGATGAAAAAATGGCAGAAAATGCAGCTGAAATGGGCTTGTTATTCAGAAATGAATTGCAAAAAATAAATTCTTCATTTATTTCGTGTACCCGTGGCCGTGGTCTTTTGAATGCTATTGTGATAGAACACAAAAACCCGGAAGCTGCATGGGATCTTTGTATCGAATTAAAAGAACAGGGTTTGCTTGCAAAACCTACTCATGGAGATAAGATAAGATTCGCACCCCCATTAATTATTAATAGAGATCAAATTTTGGACAGCATTTCAATCATCAAACAATCACTTTCTATTTTACAATCATAACTATATGGACACGCATCTTCACCACGACCATCAGGAAATTCATTTAAAAAGCTCAGATCTTTTAAGGGATGTTGTCATCGGTATGAGTGACGGGCTAACCGTTCCTTTTGCCTTAGCTGCCGGTTTAAGCGGTGCCGTTGACAGCAGCAGCATAGTTGTCATTGCAGGCATTGCTGAAATTGCAGCAGGCAGTATAGCCATGGGTCTTGGGGGTTATCTTGCAGGGAAAACTGAGCAGGATCATTACGACAGTGAAGTCAAAAGGGAGTATGATGAAGTGGAAAACCTGAGGCATAAAGAAATTGAAGAAACAAAAGAATTCTTTGCAGGATTAGGCTTAAGTGAAGCATTGCAAAAAAGTGCTACTGAAGAAATTTCAAAAGACAAAGACAAATGGGTTGAATTCATGATGAAATATGAATTGGGATTGGAAAAACCTGACCCTAAAAGAGCTGCAAAAAGTGCTTTAAATATTGGTTTATCATACATTGCAGGCGGGATCATTCCTTTGAGCCCCTATTTTTTTATAAGCGATTCAACTGAAGCATTAAAATACTCAGTGATAGCCACATTGGCTTGTTTGTTTACTTTCGGTTATTTCAAAAGCAAAATTACCGGCATCAATCCATGGTTTGGAGCACTTAGAGTTATGCTCATAGGCGCATTGGCTGCAGCCGCCGCTTTTGGAGTAGCGAAAATTTTTGAACACTAAATTTTAAACTGATTGACAAAGATCAGTCATTGGTCATTTGGTGCTTTTTATTGCCGGAAATATTTTGCATTGTCCATTTTAACCTTTGTTGAAAGGGAGATTTTCTTTCTTTACAATTTTGCTTATCGCAAATTGAACAAGAAAAATCAAGACATCCGTCTGAATGAACAAACAATTCAACTGAATCTCCAAAATGCTCTCTTACCAATCCGGACAATTGATCAATTTCATCATGTGCTTCATGTACATTGAAGTACCATGGAACAGTAAGGTGACAATCCAAGTGAAGCATTGAGCCGTATTTAATAATTCTAAGATTGTGAAGATCAACCCAATTCTCAGTTCTGTTTTTGTTTAATGTGTCAACAATTTTCTCCAGCAATTCCATATCTGCTTCATCCATGATGCCTGCAATGGAACTTCTTACAATTTTGTAAGCAGTGTATAAAATAAACAAAGCAAATACAATCGCAACAATACTGTCCAACCAAATAATTTGGGTAAAGTAAATCATTATTAAACCTACGCCTATTCCAAACGTCGTTAAAGTATCTGCTATCAGATGCTTCCCTCCAGCTATTAATGCGAGAGAATTGTTTTTTTTGCCGGTTTTTACACAATACCTTCCCGCCAATAAGTTGATTAATGCAGTAAATACTATCAATAAAATTCCATAATCCAATCGATGAATTTCATGAGGATGCGAAAGATTAATTATTGACTCTCTTATGATTAATAATCCTGCTAATGCAATTAATACCCCTTCAATCGCCGCAGATATAAATTCAACTTTTCCATGACCGTAAGGATGATCAGAATCTTTGGGTTTACCCGAGACATGTAAACTGTATAACCCAATAAAACCTGCAATCACGTTTACTATACTCTCCAATGCATCTGTAAGTATGGCCACAGAATGGGTTAAAAACCAGGCAACCAATTTTATTAGAAATAAAGCAACAGATATAATTGCGATATTTTTTTGAATTTTAAAATTTTGACGTGCAGTATTCAAAATTATTTACTGAATTGTTTAATAAAATAATCGAAAGCAGGGTTTTATCAGATAATAGTAAAGATAACTATGAAAACAGAAATCACAAATTGATTTTTAATTAATATATTGGCAAACAAGTTGAACAAACATTAATTTTGCAAAAATAAAAAAAGACAACCCATGAATTTTCAACTTTCCGAAGAACACCTAATGATTCAAAATGCGGCACGTGATTTTGCAAAAAACGAATGTTTGCCTGGTGTAATAGATCGGGATGAAAAACAAATATTCCCAAAAGAACAAATTGAAAAACTAGCTGACCTTGGCTTTATGGGAATGATGGTAAAACCGGAATACGGAGGAGGTGGAATGGATACCATCAGCTACGTACTTGCCATGGAAGAAATCAGCAAAGTGGATGCCAGTGTGAGTGTTTGCATGAGTGTTAACAACAGTTTGGTATGCTATGGACTGCAGGAGTATTGCAACGAGGAACAAAAACAAAAATACCTGACCCCTTTGGCTCAGGGAAAAAAGAATGGCGAACTATACATTGGCGCATTTTTATTGAGTGAGCCTGAAGCCGGCAGTGACGCAACTTCACAGCGCACCACTGCTGAAGATAAAGGTGATTACTATTTGCTCAATGGTACAAAAAACTGGATTACAAACGGAAACAGTGCAAGTGTTTATCTGGTAATTGCACAAACAGATGTCAGCAAGGGAAGTAAAGGTATCAACGCTTTTATTGTTGAAAAAAATTGGCCAGGTGTAGTCGTAGGTGCCAAGGAAAACAAACTGGGTATAAGAGGAAGTGATACTCACACCATCTTATTCAATGATGTAAAAGTTCCCAAAGAAAACAGAATTGGTGAAGATGGTTTCGGATTTAAATTCGCAATGAAAACATTAGCAGGCGGAAGAATCGGCATTGCTTCACAGGCATTGGGAATAGCCAGCGGAGCTTATGAGCTGGCTCTGGCATACAGCAAACAAAGAAAAGCTTTTGGCACCGAAATTATGAACCACCAGATCATACAGTTCAAGCTTGCCGATATGGCTACAAAAATTGAATCAGCAAGATTGCTTTGCCTGAAATCGGCATGGGAGAAAGATCAACACCTGGACTACACGCTCAGCAGTTCCATGGCCAAAGTATTCAGCAGTGAAACAGCCATGTGGACTACAACTGAAGCAGTTCAAATTCATGGCGGTTACGGCTTTGTGAAAGAATACCATGTTGAACGACTGATGCGGGATGCTAAAATTACTCAAATTTATGAAGGCACCAGTGAAGTCCAGAGAATTGTAATCAGCAGAAGTATCTTGAAATAATTTTTACAGTTTATTTCTTTTCAAGTCCATGATTCTAAAAACATCATGGGCTTTTTATTTAATTTCGTGCAATGTCATTTTTAACTGAACAATATTTCAAAATAAAGCAAGAGTTAAGTTCATCGCAAACTCAGTTAATAGCAGTTTCCAAAACCAAGCCTGTTGAGGATATAATGGAAGCCTACAATGTTGGGGTTAGAGATTTTGGAGAAAACTATGTACAGGAATTAATTGAAAAGCAGAATGCCTTGCCCAAAGATATACATTGGCATTTTATTGGACATTTACAGACAAACAAAGTAAAATACATCGCCCCCTTTGTTCATTTGATACATGGAGTTGACAGCGAAAAATTATTATTGGAAATAAATAAACAAGGCCAAAAAACAGGCAGACAAATTAATTGTCTGCTTCAGGTTCATATCGCTAAAGAAGAAACAAAATTTGGCTTCAATGAATCGGAACTTTTTACATTGATTGAAAAGTATTTTTCAGCTTCCTCAAATATCAATTTGGATTTTATCACAATTGCAGGCTTGATGGGAATGGCCACATTTACTGATAATACTAACACCCTAACATCAGAATTTATACATTTGAAAGCAATTTTCGACAGTATTCAATTAAATTTCACAGATAATTTCAAACCTTCCGTTTTGAGTATGGGTATGAGCAGTGATTACTCGTTAGCAATCAAATGCGGCAGCAATATGGTCAGAATTGGCAGTTTATTGTTTGGTAAAAGAAATTAAGTGATCTGTAAATTTTATACCTACATATAAATATCCTCAATCAAAAAATAACAGATTTCGGGTTTCATTGTAATTGCCAAAACATCGAATTGTATCCTCTCCCACTGCGGATTTTTAATCAGATACAGATTTGCAGCAGACACCAGATATTTAAACTTGCTTTTGGTAACAGCTTCCTCCGGAAATCCATAATAGTTGGTAGTTTTGGTTTTAACCTCTATAAAATGAAGTATCCCATCTTTTACAGCGATGATATCCACTTCCAAATGACCTATTCGCCAGTTTCTGTGGATAATTTCATAATGATTCTGCTCAAAATAATCAACAGCAAGCTGCTCCCCTGCAATGCCCGTTTTCAAATGTTTTGCCATGATTCAATTTTACAAAAGGGAAATATTAACACCATGAGGAAAAAAGCTTTAAAAAGTATTTAAAAAACATATCGTTATTTACCTATTTTTGCGATAAATAAATTATTGATGAATCAGAACAAAATAAATATAATAACTGCAGGAATATTGATCGTATCAGCAGCAATTTTAAAAATTACAACCTTTCCTCACAGTGTAAATCCTATTATCGCAATTTCGCTTTTCAGCGGAGCGATCATTAAAGACAGAAAATTTGCCTTTGCCATGCCTTTGATTGCCATGTTTATTTCTGATGTTATGCTGGAGCTATTTAATATAGCACCCGGTTTCTATGGTATGGGACAAATTGGTAATTATGCTTCCTTATTGATGGTAACAGTACTTGGCTTTAGCATGAAGAATACAAATCTCATCAGGATCGGTTGTTATTCAGTAATTTCCTCGATTTTATTTTTTGTTCTAAGCAACACCAATTGCTTCTTTTTTGATTTTTACAATACATACGGAACTGGGTTTTCCGGATGGGTTAATTGTTTGGTAGCAGGAATACCCTTCTTAAAAAACAGCCTCCTCACTGATTTATGTTTCAATGTAGTGATTTTTTCAGGCTATGTATTTGCTTTGAAATATGCAAACAGAAAAGCGATAGCTTAGTATTTTTGTAATCTCCGCATTATATTTTACAATTTACTTTTAGGATTTGCTGAAAATGTGTTCCGTCAATCATTTCGGCACCTAAACTGATCAGATGATCCGTTTTCATCTGACAATCAATCATTTTCAATCCTTCCATTTGCAGATATTGTACCATTTTTACAAATGCAAATTTGCTGGCATTGGATTTCCTAGAAAACATACTTTCCCCAAAGAAAACATTCCCAATTTTAACACCATACAACCCTCCTGCGAGTTCATCTCCCAACCAGGCTTCCGCACTGAGGGCATAACCCATTAGATGCAATTTCGTATACGCGTCAACGATATCTTGATTGATCCAGGTTCCGTTTTCACCTTTACGATCAATGGATTTACATTGCTGAATTACATTTTCAAAAGATTGATTAACTGAAAACGTGAATTCATTTCTTTTAATAATCCGATGCATACTCTTACTGATATTTAATTTTTCCGGAAACAAAACACAGCGGGGTGATGGGCACCACCATAAAATAGGGTCTTCCTCATTATACCATGGAAAAATTCCGTTTTGATAGGCAAGCAGCAGCCTTTCGGTTGTAAGGTCACCGCCAATGGCTAAAAGTCCTGATTCATCTGCATCGCAAACAGGAGGAAAATAAAGTCGCTTATCCAATAAATACATCTGATAACATTAATCTTCTTCCAGAAATCCCCATTGTTGCCTTAATTCTGCCAAATCATTGCCTTTAATTTGGGGCTGATCGTAGTGTCCTGCAATACTTTTTTGACGATGCGCTTCGTATAGACTTACAGCACAGGCAACGGAAATATTCAGCGACTTAATAATGCCCACCTGCGGGATAATGAAATTACCATCTGCCAATCCGATTAATTCATTGCTGACTCCACTATGTTCATTGCCAAAAATCAACGCCACATTTTCTGTAAGATTCAGTTCATATAAATTTACAGCATCATGACTAAGATGAGTGGTATAAATTTTATTGTATTTTTTTCTTAAAGCCTCAAAGCAAGTTGCAACTTCGGCAAACTGATGAATGGTTAGCCATTTTGATGCGCTTGAACTGCTTTTGGCTCCCCATTTTTTATGTCGGGGGATAACAGTATTTAAAATGTAAATCTCCTGAATACCAACAGCATCGCAGGTTCTCATGACTGCTGAGATATTGTGCGGATCAGCAACATTTTCAAGAACAACTGTCAGATTCAGTTGTCTTTTACTTAAAACATCATTTAATCTTTGTGTGCGTTCGGGTGTCATAAATGCGAAAATCGGACAATTGCATCTATTAACATTGTTTGATAAAATATTTTTTACATCCCCCAATCATTTATTACTTTTATCGAAACATACATAATATGAAGAAAACCCTCCTATACCTAATTGGAATTATTTTGTTGAATGCCTGCAATAACCATCAAAAAGAACAGGGAAAACCGGATGTTGTTGCCATGAACATTGATACTTCAATAGATCCTTCTCAGGATTTTTTTGATTATGCCAATGGTGGTTGGATTAAAAAAAATCCAATCCCTGCTGAGCAGTCCAGTTGGGGCATTGGCAATTTGGTCATGGAGGAAAATCAAAAAAGATTGAGGGAAATCAGCGAAAAAGCAGCATCTGCGGGTGCTTCTAATGGAAGCAATGATCAAAAGATAGGCGATTTCTGGAAAACCGCAATGGATAGCAATAAAATTGAAAAAGAAGGATTAAAACCGATTCAGCATTTATTGGACAAGATAAATGCGATTGAAAATATCAATGAACTCATCACAACTGTTGCCTCATTAAAAAAAATCGGATCTTCCACCATGTTCAGTGACTATGTGGGACAAGATGCAAAGAACAGTGAAGTGATGTCATACCAGTTGAATCAAGGTGGCCTTGGCCTTCCTGAAAGAGAATATTATTTTAAGAAAGATTCTACAACAATAAATATCCGAAATAAATATCTTGAATACATCACACGCATACTGACTATGTCCGGCGAAGATGCCTCCAAGGCTGCACTTGGGGCTAATAACATTTTACAATTGGAAACAAAGTTGGCAACTGCATCCCGCAAAATTGAAGATTTAAGAGACCCCTATAAAAACTATAATAAAATAGCGGTCAGTGATTTTGGCAAAATGACGGGCAACATCAATTGGAGTTCCTATTTAATTGAAATAGGTGTAAAAAAAGCAGATTCAGTCATTGTAGGTCAACCTGAATTTTTCACATCCTTGAACAAAATTTTAATCACCACTCCTATTACCGATTGGAAAAATTATGTAAAATTCAATCTGATCAGTGATATGTCCGCTGTATTGCCAGATGAATACGGAAAGGAGTCCTTTAATTTCAACAAACTTTTTACCGGTGCAAAAATCAGAAAACCCAGATGGAAAAGAATGATTCAGTTGGAGGAGGATGCGATGGGTGAAATGCTTGGACAATTGTATGTGAAAGAATTTTTCAATGAAACGGCAAAAAAAAGATATACTGTAATGGTAGAGGCCATCAAAGAAGCCCTTAAAGACAGAATAAGCAAGCTTAGCTGGATGAGCGACAGCACCAAGAAAAAAGCCTATGTAAAATTATCTTCCATTAAAAGCAAAGTAGGATATCCGGACAAGTGGAAAGACTTTTCTTCCATGAACATTGGAACAGAAAGCCTTGCAAAAAATTTCATGAATGCAAGATTGTGGTGGCACGAATATGAGTATAATAAATTAGGCAAACCTGTAAACAGGGATGAATGGGATATGTATCCACAGACATATAATGCTTACTACAACCCGAGCAACAATGAAATCGTTTTGCCTGCCGGAATATTCACTGTTCCCGGATACAGAGATGAAGAACTGGATGATGCTGTTGTTTATGGATATGGCGGTGCAAGTACCATTGGCCATGAAATAACACATGGTTTTGATGATGAAGGACGTCAGTTTGATGATAAAGGAAATTTAGTAAGCTGGTGGACAAAAAATGATGAAACAGAATTCAACAAAAGAGCAAAAGTAATGGTTGAACAGTTCAATGAATTTGAACCTGTAAAAGGATACCATATAAATGGGAAAGCAACCCTTGGAGAAAATATAGCTGACCTTGGAGGAATATTATTAGGAATAGAGGCATTTAAAAAAACTGCTCAATACAAGGAAGGAAAAAAAGTTGCCGGACTAACTCCAATGCAAAGATATTATCTAGGTTATGCTTTGGGATGGCTCGGTCATACCCGAGAGGAACAATTGAAAAATAGGCTGATGACAGATGTCCACTCACCTGCCAAATACAGGGTAAACGGTCCTTTTGCCGACGTGGATGATTTTTATTCCACTTTCAACATCAAAAAAGGATCACCAATGTACAGAGATGAAAATATAAGAGTAAGAATATGGTAAAAGAAAATAAAAAAGCTGTGTAATGATCGTGCCCTTTTTAAACATTGTATTTGATCCCCAAACCCGGCAGTTCATTGTAAATAATTTTACCGAAATTAAATTTCACTCCTTCTGCAATATCTTCACTCAACAATAAAGGTCCATCCATATCAGTGTAATCAGACATTGGAGCCAGTTGGGCGATAGCAGAAGTCCCAATAGAAGTTTCATTCATACAACCTATCATCACTTTCAGACCCAGAGATTTTGCATGATGGATCATTCTTCTTGCAGGGGTAATTCCACTGCATTTGGTCAATTTGATATTTATTCCATGAAAATGATGATGACATTTTTCAACATCCGATTCTTTTATGCAAGACTCATCTGCGAAAATTGGAAGCGGCGATTTTTCAAACAGTGTTTTCATACCTTCCCAATTATCTTTGGCCAAGGGCTGTTCCACCAGCTCCACACCCAGTTCTTTCAAAACAGGTATTTTGTTCATAGCAGTTTCAATATCCCAGGCTTCATTTGCATCCACCCTGAAAACAGCATCGGTTTCTTTTCTAAGTAAAGCAATTGTATCAATGTCATTTTCGAAACCAACTTTAATTTTGTAAACAGGCCAGGGCTGCTCAATCATTTTTTGAACCATCAACTCAGGTGAAGCAATTCCTAGTGTAAAATCTGTAAGAGGAGCAGCAGAAAGATCTAATTTCCAAAGCTGATGCAATTGCATTTTTTTCATTTTCCCATAAATATCCCAGCCTGCCATATCTAGTGCGCACACTAAAAACGGATTTTCAGGAAAAAGATGATGTAAGTAATGCCAATATCTTTCAGGATCCATAAAAGAAAATTTCTCCACAAGTGCTCGTTTGCTTTCCAGATCTGCAGCCATTTTTTCAGCAGGTAAATTGTAATAACTGATGGCTGGAGCTTCTCCGTAACCCTTTATTCCAAAATAATCAAGTTCAACTACAAAAGTGGATTGATGAGTCTTGGAGGCCTTGGAGATTACAAATGGATGCTTAAAAGGGAGGTTATAAATTTTATAGGAAAATTTCATGAGACAATTTATTTTTTGCAAAAAACATCAAATCTATAGATAAAAAAACTTTGAATTAATATTTGACTGTTTATTTTCTGCCTTATATTTGCAGAAATAAATCTACAATGGAAAAAAAGAAAAAATTAACCGGATTATATTGGGTATTGTTTTTTGCCTCAATCGCTGCCTTTTATGGAGTTTATGCAGTTGGTGGCGGCTATTGCTCAATGGTTCTTCCTTTCAATGTAACTTTCTTTGCCATGGCTATGGATTTGATGTAAATCATTGGCTTTTTCAGAATAATTCATAAAAAAAACGTTCTAAAAGAACGTTTTTTTTATGCGATATAAATAATTATTTATGCCCTAGCCTTTGCTTTTGAAGGCACTTTGGATTTTACATTTTTTTTGGGCACTACTTTTACAGATGTTTTTCCAGTTGTTTTAGTTGCTTTTTTCTTATCAATCACTTTAACAGACACTTTTACGTCAGGCGTTTTTTTAATGGCTATTTTTTTGGGCGCTGTTTTTACCGGATTTTTTTTGCCCGTTTTTTTCAAAGCCGCATCTATGGCTTTTTTTATTTCTTCGTAAGTAGGTTTTGATACCAAACTTCCGTTTACAAAAAAGGTGGGTACATCTTTTACTCCTCTGTCAATTCCTTCCTTCAAATCACCCTGAACTTGCCAGCCATAAGTTGCATTTACAAGGTCATCCAGAAATCTCTTGTTCTTGACTCCTGCCTCCTTTGAATGCAGCTTTAAACTGGTTGTTCCAAGATTCCTTCTATTGGCAAACAGTATATTATGCATTTCCCAGAATTTACCTTCCTGAGCAGTTGCTACAGCAGCTTCACCTGCCTTCAAACTGCGTTGGTGTATTTTAGTCAAAGGAAAATGTCTGAAATTGAATCTGATTTTACCATCGTAATCCTGCAATAATTGTTTAACTACTTCATTTGCCTTAGCGCATACCTCGCTTTCATATTCTCCAAATTCCTCCAAAGTTACTTCCGCTTTCGGATTACCTACAAAAACATCCCGAGGTTCAATAATTTCTGCAACTTCTTTTTTAAATGCCATTTTTTTATTATTTTATGATATCAACTATATAAACAACAAAACACATTAATTGTTTATATTAATCCAAAAAAAATATGGATTCAAATGAAGATAAGGGATTTTAACCTTAATAGAAAATGATTTTATATATAACACTAATTATTATTTATAAATCATTATTTATCTGATGATTAACTAAATTAAAATTTTGTTATTATGCATTTTTAAGTACTGGATTTTCATTTCTAAATACTACCACCCCATCAAAAACATCTACTGTAACAGGCAGGGATTTTTCAATATCGCCGGCAAGGATACGTTTGCTGAGTTGGTTGATTATTTGTTTTTGAATCAATCTTTTCAATGGTCTTGCGCCAAATTGCGTATCAAAACCATTTTCCCCAAGATATTCCAACACATAATCACTGAACTGTAAGTTAATTCCACTTTTAGCGACTAATTTTTTTAATTCATTCAGTTGAATACTTATGATGTTTTTTATATCATTTCTCATCAACGGATGAAACATGATGATTTCATCTATTCTGTTAATGAATTCGGGTCTTACATTTTGTTTAAGAATTCCAATCAATTGATCCTGGGTTTTTTCAACAACAGATTGCTTATTTTTCTCTGTAACTTTTTCAAAATTTTCTTGAATTATTTCACTTCCCATGTTGCTGGTCATTATGATGATCGTATTTTTAAAATTCACCACACGACCTTTATTATCTGTTAATCTACCATCGTCCAATACCTGCAGTAAAATATTAAACACATCAGGATGGGCTTTTTCAATCTCGTCCAGCAAAACAACAGAGTAAGGCTTTCTTCTAACTGCTTCAGTAAGTTGTCCTCCTTCATCATATCCTATATATCCCGGGGGAGCCCCCACAAGTCTGCTTACAGAATGTTTTTCCTGATATTCACTCATGTCTATTCTAGTCATCATGCTGTCATCATCAAAAAGATAGTCAGCCAAAGCTTTAGCCAATTCAGTTTTACCAACACCGGTAGTTCCCAAAAATATAAAGGATCCAATTGGTTTTTTGGCATCCTGCAATCCTGCCCTGCTTCTTCTGATAGCATCGGAAACAGCTTCAATGGCATCAAGCTGACCAACTACTCTTTTATGTAGCTCATCCTCCAATTGCAACAATTTTTCACGATCACTTTGCATCATTTTAGAAACAGGAATTCCGGTAGCTTTGGCAACACTTTCTGCAATATCCTCTCCATCTACCTCTTCTTTTAACAATCTCCTTTCAGAAAGCTCTTCCAGTTTATCAGTGTTGGAAAGTATCATTTCTTCCTGCTCTTTAATTTTACCATACCTGATTTCAGCAACTTTTCCATAATCACCATTTCTTTCAGCCTGTTCAGCTTCGTGTTTCAAATGTTCAATTGCCGCTTTTCCTGATTGTATTTTCTCTACAATTTCTTTTTCCTGTTTCCACTTTGCCATATAAGTGTCTCTTTCAACAGCAAAATTTGCAATTTCAGTATTCAGTTCTTTAAGTTTGACCTCATCTTGTTCCCTTTTGATTGCTTCTCTTTCAATTTCAAGCTGACGGATTTGTCTTTCGAGTTTGTCCAGTTCTTCGGGCATTGAGTTCATTTCCAAACGAAGTTTTGCTGCGCTCTCATCAATCAAATCAATTGCTTTATCAGGTAAAAAACGATCTGTGATGTATCGATGAGACAATTCAACGGCAGCTATGATTGCTTCATCTTTTATCCTTACATGGTGATAGGTTTCGTATTTGTCTTTTATTCCTCTTAATATGGATATAGCATCTTCAACAGTCGGTTCGTCAATCATCACTTTCTGAAATCTACGTTCCAGTGCCTTATCTTTTTCAAAATATTTTTGATACTCATTAAGTGTAGTAGCACCGACTGCCCTCAATTCTCCTCTTGCAAGCGCAGGCTTGAGAATATTGGCTGCATCCATTGCACCATCTCCTCCTCCCGCACCAACCAAGGTGTGGATTTCATCAATGAATAAAATTATTTCTCCCTCACTTCCTGCAACTTCCTTCACCACTGATTTGAGACGCTCTTCGAATTCACCTTTGTATTTTGCACCTGCAATCAACTGCCCCATATCGAGAGCGTAAATTATTTTTGATTTTAGGTTTTCCGGTACATCCCCATTTACAATTCTCATAGCAAGCCCCTCAGCAATGGCAGTTTTACCCACTCCTGGTTCACCTACCAAAATAGGATTGTTTTTTGTTCTTCTGCTGAGTATGTGCAATGTCCTTCTGATTTCTTCATCCCTTCCGATCACAGGATCCAGTTTTCCGTTTCTGGCCATTTCAATCAAATTCTTTGCATACTTGTTCAATGCATTGAATGTATTTTCCTGTGTTTGAGAGGTGACAGCAGTTCCTTTTCTCAATTCTTTGATTGCAGCAATCAATCCTCTTTCAGTCAATCCCGCATCCTTTAAAATTCCCGATACATTATCTTTTCCCATAACCATGGCCAGCAATAAATGTTCGGGAGTAATAAATTCATCCTGAAATTGTTTTAACACAGAACCTGCCCTTAATAGCATTGCATTGGTTTCTCTTCCCAAAGTCTGAGCAGGCTCCGAGCTTGTTTGAGGAAATTTTAGAAGCAAGTCATTTAACTTTGACTCCAGTAAATTGAAGGATACGTTGTTTTTCTTCAGCAAATATTCTACCGGTGATTCTTCTGTTTCCAGAAGAGCCTTAAGTATGTGTTCACTTTCAATATTCGGATTCTTTTGATTAAAGGCAAGCTGTTGTGCCTTCTGTACCGCTTCCGTAGCTTTAATAGTGAAATTATTGAAATTCATAAAATTGATTTTACAAATGAGCATCAAAATAGAATCCAATTCAATTAAAATGCGATAATGTCATTTTTTATAAAACCAAACTGACTTTATTGCAGAAGATTTTATTTTTTTATGCAATTATTACACATTAAGGAAAGCAATTAAGTTTTTTCAATAAATACTTTGACTTTATTTAAATTCGTATACATGTACGAGAACAAAAAGGAAAAATTAGCTCCAAGAGCCATTTACAGAAAAAGAAAAACATTCAGTGCTTTGATTGCCTTTGTGGTTTTAGCTATCAGTCTTTTTATAGGCGTATTAGGTTACAAACTTACCGTTCCGGAATTTGACTGGTATGACAGTTTATTAAACGCTTCCATGATTTTAAGTGGTATGGGGCCAATTATTGATACGAAAATTACTCTTACAAATGCTGCAAAAATCTTTGCATCCTTTTACGCATTATTCAGCGGCATTACCTTTCTTACAACTTTCGGAATTTTGATAGCACCCGTTTTACATCGTTTCTTTCATAAATTGCATCTGGAGAATAAAGGAGATTAAAATTTTTCCAACTCAATCAATGAACAAATCCGAAATAAGCAAATTTGTAAAATCAACTGCAACGAGTCTTGGATTTGATTTTTGCGGAATCGCGAAAGCCGAGCCATTGCACGAAGATGCGGTTCGTCTGGAAAATTGGCTCAATAACAATATGCATGGCTCAATGGACTACATGCAAAATCATTTTGACCTCAGAACTGACCCAACAAAACTTTTTCCGGGTGCTAAATCTGTTATTACGGTTTTACAAAATTATTTTACCAGTGAAAAACAAAATGTAAATGCTCCCGTAATTTCCAAATATGCTTTTGGTGAAGACTATCATGATGTTATCAGAGAAAGATTGCATCATTTTTTCTTTTTGCTAAAAGAACAAATTGGTGAAATCAATGGAAGAGGCTTTGTAGACAGCGCCCCTGTATTAGAAAGATCCTGGGCCAATAAATCAGGGCTGGGCTGGATCGGAAAAAACGGAAATTTAATCAATAAAAATAAAGGTTCCTTTTTTTTTATTGCCACTTTAATTGTCGATGTTGAATTTGAATACGACAACCCCATTTTAAAGGATTATTGTGGCACTTGCACCAAATGTATTGACCACTGTCCTACCGAAGCCATTCTGCCTGAAAAGGTAATTGATGGGAGTAAATGCATTTCTTATTTTACCATCGAATTGAAAGAAGCCCTCATACCTGAAAATATGAAAGGAAAGTTTGAAAATCATTTTTTTGGTTGTGATATTTGTCAGGATGTTTGTCCATGGAATCGATTTTCAAAACAAAACAGCGAGGAACGATTTAAGCCTTTGCATGAAGTTTTACATTTTAGCAGAAAAGATTGGGAAGAAATATCAGAGGTTCAATTTAAAAATATATTCAAAAACTCTCCAATCAAAAGAGCCAAATACACAGGCATCAAAAGAAATCTACATTTTATAAATCAAAGCAATCATGATTGAATCCATTAATAAGCTTCATCAAATAAGCATGAAGCAAAACAGAAAGATTATCGGCCTTATGAGCGGTACTTCTTTTGATGGATTGGATATTGCATTATGTGATATAAGTGGAAATGGACAAAATACTCAACTTAATTTGTTGAATTTTACTACATGTCCATTTACCAATGAATTCAGAAAAGAGCTGGCATCCATTATATCCAAAAAAAATGTTGATTTGGCTTTACTCTGTAAACTAAATGCATCTATCGGAATTACTTACGGCGAAATGATCAATGAAGTACTGAAAAAATGGAAAATTTCTAAAAATGAAATTGACCTTATTGCCAGCCATGGACAAACAATATTTCATGCACCAAGCAGTAAATTCAATCATAAATTAAACAGTACTCTGCAGATAGGTGACGCTGATCACATAGCCGTTAAAACCGGCATTATCACGATAAGCGACTTCCGGCAAAAGCATATTGCTGGCGGTGGTGAAGGAGCTCCATTAGTTACTTACGGAGATTACCTTTTATTTTCCAACAAACACTCTGACCGAATTCTGCTCAATATTGGAGGAATTGCAAATTTTACTTTCATACCCGCAGATGCTCCATTTGACAAGGTCATTTCCAGTGATACAGGGCCGGGAAATACTCTGATTGATCAGCTGATAAGGCAAAAATATCCTGAATTGCTATACGACAATAATGCAGCTATAGCCCTAACGGGCAATACAAACGATCAACTTATTGCCGAATTATATTGTCATCCATTTTTCAGTATGCCAATTCCAAAAACTACCGGGCTGGAGCTTTTCAACATGAACTTTGTTCAAGATGCCTTAAAAAAAAGCAAAACAACTGAAATTCCATTTGAGGATATTGCAGCAACTCTAAACAAACTAACGTCCATGAGTATATGCAACTTGATTGACAGTTTAATAAAAGAAAGTAAAAGTTATGAAATTCTGATCAGCGGTGGCGGATTGCATAATCCATTATTACTGTCCGCCTTAAGGTCACATTTTGGAGAAAATCGGGTGAAAAATTTTGAACATTTTTATTTTAATCCTGATGCAAAAGAAGCAGCTTTATTTTCTGTATTGGCAAATGAATTGATAGCGGGAACAAAAGAGAGTTTTCAAAATGGGAACAAGTTCATGCCCAATAAAAGTTTCGGAAAAATTAGTTTTCCTGATTGAAAAAAAATAAACTAAGTATTTAAATTACTCCCACTTAAAAAACTTTACTGCCAGAGCATAGGCAAAAAATCCCCACAACAACAAAATACCTATCTCAAATTTGACTTGCCACAAAGACTGACCCTCAAAGGCTACATTTCTTAGTGCAGTATTTAAATGAGTAAGCGGCAGTGCTTTTGAAACAGGCTGAAGCCATTTTGGGAAGGCGTCTACAGAAAAAAAAGTTCCTCCAAGCAGAAACTGAGGCAGTGTGATGAGGTTTGCAAATGGAGGAATGGTACTGTCTGTTTTGGCAATCCCACTGACAATGAATCCAAATCCCATGAATACTACCAATCCAATAAAACTCAATATCATCATGTCTAAAAATGTACTGAATTGATGAACAAGTGTAAACCCAAAAAATAAGTATCCTGCCAAAATAATTACAACAGCAGTAATCAATTGAAAAATAACTCTGCTCAACCCTTCTCCTAATATTATAAACGTTCGATTGATAGGAGTTGCGAAAAATCTTTTTAAAACCAAGGTATTTCTCAGATTGAAAAACATGAAAGCAACACCAAATACCCCGGCACTCAACAATGAAAAACCCAGCTGACCGGGCAAAATAAAGTCGATTGTTTTATATTCCCTAACTTTTTCTATGTCTGCTGAGGGGTCAAATTGAAAATCTGCATAACTCAATCTTTCCTTATAAACACGATTGCTGACCTCATTGCTGACATTGTCCAACAAAGTTTTTAACTGAGGCCATTTGTCGTTACTGGCAGTGGTACTTTTCAGCTTTAAACTATAAGGAGCGAGACCCTCTCCATTTTTTTCGATCAAAATTACACCTGCTAGATTTCCTTGATCAAGATCTCCTTTCATTTGAACTTCATCATCATAATCAACAAACTTCAAGGCATCTAAAGAAATCAGCGTTCTGTATAGCATATTCGAAGTGTCAGTATCTTTCCCCATGGCAACTTTAAATCGTTGCTTAGTCCCTCCGTTACCAATAAACCCAAAAACCAGAATGAATACAAAAGGAAATATAAAGCTGAATATCATAGCAGATGGACTTCTCGTTATTGAACGAAGACTTCCTCTCGTGATCGAAAACATTGCTTTTACCTGGCTATAGCTCATTAGAAGAAATTTTTTATTTGTATTTATACAATCTTTTCAGATTAGATTTAACAAGTGGTTGCTTATTAATATACAGCCTGAACATTGACCGGCTTTTTGTAAAACTACTAGAAATATTTTAAAATACATTCAGCAAAAGTTCATTGAAGTTGTATTTTGCAAATCAATAAATTACACCCACTTTTAAGATTTTTAAAAATGAACAAAGTATACCTGCTTCTAGGAAGCAATATTGGAAATACAAAACAAAATTTAAATCTGGCAAAAAAAATAATAAAAAAGGAAATTGGAGAACCATTAAGAACATCCTCTATTTACTCAACCAAAGCATGGGGAAATTTGGAACAACCAGATTTTTTGAATCAGGTGTTGATTGTTGAAACAAAACTGACTTCTGTAGAAACCATGAAGCAGATTCTGAAAATAGAGGAAAAAATGGGAAGAATAAGAACTGTTAAAAATGCCCCAAGGCTAATAGATATAGATATATTATTTTTTAATAAGGAAATCATTCAAAGCAAAGATTTGACTATTCCGCATCCATTGCTGCAGGAAAGAAAATTTGTTCTGATTCCGCTCAATGAGCTGTCTCCTAATTTTATCCACCCCGTTTTAAAGAAAAACATTCATCAAATCCTTGTTTCATGCCAGGACAAACTCACTGTGAATAAAATTTGACTTTAGTTAAATGCTATACACTTAATTTGCATCCTCAATGAAATATAGTTTTGTTACGATAGAAGGGAACATAGGTGCAGGTAAAACTACCCTTGCAAATATTTTAAGTAAAAAACTAAACGCCAAACTGATTCTTGAGGAGTTTGCTGACAACCCTTTTCTGCCAAAATTTTATGAAAAACCTGAGCAATATGCTTTTCCCTTGGAGTTGTTTTTTATGGCCGAACGGTACAAACAACTGAAAGAAATGCTTCAAACAAAGGACTTGTTTCAAACAGCAACCGTATCAGACTATTTGTTTACCAAATGTTTGTTGTTTGCCAAAGTAACTTTACCGGAAGAAGAATACAAACTTTACCAAAAATTATTTGAAATCATCAATCCCCAGATTCTTCAACCTGAAATTCTGATTTATTTACACAGTCCTGTCGAAAAATTACAGGATAACATAAAAAAGAGAAACAGACCTTACGAACAATCCATTCCTGACGATTATCTTCAAACATTGCAGGAAACATATACTCAATACATCAAACAGCATGATATCAAAACCCTCTTTGTAGATGCATCCAATGCGGATTTCATCAATAATGAAAAACACGTTGATATCATAATAAATGCCCTGAATAAAGAATATCCTCAAGGGCAACATCATATCATTTTGACATAATCTAATTCTATTTTTTGAACAATACATCCCATAACAATCCTTACAGAGCGTTTAATATCAAAGAGTTCAGGTTTTTTATACTTGGCCGCTTCATTTTTATCATGGGACTTCGAATGTCAGGAACTGTTGTGGGATGGTGGTTGTACAACCTAACAAACAGTGCACTTGCATTGGGGCTAGTTGGACTATCTGAAGTAATTCCGGCATTGTCATTGGCATTGTATGCGGGACATTACATCGACAGAAACGAAAACAGACGCCTGTTGCTCCAATGTGTATTAATGTACATAGGTTGCACCTTATTATTTGTGATATTATCCGATACGAAAAATACCACTTCTTTAGACCCATGGACCATTGCTGTGATTGTTTTCATCATCATTGCAATAACGGGTGCTATTCGAGCTTTTTCCGGACCCACTTTTTCATCCATGATTGCAAAAATTGTTCCTAAGGATATATTGCCCTCAGCCGCTTCAATCAGTTCTGCCTCCTGGTTGATTGCATCTATATTTGGGCACGCATTGGGTGGGTTTTTAATTGCTTTACTCGATATACATTATACATTTTTAGTAATACTGGTAATATTAATCATTGGATTTGTATTTCTGTATAATTTATCATCTAAAGAAGTTTCGGAAATCAATAACAATACTTCAACCTGGCAAAGTGTAAAAGAAGGTATTCAATATGTGTATAAAACCAAAGAAATTCTGGGAGCACTGACCCTTGACTTGTTTGCAGTTTTATTTGGAGGAGCTGTAGCATTGATTCCGGTATTTGCAAGAGATATTTTAAAAACAGGCCCTGTAGGATTTGGTTGGCTGAATTCAGCAACTGACATTGGCTCTATCATCAGTGTTACGATATTAACTATACTCCCTTTGAGAAAAAAACAAGGTAAAATATTATTGTATGCTGTTGCAGGTTTTGGTTGCTTTATCATAGTTTTTGCCCTTTCAAAAGTTTTCTGGCTTTCATTTATTGCTTTACTTTTGAGCGGTGCACTGGATGGAATTAGCATGATAGTAAGAGGGACAATACTTCAGTTGAAATCACCTGACAATCTTCGGGGAAGAGTAATGTCGGTAAACAGTATGTTTATCAATTCTTCCAATGAACTGGGGCAATTTGAAAGCGGAGTCGCTGCCAAAATATTGGGAATTATACCATCTGTGATATTTGGGGGATGTATGACTGTGGCAGTAGTGATTACTACCTGGTTCAAAGCGCCCTCTCTAAGAAAAATGGAATATTAACCCAGATGAATTTATCTTGAAGCTGCAAATTAATTTTCGATAAAATTCCTTTCCATTTGACAAAGGGAATAAACCAATTCCAACATAGCATATTTTGTTTTTGTCAATATTTCATTAAGTTTCAATTGAGCATTCAGATAACTCATTTCACGGGAGTTAATCATAAACAGGGAACTCTCCCCGGAATCAAATAGTTTTTTTTCAGAAGTCCATAAATTCCTGTAGTTGTAAACTGTATTAGAGTATAAATCAAATTGATTCAGATAGTTGCCGTACTCAATTTGTTTTCTTTTGATTTTATTGATCAATCCAACTCTTTTCTGAAAGGTTTCGAGCTGAAGATTTGTAATTTTCAATTTTGCAGATTTGAGGTCTGCTCTCTCTTTTCTTAAAAATAAGGGAAAAGCAGCAGACAATCCCCATTTATAGTCATTGAAACTTCCGTACAATCCGTTGAAATTTCTATACAAAGGACTGTAATTGACATTTAGTTTTGGTTTCAATTTATCTTGCTTTAGTTTTCGGTCTATCTCAGACTGATTGAGTTTATACCTATAGTTTTGCAACTCAGGATGAGATTCAATAAAACTGTCAACATCCACTATTATTTTCTCCATTGCGACATTTCGAACAGAATCAACATCAACATAATATTCAGGAGTGATATTTTCTTTTAACTCTACAGGAATATTATCATCTGTCCACAAAAAATTAGACAAGAGAATTGACTTGGATTGATACTCATATTGAGCCTGCTGAAGGCTCAATATTCTTTCTTGCAATTGAATTAAAGATTCTACGGTATCGATATAGGGTCGATCTCCAAATTCTGCAGTTTTTTTTACAGCAATAAATCTTTGCTCAGCTATGATTTTTGCATTTTCAAGTACCCTCAAATTTGAAAAAGCCAATTGCCAGTCCCAATATGATTTACCTGCATTGAACAACAGCTCGTTTACTGCAATTGTTTTTTCAAGTTCAGACATCTGTTGAAATATTCTCGCCTTTTTTAAGGTGGCTCTTCTTTCATCAATAACCAATCCTTGCAATAGCGGAAGCGAAACTTGCGAATAAATTAAACCGTTAATGGGTGTGGCTTGCTGAGGATTCAGAAAATCTCCGAAACTATTTTCAACACCCATTTTAAAATCAATACCATACCAGGTGGGAATCTGAACTCCCCCATTACTGATGTCATAATAATTTTTTGAATTGAAGAATTTATTTTCAAATGCATAAAATAATTTGGGGTCAAATTCTCCCCTTGCAAACATATTGTTTGCAAGAGCATTGTCAACCAGCAACTGAGCTTGTTTTACAACTGGATGATGCAGCTTGACAATTCTCAAGAAAGAAGAAAAATCAAACCTAATTGAACTGTCTTTTTGTGAAAATGCTTCTGATCCAATTAATAAAAAGCAGATAAAAGATAAAAATCTATTTCTTAGCATCATTTTTTTCAATTTTTTCAATGTAGTAGTCAGGAGGAAAGCCATTTACTTTTCTCCAAAGCTCATACCAAACCGGTACCTCCTTCAATAAGGTAATCGTGTTGGCGCCTGCCCCTATTTTAATTTGCTCAGGCCAGTTAGAAGCATTGCTTTTTTTAGCCAATAACACCCTGTATTTTCCGTTGGAACTGATAAAATTATCGATGGCAACAATTTCACCACCATAGGTACCATAAGAAATCCCGGGCCATCCGGAAAATATAATGGACGGCCATCCATCAAACTGAATTTGAACATGCTGTTTTTTTTGAAGCAATGGAATATCAATTGGATCAACAAACATTTCAACGGCCAGTTGAAAATTGGCAGGCATGATACTTACAATCTCTGTTCCTTCCTTGATAACCTCACCGATTCCTGATTGAATTGCTTTAGTGATGTAACCATCCTGAGGAGCCAACACATAATACATACCAGACCTGATATTGTAATTCACCACTTGATTTTGTAATTTCGATACAACAGCTTCTGCATCATACATACTGGAAAGTGATGCGTATTTTTCCGATTCGGATTTGGCAATTTTATCGTTGTAATCGGCATTAATGGCATTCAATTCTATTTTCGCGTTGAGTACTTCATTTTTGCTTCCAATCAATTTGTTTTGCTGGGCAATTACTTTGGCTTTTGTTTCCTGAACTTTCAACCTTCTGGTTTCCAGATCTGTAAGTGATTTAAGTCCATCGTTGTACAGTTGTTGCATGCGGTCAAATTGTTCTTTGGCGATCTTGAAGTTAATTTCTGCCGCTGTCAATTCTATACTGTCACTCTGTACTTTCAGATTGGATTGAATTACCTTGTTTTCAGCTTGTTCGAGCTTTAATTTTCTTGAATTTATTAATGCATCAATCTGATTGTCTCCTGCATTCACTTTACTCATGTAGGACCTGACGGTCAACTCCTTTGCTTTCAATTGGCTTTCTGTATTCAACACAAGATTGGGGTCGAGATATTCTTCTTTTATTTCACTTAAAAAAAGAATGGTATCCCCTTTCTTTACTTTTTGCCCTTCCTGCACGAACCATTTTTCAATCCTACCGGAAATGGTTGAATGTATGGTTTGAGGTCTTTGATTGGGCAATAATGCGGTCACTTTTCCATGCGAACGAATATTCTGCGTCCAAGGCAATATTAGTAGGATGATTAACAATATACCAGAAAAATACAGGAATTTAATTAACCTTTTACTTCTTTTCCTTGAATTTAAAATTTTTATGGATGAAAGATTATCACTTTGGATAAAGTCATTCAGTTTATTGTCTGTAATGTTTAACATTCAATTATTTTTATTTTTTAACAATCTTACCGTTTTCGAGATGAATTACCTGATCACACTTATCTTTCAGGTATTGATCATAAGAAATGCACAACAATGTCCAACCGTTTTTCTTATCAGTTAAAAAGTCAATGATTTTTTTTCTATCCGCTTCTTCAATAAAATCCAATTGATTTTCCAACAGTAAAAGTTTGGGCTTATTGGCAATACTTCTTGCCAATATTATTTTTTGAATCACACTTTTGGATAATTTTTTACCTGAAATATCAATATCGGTATCAAGGCCTTTCGGAAGAGTTTTAATAAAATCGAGTAAGCAAACATTTTCTGCAGCCCAAAGCACATCTTTGTTTTCTATGAAATTTCTTCCCAATGAAATGTTTTCAGCCAACGTTCCTTCAAAAATAGTCTCTTCCTGAAGTCCGTTTCCGGTTATTCTGTACAGATCGGTGATATTATAATTGGAAAGTGGTAACCCATTTACACATATACTTCCCTTTACCGGATGATACAATCCACTGATTAAATGTATCAAGGTAGAACGACCCGATCCATTGTTCCCTAAAATACAATAGCTTTTGTTGGATTGAAAAATGTAACTAAAATCATTTAAAACATATTCTGTTCTCCCCGGATATGTAAAAGACACAGCATTCACTTCAACATTCAGAGCATTCAAATTCATAACATCTAATGAATTAGAGCGATTGTTTTCGTCCAGTTGCAGATCCAACACCTGCCCAACTTTTTCCAATGAAGTGAGTGTATCAAAAACATTCTCAAGATTCAAAATCAATTTTTCAGACGAATCGATAATCAACAGTATGATGATTTCTGCAGCAACAAACTGCCCAATATTCATTTGCTGCCTCAGAACCAGCAGACCTCCTATGACTAGCAGAACCAACGCAACAATTATTTTAAATACCAATAATAGAAAGTATTGAGTTCTTAACACTTTGAAATGATTTTCTCTTGAATTCAAATAACCTGTTACACACTGATCTGTTTTAGCTTCAGGTAAATTTGTATGACCTGCCAATTTGAAGGAATCTTTGGATCTGGCAAGTTCCTCTAGCCATGAAACAACCTTGTATTTATATTTCGATTCTTCCAAACTTGTAACAAGGCCCTTTTTGGAAGTAAATTTGATAATACTGTAAACAGCAAACACCAATAAAATACTGAACACTATAAAAAAAGAATGGTAAAAAGAGAGCAAAATCAACCCAAAAACAATTTGAAGGATACCACTTGAAAAGTCAATGATTATTTTGGCTACACTCTTTTGAAGCGTAATTATATCAAAGAACCTGTTGACCAATTCTGGAGCAAAATGCTTGTTGATTTCCTCAAATTTTATTTTTGGAATTCGATAAGTAAAATCAAAAGCTGCACGGGTAAAAATATTCTGCTGAATATTTTCCATAATTCTTATTTGCATGATCTGGAGGTACCCGCCTATTCCAATACCAAGGACCACCACACTTACCAGTACAACCCATGAAACAGATACCCTGCCTGCCTGAATCAAATTAATGATTGATTGAATTCCCAAAGGCAGAGAAAGAGCGATTATTCCTTTAAATACAGCGAATGAATACACCTGATAAATCTCTTTATTGTCGGGCTTTAACAACAACCAAAATCTTTGATATGGATTTCTCATAATTATTTTTTTAGGCGCCAAATTAATTTGCTTGATGAAGTTTATATTTTTACGATTTTATTTTTTAGATTTACCACTTTTCTTTATTGACTGCAATGCAAGATTGGTATAAAACTTGCATAAGTAATCATTGTTTTTTTGCACATTGGTCAATCCGGGTAAATGTTCTGCAAAAAACACCTGCAAATGAGCACCTTCGATAATTGTAGACATCAGCATATTGGGAAACTTATAAGCAGGATTGATTTGATGTATGATTTCTGCAAGTCTGGATACAAACTTTTTATAGCTTTGAAATGCGCCTTGTTTGTTTGCTTTGCTGACCTCTTTATTCAGATATGATTTGGATGATTCTGAAATAACTATCCGAATCAACTTATTGATTGAAATTCCTTCTATGGAAATTTTACTGTTTTTGTAGTTAGTAATCAATTCTACTGCTTTGTTTAGTTTTAATTCAGGAGAAGAAATATTTGCAGTTCCGAAAACCAGTTGATACTCCATCCATCCCCAATACCAGGATACGAGGTATAACAACAACTGATTTTTATTTTTGAAATATCTGTAAATGGATGCTTCAGGAGAATCGATTTCAATCCCTAATTTTTTAAATGTAAATTTTTCAAATCCTTTCTCATCGATAATATTCACGGAATGTGACACAATATTACTTCCCAACTTACTGGTTGTGGGATCGATCAAATACAGGTTTTTGTTGACGGTGATCTTAATATTGGACAGAAGCTGCTCCATGATATATTTTTATGCAAATATAATAGTATTACTATCAATTTTGCACATTGTTATATTTTTTACTCTTTTTTAAGAAAATTATATGAGTTGCGAGATGTAAAAGCAGGTCAGTTTATTTCAATCGTACCATCAAATTTTCCAACACATAATAAACTATTGGGCAAAATGTGGAGTTTTTTAAAGTCAAGGCAGGTCTTTTTAACAATATATCTTCATCGGTATATGGAAATCTTGCACAATCAGAAGGCCTAACCTCATAAATAGAGCAAATATTGTCTTTTCCTAAAAATGCACAAGGCTTTTTTTTCAGCACGTAATCTCCCTCCTCATCGATCGTAAGGTAAGTTTCAATAAAAACCCCGTCTTTTAGATTTAAAAACTTTGAAATCCTTTTAATATCCGGTGTTTTGAATCTTGGAGAATAATTTTTACAACATGCTGCACAATCCAGACAATTGATTTGTTGAACTGCTTCATGGTGTACATCGTCCAAAATCTTCAACACTTCATTCTTTGATGCCTTTGCAATAAAATGTTTGTACTCTTTTTGATGTTCTGCCGACTTTTTTGACCAATTATTAAGAATCTCTTTACTCATTACTTTAAAATTACTGAAGATTATCGGCCTATTTTTCCACAAGTACCTTCAACATGTCAATTTATAATTAAAATTAGTTCAGTTAGTTTAATTTTGCACCACCATTCTATATTAAAATTCAATAATTACAAAATGAATATTTTCGAAGAACAACAGCATGAATTCATTGGAAGACACATAGGACCCAACGAAAACGAAGTGAAGCAAATGCTTGATGAAATAGGCTGTGTAAATCTGGAAGAATTGATTGACAAAACACTACCCTCCTCAATTCGCTTGAAAAGTGATTTTGAAACCGGCAGCCCCATGAGTGAATTCGAATACCTTGTCGAATTAAAAAAAACTGCGTCATTGAACAAAATTTATCAGAACTATATAGGCAAGGGATATTATAATACCATAACCCCCAGTGTCATTCTTAGAAATGTATTTGAAAATCCGGGATGGTACACCCAGTACACACCTTATCAAGCAGAAATTGCTCAGGGAAGACTGGAAAGCCTGCTGAATTTCCAAACCATGATCAGCGACCTTACAGCATTACCAATAGCCAACGCCAGCTTACTGGATGAAGGAACTGCAGCCGCTGAGGCCATGACCATGTTGTTCAATCATAAAAATAAGGACTCAGATCATATTGTTGCACCGAAGTTTTTTGTGGATGCAAATGTATATGATCAAACAAAAGATGTGTTAATTACAAGGTCAATGCCTGTAAATATTGAACTGGTTTTTGGAGATTACAGAACTGCGAGTATTGATGATCAATATTTTGGGGCGCTGATTCAGTATCCCAATCAAAACGGTTCTATTGAAGACTACAGATCATTCATTGATTCTGTCCATGCTTGTAATGCGCAGGTAGTGATGGCAACCGATTTACTGGCGCTTTGCTTACTGACGCCCCCGGGTGAACTGGGTGCTGATATTGCCATTGGAAATTCTCAGCGCTTTGGTATCCCAATGGGATTTGGCGGACCTCATGCAGCATTCTTTGCCACCAAAGAAGAATTCAAAAGAAATATTCCCGGAAGAATTATCGGTGTCAGTGTTGATGCCAAGGGCAACAGATGCCTTCGCATGGCATTGCAAACCCGAGAACAACACATTAGGAGAGAAAAAGCTACCAGCAATATCTGTACAGCTCAGGCCTTATTGGCGAACATGTCGGCCTTGTATGCCATTTACCATGGTGCCAAAGGATTGAAGAAAATTGCACAAAGAGTAAGTATTCTTGCCGAAACACTCAGCAATGAGTTGAATAAACTCGGATTCAAAAATATAAACAGCTGTTTTTTTGATACAGTAACACTTAACATTGACAACCATCAGGAACTCAAAAAAATTGCAGAATCAAGAGAAATCAATTTTGGATACCAACAAAATAAAGTCAACATTTCACTTGATGAAACCACTAGTCAAAAAAACATCCTTGATATTTTAAATGTTTTTATAGCTTTTAAAGGCGCAAAATCATCTGTTGAACAAATCAATATTTCAACACAACTCAATAATATACCGGCAACGCATACACGAAACTCAGATTTTCTTACACATCCTGTTTTCAATGCTCATCAAACTGAAACTCAAATGATGAGGTATATCAAATACCTGGAAAACAAGGATCTCAGTTTGAATACTTCTATGATTTCACTGGGAAGCTGTACTATGAAATTAAATGCTGCTACAGAACTCATACCTGTCAGCTGGCCTGAATTTTCTAAAATACATCCCTTATCCCCTTCAGATCAATGGATAGGTTATCAGAAAATAATAACAGAACTTGAAGATTATCTAAGTAAAATAACGGGTTTCACGGCTGTTTCACTTCAGCCAAACAGCGGTGCACAGGGAGAATATGCGGGACTGCTTACCATTAGAGCCTATCACAAAAACAGAAACGAACAGCATCGAAACATCATTTTAATTCCTATTTCGGCTCATGGCACCAATCCCGCTTCGGCAGTTATGGCTGGTTTCAAGGTAGTTGTAACCAAATGTGATGAGGCAGGCAATATTGATTTGGAGGATTTAAAAACTCAGGCTGACAAACATAAAGATAATCTTGCAGGATTGATGATTACTTACCCTAGTACACATGGTGTGTTTGAGGAAACAGTCATTGAGATTTGTGATTTGATCCATCAGCATGGAGGACTAGTTTACATGGATGGAGCCAATATGAATGCACAGGTTGGATTAACAAGTCCCGGTCAAATAGGTGCGGACGTTTGCCATTTGAATTTGCATAAAACATTTGCAATTCCTCATGGCGGTGGTGGACCGGGAATGGGACCTATTTGCGTTAATGAAAAACTGGCTCCATTTTTACCCGGACACATTTCTTTGCAAAATAACAAAACCGCAATAAATGCTGTTAGCGCCTCGGCATTCGGCAGTGCGAGCATTCTTTTAATCAGCTACGCTTATATCAAAATGCTGGGAGCCCACGGAATGAAAAAAAGTACGGAAACAGCCATCCTCAATGCAAATTATATGAAAGCAAGGCTCGAAAATGATTATAAAATATTGTACACCGGAAAAAATGGAACATGCGCCCATGAATTCATTGTAGACCTGAGACCTTTCAAACTAACCGCAGGTATAGAAGCAGAAGATGTTGCCAAGAGATTGATGGATTACAATTTTCATGCTCCAACCATGAGCTTTCCTGTTGCAGGAACTATAATGATTGAACCGACTGAAAGTGAAGATAAAGCAGAGCTGGACAGATTTTGTGATGCAATGCTTCAGATCAGAAAAGAAATCAATTTAATTGAAGAAGGCAAATCGGACAAAACAGACAATGTTCTAAAAAATGCCCCGCACACTCAATTAGAAGTTACAGCACAGGAATGGCATCATCCATACACAAGACAACAGGCAGCATATCCGCTGGATTACATTAAAATGAACAAGTTTTGGCCTTCGGTAAACCGAGTTAACAATACTTATGGCGACAGAAACCTGGTTTGCACTTGTGAACCTGTGAGTTCTTATGCTGAATGACATAAATCACTGATTGATAGATTGTTTTGCAATATTAAAAATTAAATTGCAGCATGTTGGTCAATAATGACTACCTTCGTCCTTTATTAAATACAATACAATTAAAATGGACACAAAAAATCAAGGAACCGTAAAATTTTTCAACACCGAAAAAGGGTTCGGTTTCATTAGACACGATGATTCAGACAAAGAAACATTTGTTCACGTAAGTGGTTTGATCAATGAGATCAAAGAAGGCGACAAAGTTGAGTTTGAGCTTCAAAATGGTAAAAAAGGAATGAATGCTGTAAACGTAACAGTTATAGGATAAATTAATTCAACTTTTTTTAGTAAACAGGCCGTCTAAAATGACGGCCTGTTCTTTTATATAGTATATTTGTCCCCTAAAATCAATAAAATGAAAAAAATAATTTCTGCAGTTTTGATGCTAACTTTTATTAATGGTATCAACGCTCAATTTGCTCAAAAAATATCCCTGAAAAAAGGGCAGACCATTACCTGTTCTTCAATTGCCAATACAGAATCTGAAATGGCAATGGGAAATATGAAAAATGATATCAACACTCTAGCGGTTTTGACTGTAATTGATGAAAATAATCAATCTTATATTCTAACCAATACCATTACCAAAATGAAAATGGAAATGGAGGGAATGGGACAAAATATGAGTTTTGATTCTGACAACAAGGATGACAGAGAATCTGAAATCGGCAAAACTGTAGGTGATAAACTGAACGTTCCTGATACATTTGTGCTTGATAAAATATCCGGAAGCTGTCAATTAATGAGCAGTAAAACTGGAGAAGGTGAAAGCTCTATGGGAGGAGGATTGAGTTTTATGGCAGGCGATAAAGACAGTCAGGGACCTGGTGAAGCTTTTTTAATAATTCCTGCTGATAAAAAAATCGGAGACAGCTGGGAAATCACCAGCAGCAATAAAGGGTTGACAACAAAAAAGAAATACACCCTTAAGTCAATTGAACAATCAATAGCAACGCTCGAAATTTCCGGAACTACTGTTGGAACCGTTGAACAGGAAGTACAGGGAATGACTATGAACATGACAATGGATACAAAAGTAAAAGGCACCATGAAAGTTAATACCCAATCAGGACTTGTCAATGAATCAGTTAGCGACATGGATATGAACAATTCAATGGATATGATGGGCCAACAAATGCAAATCAGCTCAAAGGGAAAAACAACTGTTACTTATTCATCAAAGTAATAGCGAACATCACTTGTATAAAATTTCGTAGTATTCTTTGGCCATTCTATTGCTGTCAAATTGATTGCGTACATCCTTCATGCCTTTTTGTATGATATTGACCCATGAAGTAGGGTTATTATAATACATTGGTACAATCACGTTTTCCAGTAATTCATACAATTGCTCAAGGTCGTATTGATCCTGGTCATGCAAAGACATGTCATCATAATTGACCAATGGAACAACAAATCCATTTTGCCCATGATCAATAAATTCCCTGATCCAGCCATCATTGGTGCTTAAATTTACTGCACCATTCATAGCTGCAGACATACCACTGGTTCCGCTTGCCTCTCGGTGAACCCTGGGGTTGTTCAGCCATACATCTGCTACTTGTTTCAATTGCCTGCTCAATGTCAATTCATAACCTATACACACAGCTACGTTTTTAAATTCCTTACTTAAGTTAACCAGGTAATTGAATTCTCCTATTGCCGGATAATCCAGAGGATATGGCTTACCTGCCCAAATCATCTGTACCGGATATTTTTTATTGTTCAAAAGTGCATTGAAACGATCCTTGTCCCTTGCAAGCAAATTAGCTCTTTTGTATCCTGCAAATCTTCTGGCCCAAACTATAGTCAACACATCTGGATCAAACAATTTGCCCGTCTGGTCTGCTACAATTTCCATCGAATTTCTTTTGTTAGATTTTTTTTGGGCTATGAATTTCTTTTCATCTCCCGCTTCCATCATAGAATACAATTGTTTATCGGCCCAATATTCCCAATTTTGAGCATTTGTAATGAAATTTATTTTACAAATATCTCGATATGATTCCCACATTTTTTTACTGACGGCACCATGCAACATGCTAACGGCATTTGCCATTCTTGAATATCGCAAAGCCGCCAATGAATGATTAAAAAGATTTTCTGATTCATCAGAAATTTTCCTGACTTCATCCAAAGGCATGCCACAGAAATAACCCATTTTATCGCACAACTGCAAATCATGTTTTTCATTTCCCGCTTCTTCCGGCGTGTGAGTTGTAAATACAATTTTCTGCCTCACGGCCTCTCTGTTTCCAAGTTTTTTCTCAAGATAAAATGCTGCGCTTATCCCGTGAGCCTCGTTTAAATGATATACATCAGGATTGAAATTCAGTAAATCGATCAGCTTTGCTCCACCTACACCAAGCAAAATAAATTGCGCTATTTTAGTGGCAATATTTGCATCATACAAACGATGAGAAATTGTTTGAGAAACATAATCGTTCTCAGGTATATCAGTTGTAAGTAAAAAAAACGGAGCGGATTTAAAAGTCTCCGGATTGAGGTAAAGTGCTTTTACCCATACATTGTGTCCATGAATTTCCACCTGAAACATGATGCCGGTATCTTCCAGAAAATTATAGATTTTTTCGTTCCACTGTATTTGCAAGGATTGATCCTGGTTTCTGGATTGATCGTAATAACCATATTTCCAGAATATACCAATCCCAATCAGATTTTGTTTCAATTCATAAGCGCTGCGCAAATGACTGCCGCTTAAATAACCCAAACCACCACTGTATATTTTAAGGGGCTGATGAATTGCAAACTCCATTGAAAAATATGCCACTTTTTTTTTGTAGGGCTCATTAACTGAATAGGGTACCTCGTAACGATTAAAGTTCATTTATTGATTTTTGTCGGACACAATATTAGAAAAATATTCAGTTATTTAAAATGATATGGTTGCATTTCAGCAATTAAAATCATTCATTGGGTCACATACAGGATTAATATTATTTTCAAATTATACCAAAATCATAATTTTATTAACTATATTTTTGTAACTGATCCTAAAAATAATCAAGCAAGTACATGGGGCAGGACAAATCATTGGAAAATATTCATGAAAGCATTGATACCACCTCCTTTCAAAAAGGATGGAGAAGAATTTTTTCATTTATCGGTCCTGCTTATCTTGTTAGTGTAGGTTATATGGATCCGGGAAACTGGGCCACAGATATTGCAGGAGGAAGCAAATACGGATTCACATTGATTTGGGTGTTGCTTGCTAGCAATATGATGGCCATTCTTTTGCAAAGCCTTTGTGCAAGATTGGGAATAGTAAGAGGAAGAGATCTGGCTCAGGCTAACAGGGAAGCCTATCCGAAAGCTGTTAATTTTTCCTTATGGATCCTTGCTGAAATAGCCATCGCCGCAACAGATTTGGCAGAGGTTTTAGGTATGGCCATCGGCATTCAATTGCTTTTCGGTTTACCATTGTTTGCAGGGGTTTGCATAACAGTATTGGATACTTTTTTACTTCTTTATCTTCAAAGACTCGGTGTCAGAAAAATTGAAGCTTTTATTATTATCTTAATTGGAATAATTGGTGTTTCTTTTTTGATAAATATTATCCTTGCCAATCCCTCAATTCACGATATCATCAAAGGGTTCATTCCCAGCTTGCCTGATGCTGACCAATTATACAAAAAAGAAGGAATTGCAGGAATTGTCCCCACTGAAACTGCGCTTTATCTGGCTATTGGAATGATTGGTGCCACTGTGATGCCGCACAATCTGTATTTACACTCAGCATTAATTCAAACCAGAAAAATATCCAGAACCCCAAAAGGAATAAGGCATGCTATAAAAATGAGTATCATAGACAGCACCATTGCGCTGAATCTGGCATTTTTCATAAATGCTGCAATTTTAATACTGGCAGCAACGGTTTTCTACAAAACAGGAAGAACCGATGTAGGTGAAATCAGACAGGCCCATTCACTTCTTTCACCTTTACTTGGTACTAAAGTAGCTTCAGCATTGTTTGCAATAGCCTTGATTGCCTCAGGACAAAGTTCCACCATAACAGGTACTTTATCCGGACAAATTGTAATGGAGGGCTATTTAAAAATTCGCATAAATCCACTGATGCGCAGATTGATAACGAGACTTGTAGCAATCGTCCCGGCAATTTTTTTTATTGCTTATACCGGTGAAGAGAAAATAGACAGTCTATTGATATTCAGCCAGGTAATTTTGAGTATTCAACTTGGTTTTGCAATCATTCCGTTGATTCATTTTGTTAGCGACAAAAAAACAATGCATGAATTTGCAATAACTCAAAAAACAAAATTATTATCGTGGCTTTTTGCAGCTATACTTATACTGCTGAATATTAAAATGATTATCAGTGAAATACATGAATACTGGATAAACTCAAACAATTTTATAATAAAATCGAACTTAGTTGTTTTTGCTGTTTTATTCCTGCTGTTGTTGTTTTATGTGATTTTCTTTCCTGTTTTTTCCAGAAAGCAGACCAATTCATCCATTGAAATCCATCCATCGGTTAATAACAATGAGGAGTTGGCTGTTCCTGTTTATCAAAAAATTGCAATCGCTCTAGACTTCAGCAAAAACGACCTCAAACTGATATCTGCTGCAATAGGTCAGGCAGGAATTACCAAAGAATTCGTACTTATTCATGTTGTAGAAACAGCCGCTTCAAAACTTCATGGTAAAGAGACAGATGATTATGAAACGAAAAAAGATCAGGAGAGGCTAAATATGCTTGTTGAAAAAATAAAATCCAAGGGTTATAATGCAAGGGGAATTCTTGGATTTAATGAAACCGATAAAGAAATTGTTCGAATCGTACAACAAGAAAAAGCTGATTTGCTGGTTATAGGTGCCCATGGGCACAAAGGATTCAAAGATTTTTTTTATGGTTCAAATATCAATAAAGTAAGACATGCATTGAATATTCCTGTTTTCATAGTTAAAAAATAAATTTAAAAACAATTGCTGTTTAATTGTTTCAACTATAATCAATACCACATTTTTTTTATCTTTACGACAAAATATACGCCATGCTGATTGAAGTTTCCAACGGTGAAATTGTGGACAAATTGACCATTATTGAAATCAAACTTTCAAGAATTGAAGATACTGCCAAAAGAAAAAATCTTGAAGCAGAATGGGAAATACTGAATGATGCTGTAAATAAAATCATGGACAAAGGCCATCCTTTGTATAAAAAGCTGTATGAAATCAATGAAAAGTTATGGGATATTGAAGACGATTGCAGATTGTTCGAAAAAAACAATGATTTTGGAACTTCATTTATTGAAACAGCCCGATCGGTGTATATGACAAATGATGAAAGGGCTGCAGTTAAAAAAGAAATCAACAACATCACCGGCTCAAGATTGACAGAAGAAAAATCTTACCAATAATCAAATCTGCATTCCAACCGCCCATCTTCTTACTAAGTATTTCCAAAATAAAACAATTCATCCTAATGAAAAGAATCCTGGTAATACGATTTTCAGCAATGGGTGATGTGGCCATGACTTTACCTGTATTGAAATTGATATTGAAAGAGAACCCCGATTTGGAGATCACTCTGCTTACAGAAAAAAAACTCTCTTGCCTATTTGAAAATAACGACAGATTGATTCCTTTCGGAGCAGATTTAAAAAAAAGTTATAAAGGAATACTTGGATTGAAAAGACTTCACAGTGAATTATCCAGAAAATACAAATTTGATGCGATTATTGATCTTCACAATGTATTAAGATCCAATATACTCGATACCTTTTTCAGAATTTCAGGAACACCTGTTTACAAAATCGACAAACAAAGAAGCGTCAAAAGAAAAATGATACAGACAAAAAAATTGTATCCGCTGCCACATACAACTGACAGATATTTTGATGTTTTTAAACAAGCAGGTTTGAAAATAAAATCGAAAGAATTTAATTTTCCATCAATATTCATTTCTGATAAAGACTATAAAATTACAGAGTCATTTATCAATAGTTTCCCAGGGCCATATATCGCATTTGCTCCTTTTGCAAAGCACCCAACCAAATCATTTCCGGTAAATAAATCAGAGGAACTTATCAGAGCTTTATCGGAAAATTACACTGTTTTTCTGCTAGGAGGCACTGAAAACAGTATTCAGTTCAATGTTTGGGAAAAATCAATTCCAAATACTCATTCCACCATTCATTTAAATTTGGTTCAACAAATTGCCTTGATGTCGCATGTAAAAGTGGTCATCAGTATGGATAGTGCCAATATGCACCTTGCAGCGATTCAAGGAATTCCTGTGATCAGTATTTGGGGAGCAACGCATCCTTATTTTGGGTTTAGTGGTATCGGCACAACTTCTTCTCAATGGATATACGCTGAAACTCCTCTCTCCTGCCGACCTTGTAGTGTGTTTGGAAACAAACCCTGTATTAATAAACAGCAACCTTATGCATGTATGAATCAAATAAAAATAACTTCAATAATTGAGGCTGTTAACCAATCGACATAAAATTGACATACTTCCTATTATTCTTCTATAAAATCAAGGTCTTTACCGAATGTCTCTTTAATGTTAATTACAGCGAAAATTGACAGGAGCATAATGATGAGGGCCGTTATCCAGCCGGCATGATAATAAGAAGTGTAACCCCTGAGAAATTTAAATAATGGCAAAATCACTACTGCAAGCATTCCTCTTACCATATTGGGAACAGTAGTGGTGGCAGTGGCCCTCAAATTTGTCCCAAATTGCTCTGCAGCCATGGTTACAAATATTGCCCAGAAACCTGTTCCCAATCCAAGTCCTGCGCATATCCAATACATGCCTGAAGCACTGCCATTCCATTGAGCGGTAAAAAACAATACGATAAAAAAAACTGTAATTGCGTAAAAAATATATAAAGCAAGTTTTCTGCTTTTCAGCCACTGACTGATGAATCCAATTAAAATATCCCCTATTGAAATCAAAACATACGCAAACATGATTGACTTCCCGGGATCTATTTTATCTTTTATACCCATTTGTTTACCAAAATCGTTAGAAAACGTTATCAGCAAACCAATAACCAACCATGTAGGCAAACCAATCATTATATTTAAAAAATATCTTTTTAATCTGTCTTTATTATTGAACAGCATTAAGAATTTCCCTTTTTGAATATTGGATTCCTTGACTTGTTGGTACATTCCGGATTCAAATACTGAAACACGCAACAACAACAACAGCAGGCCCATTCCACCTCCGATAAAATAACAAATCCGCCAGTCGAAATTCTCTTTGATGATAAAAGCAGCAATTGCACCTGTAAGGCCAATACCCGCTACCAAAGAGGTTGCAATGCCTCTTCTTTCTTTGGCTACCAACTCCGACACCAGGGTTATTCCTGCACCCAACTCACCTGCCAGTCCAATACCTGCAATAAATCTAACCCATTTATATTCCTCTGCAGTTTGTATTAACCCATTTGCAATATTTGCAAGAGAATACAACAATATCGAGCCAAATAAAACACTCAATCGTCCCTTTTTATCTCCCATAACTCCCCAAATGATTCCGCCAATCAATAATCCGGACATTTGCCACATCAATATTTCTTCCCCAACAATCTTCACCTGATCAGCATCTAGGCCTATTGATTCTAAACTTGGCATTCTTATGATACTGAATAACAACAGATCGTATATATCTACAAAATAACCCAGAGCAGCTACTATTACTGCGATGTTAAAAATTGATTTATTGTTGGTAGTCATAAGAAAATTATTCACTTTCCCCCTGTTTCCTTTTTCCTGAAAGCATTTTAAAAATAACAGGCAATGTTGTAACAAGCACTATCCCAATAACTATCACTTCCAGATGTTTTTTCAAATCGAAACCAAATGAATTGTAAATGATCCGCTGAAGATAATGACCGGCAACAATCATTGTAAAGACCCATGCGATACTCCCAACTATATTAAAGAAGGAAAATTTTTTTCTGTCCATTTGAACAATCCCTGCAACGATGGGCGCAAAAGTTCTTACAATGGGAAGAAACCTTGCCATAATGATTGCTCCGCCACCATGCTTGTCGTAAAATTCCTTGGCCTGATACAGATATTTCTTTTTGAACAAAAAGGTATCTTTTCTTTCAAAGAGAAATGGTCCGCTTTTTCTGCCAAACCAGTACCCAACCGAATTTCCAATAATTCCTGCAAATGAAATCATAACTCCCAGCAACAGCAAATCTATTACAGAGCTTTGAGTCGAAAATCCAAGTGCTGATGAGATCAGGTCATCACTGTATATTCCAGTAACAAACAGCAATGAATCACCCGGAAGAAAAAAACCTGCAAACAAACCCGTTTCTGCGAATACCACCAATAGGATAAACCAGAGTCCGCCATTTTCAATATACCATTGAGGCTGCAACAAATTGACCCATTGAAAATCCAATAAAATTGAAAGAAACATGATTTGAAATTTATGATATTATTTGATGGTTTTATTTATTTTTAATTCTTAGGATTTAATTGCTCCTTTCTAATTCATGGTTAAGAGCTCCTTCCCATTTACTCACTGCAGCAGTTGCCAGAGCATTTCCCAGCACATTGGTCATGCTTCTTCCCATATCGCAGAATGTATCAATGGCCAATACCAGACCGATTCCTTCGGGAGGAATACCAAACATTCCGCCAGTTGCAAGAACCACTACAAGCGAAGCTCTTGGAACACCTGCAATTCCTTTGCTGGTCAACATAAAAACCAACAACATTGCCACCTGAGTTCCAAAATGATCGGTAATAGAAGTGATATTGTATGCCTGAGCGATGAACATACTGGCAAATGTCATATACATCATACTTCCATCCAAATTAAACGAGTAGCCCAATGGCAATGTAAAAGAAACTATTTTATTGTTACATCCAAAACGTTCCATTTCTTCAACAAGCTTGGGAAATACAGCTTCACTGCTGGCAGTGTTGAATGCAATGGCCATAGGATTAGATAATCTTTTGAGCAAAGCGAATAATCGGTGGCGAAGGATGAGGTATCCTATAAGCAATAGTAAGATCCACAAAACGGCAAGACCTAGATAGAATGAACCGATATAATAAGCGTAGGTGGTTAATATCCCTAACCCTTTCAACGCAATAACGCCTGTCATGGCACCAAAAACGCCGATTGGGGCAAGATTCATTACGTATGTAACCATCTTTAGTACAACATGAGTCAATGAATCCAATGCATTGATTATATTTTCTCCTTTTTTTCCGATAGCTGTGAGTGCCACTCCAAAGAAAATTGAGAATACGACCAATTGAAGAATTTCATTGTTTGCCATAGCTTCCATTATGCTCCTTGGAAAAACATGTTCAATAAATTTTTCAATAGAAAATTCTTTGGTTTTCCCAATCAATTCCTTTGCCCCTTCCGCATCAGCATTAGAAATATTTACTCCGATTCCAGGCTTGGTTATTGTTACTAAAATCAATCCCAGAGTCAAACTGATCAGCGAAGCGGAAATAAACCAGACCATTGCTTTGCCTCCCACCCTGCCAACAGATTTTAAGTCCCCTAACTTTGCAATCCCAACTACCAATGTCGAAAAAACCAATGGAGCTATGATCATTTGAACCATTCTTAAAAAAATGGTGGCAAGTAATTTAATTTTAGGAGAAAAGTCTTTTATGAATTGAGGCGAAGTGTTCTCATGGATTAAATAACCTGCAAAGATACCTGTCAACATTGCAATTATTATGTATAAGGTAAGCTTGCTTGATGTGGGTTTCGAATGAGTGGTGCCTTGCATATTCTATTTTTGGTTTTGCAATATAATATTTTAAACTGAATAGGGATTTGAAGCAATAAAAATTAGTATTATCATCATTCGTTGATAAATCTTTTGTTATTGTAATCAATAATTCCTTATTTTTCAGCATAAATCATTTAACCTAAATATTAGCTATGGGCTTATTTACCAAAAAACCATTGAATCTATTGTTGAGCGAAGCATCGGATGATGAAAAGGGTATGAAAAGAACATTAAGTGCCGGATCACTTGTAGCCCTCGGTATAGGAGCTATCATTGGTGCCGGATTGTTTGTAAGAACGGCTGCAGCTGCCGCACAGAATGCAGGTCCCTCTGTGACCCTTGGATTTGTGATAGCAGCAATCGGCTGTGCATTGGCAGGTCTTTGTTATGCTGAACTTTCCTCTTCCATACCCATTTCTGGAAGCGCCTATACATACACTTATGCTACTATGGGTGAATTACTCGCCTGGATCATTGGTTGGGATCTCATACTTGAATATGCAGTAGGAGCCGCTACGGTAGGAATTGCATGGAGTGAATATTTAAACAACCTGTTAGTTGAAGTACTTCATTGGAAACCTATTGCATATGAATGGTGCCATTCGCCCTTTGAACATTCAATACCGGATTCAGCCGGTATGATACATACAGGAATCATCAATCTTCCGGCTTTAGGTATTGTAACAGCTCTTAGTTTATTATTAATAAAAGGTACTCAGGAATCAGCGTTTGTAAATGGATTAATTGTCATTACAAAAGTTTCAATCGTAATTTTAATTATTATTTTAGGTTGGGGGTTTGTAAACAGCGGTAATCATACCCCTTATATTCCTGAACCTTCCATATATACCGATCATCAGGGTATCAATCATCATTACGGCGGAATAATTGGAATTTTAGGTGCAGCCGGTGTAGTATTTTTTGCATTCATTGGTTTTGATGCCGTAAGCACCGCTGCGCAGGAAACAAAAAATCCAAAAACAGCTATGCCTATTGGAATATTGGGATCCTTGGCCGTATGTACTGTTTTATATATTTTATTTGCCCATGTACTTACCGGAATAGCGCCTGTAGAATTTTTTAGAACAGATGGCAAAGAAGCATCTGTAGTGGCGGCTATCAATAAATTTATGCCTGGTTATCATTGGTTGGGAAAATTGGTTACAGTAGCCATTCTGGCAGGATTCTCTTCCGTAATTCTTGTGATGTTACTTGGTCAAAGCCGTGTTTTTTATTCCATGAGTAAAGACGGATTACTACCAACATCATTGAGTACACTTCACCCAACATTTAAAACTCCCTACAAAGCCAACTTGATCATATTGATATTAGTAGGTGCTTTTGCTGCATTTGTTCCGGGTGATATCGTTGGTGATATGACAAGCATAGGAACTTTGTTTGCATTTATTCTTGTTTGTGCTGCAGTAATTATTTTAAGAAAAACAAATCCGGACTTACCAAGACAATTTAAAACTCCTTTGGTCCCTGTTGTTCCGATACTTGGAATCATCGTTTGTGCCGCAATGATCTATGGCTTGGGATGGACCAATTGGCTAAGGTTATTTGGATGGCTGGCTGTTGGCTTTATTTTTTATTTTGGATACAGTAAGAACAACAGTAAGTTGAAGGATTAGGGAAGTTTGGGGGTTCAAGGTTCAATGGTTCAAAAGTTTAAGGTTTAAAGTTAAACCTAAAGCATCCATCAAAATCAACCTTAAACCTTTAAACCAGCGAAGCGCATTAGACTGTAGAACTATTGAACACGCGAAGCGAAGCACAGCGTTGAACCTTTGAACAAGCATATCGTTAAACCAGCGAAGTGACTTTTATATAGCACTGAAATACAATCAAAAATTAAGAACCAAAAAGGCTATGTAGCTTCAATACAATTAATTTGTAAACGAAAATGTGTAAGGTTTATAATCAAATTGGTTCTCTAACAACTATCAAAACCCATTTACGAACGCATAATATAAATGATATCAATTCTCTAAATGACATCATCGCATTTCAAAAAAACTATACAAATTACATTAAGGAAATCACATCAAAACATACAAACTTAATAGAAGATGAAAAAAATGAACTTAAAATAGATATTTCTTTATTGGAGCAATTCATTGAATCAAGTAAAAAAGATGCAACATTAAAATTAAATTTAGAAATTGAACAATTAGAAAAGCAACTAAACTATCTTCACCTAAATACCTCAAACATCTTTAAGACTTTTATCAATCACTTCAAAATAATTGGCCTACAGAAAAAAATTAAAAATATAAATCATCAATTTGACAGTATAATTATTAATTCATTAAGGATTTCAACTAACACACTCAATACAAAAATCAATCGCTATAATTTTATTTTGTCTCATTTTCTTGACGCTGTTCATCAAAGTCAACTTCCAGAAATAAAGGAACTTGAAATAAGAAAAAAAGCTATTGATCAAATAATTCCATCTATTTACGGGGCAATTGGAGAAAATAAAGTATCAAAAGAATTAGAAAATTTATCTGATGACTATATTTTAATAAATGATTTTAATTACTCATTTTATAAAGCAATATATAACAGAAAAGAAAATGACTATATTAAGTCTATTCAAATTGATCATATTTTAATATCTCCTGCAGGAATTTTTCTTATTGAAACAAAAAACTGGAGTGAACAATCACTCAATAATTTAAGTCTACATTCTCCCGTTCAACAAATAAAAAGAACAAACTTCGCTTTTTATAAAATATTAAACGACCAAATTACAAACTCATTTAATCAACATCATTGGGGAGAAAGAAAAATCACAATAAAAAATCTTATTGTAATGGTAAATCAAAAACCAAAAGAAGAATTTCAATTTGTGAAAATATTATCACTAAGAGAACTAAGAAAGTATATTGAATATTTTAGCCCTGTTCTTTCAAAAAGGGAAACTGAATCAATAGCGAATTATTTACTTAAGTTAACAGACAACACTTACAAATAAAAAACAAACATTAAACCAACTCAGTGGATTAAACCTTAAACTATTGAACTATTGAACTATTGAACTATTGAACCATTGAACTATTGAACTATTGAACAGTAATTAATAAAAACAATCTGTTTTATTAATTACTCCACCTCCACTTCATCAATAAAAATATGCGTATCTCCGCCGGAGCCTTCATGCCAGGATGGAAGTTTACCATATTGCTCAGCCTTTATTCTAACATACCTTGCTCTTTGTTTTTTAAATTCGGCATTGATTGTTTTTATTTGAGGGTTTAGATCTTCAATCGGCAAAAAATCATTCCCACGATATACTTCTGAAAATTGTTTGCCGTCAAAGGACAATTCAACAACCATAGATTTAGGCATCACAATCCAGGAACGTGTGTCCTGTAGAAAATTTGCGGTTAGCTTGGATAGTTCTCTATTTTTTTTCAAATCAATCACCACATCCACATTATTGGATTGATATCCTTGCCAGTTACCCATCCTCCAGTTCACTGTTCCATATACTCCATCAATTAAACTCATAGATCCACCTCCATCGTATTGCTGTTCATAAGACGAATTCAGTTTTATATCCCAATCATTTTTCATTTTTTTAAATGCAGCAGTGGTTACAAAACTTTTATTACCTTTTTTATCAACTGCAATCGCTTTAACAATTACACTTT
>CAZCOL010000009.1:0-7526 GCA_964500545.1 uncultured Ferruginibacter sp. | reverse complement strand
ACAAAACTTTTATTACCTTTTTTATCAACTGCAATCGCTTTAACAATTACACTTTTATCAATTGTAAAAGGCTTTGTATACTTATTACTATTTTTATCAGGAATTGAACCATCCAACGTGAAGTAAATAAGAGTTTTCTTTTGAAGAGTCATTATTTCAATCTTTTTTGAATCTCTAAACGAAATACCTCCACCTCTTATTACAGGATTCAATACCAATGCCGCATCCTTGATATGAGAAAGAGCTTCTTCTTTATTTGGCTCAGTAAAATAATTTACAGGAGTTGCTCCCATAATAAAATGTGCCATCCCCCCATTGTTAATATCACTAAAAAACAAGTATGAGTTCTTCCATTTTTTTTCCTTTGGATTGCTATTCAATTTTAAAGTAGCTGACTGAACAAAATAATTATTGCGATTCACATTTTCCGCTTTGATTGAAAATGTATTGCCATTTTCCAAATGAATAATGGCATCATTATACTGAGGACTGCCAATCATAATTTTATTCCCACAAGGATTTACAGGATAAAATCCAAGAGCACTCAGTACATACCAGGCACTCATTTGACCACAATCTTCATTACCAATCAATCCATCCGGTTCATTCTTGTAGAATTCATTCATAACTTTATTGGATAGGTATTGAGTCTTGTATTGATTGTCTGTGTAATTGTACAGGTAAATAATATGATGACTTGGTTCATTTCCGTGTGCATACTGTCCGATCAGTCCGGTAATGTCGCTCTGGTTTCTTCCGGTAGTTACTGAACTTTCGTTAAACAGCTGATCCAGTTTATATTCCAGATTCTTTTTGCCTCCTGTCATTTCAATATATCCATTGATATCCTGTGGAAAATAAAATGAATATTGCCAACTGTTGGCTTCCGTAAAATGATTATTAACCTCCCTGGGATCAAACGGACTGAGCCAGTCACCGTTTTTTCTTGGCCTCATACATCCGGTAGAAGAATCATACAAATTTTGATAATGTCGGGCTCTTTTAATAAATTGCTTGTACACTTCTTTATTGCCAATTGCATTTGCAAAGAGAGCTATACAGTAATCATCATAAGCATATTCCAGGGTCTTGCTTACACTTTCGTGTTCATCGTCAGACAACACCATTCCATTGGATTTATAAGACTCGAGTCCAAAACGATTTGCATTTGCACTGGCCAGCATAGCTTCCAATGCAAGATTTTCATCAAAATCACGAATCCCTTTCAGATAAGCATCTACAATTACAGGAATACTGTGATAGCCAATCATACAATCAGTTTCACAAGATGACAATTCCCAAACGGGCAATCTGCCTCCCTGCTGATACTGAACCAAAAAGGTTTTGATATAATCAAGGGTTCTTTTTTTGTCAATAATTGTATATAAGGGATGAGCGGCCCGGTAGGTATCCCACAAAGAAAAAACCGAATAATAATCAAACCCATCCGCTTTGTGAATTTTATTGTCACGACCTCTATATTGTCCATCAACATCCATATTGATGTTGGGTACAACTGCTGTATGATATAAAGCTGTATAAAATATTGTCATTTTTTCAGAATCGGTAGAAGTTATTTCGATTTTAGACAATTCCTGATTCCAAATATTTTCAGCTTCTTTCTTTATATCATCGAATTTTTTATTTGCAACTTCGGCTTCCAGATTTTTTTTAGCACCTTCTATACTTACTGGAGACAATGCAACTTGAACAAACAAATCATTAGAACCTTCATCTGCAAACCTAAAAAAAGATTTTATGTTTATTCCGGATGCTTCTTGAATACTTAAATCTTTAACTACAAAATCGTTTTGCCATATTCCCGATATTTTTATCGGCTGAGAAAATTTCATAACAAAAAAAACATACTGATTTTCAGCCCATGCTTTACTTCTTCGCATACCCGAAACCGTGAAACTATCTTCAATTTTCAATGATGATTCAATCACTTCATCTCGATGCTTCAAATCAAGTATAACATACTTGTTTTTATTATTGCTAAAGGTATAATGATGTATTCCCACTCTTTTTGTTGAAGTGAGCTCTGCATCTATATCATCATCCAGCAACTTCACGCTATAATAACCCGGCGAAGCTGATTCCTGTTGATGCGAAAAAAGTGATCTGTAATATTGATTGTTAGGAGAAACAGCACCATTACCAGGCATCAAAAGAATATCTCCAAAGTCACTGCATCCGGTACCGCTCAAATGCGTATGAGAAAATCCATAAATAAAACTGTCAGAAACATGATATCCGCTGCATCCATCCCATCCTTGCAATCTGGTATCAGGACTTAATTGAACCATCCCATGTGGCAATGTTGCTCCCGGATATGTATGACCATGGCCACCTGTACCGATAAATGGATTTACAAATCTTATGTAATTTTTTTGAGAATAACCGAATGTTGATAATAACAGCAGTATTATTAAAAAGATATTTTTTGTCATAATTTAATTGTCGTCAAGGTATTTCAGATCTGTAATTTATAAAAAAAGCCTGCGATTTAAGCAGGCTTATCGTTAATTGTATAAATTTAATCAAAAAGGCAAATCTTCATCTCCGGCTGCATTGGCTGATTCTGGTTTTGGCATCTGAGCATTACCGGTATAATTTTGCTGAGCATTGTTATTTGAATCTCCGGAACTGTTGCTTCCCAACAATTGAACATTTTGTACGCGCATTCTTAAGGTGGCAGCTGGCTGACCTTCTTTATTTGTGTAAGGATCTGCCTCAGGCGTTCCTTCTGCATACACTGTTCGTCCTTTTGTGAGATATTGCGATATGGCTGTCCTGTCAGTCCAATAAGCGCATTCCACCCAGGTGGTTCTTTCCTTTTGATTCCCCTGGCTGTCTTTGTAACGTTCAGAATGGGCAACGCTGAAATTGATCACATTTTTGCCGTTCACTTCTTTTACGTTGCAATCTTTTCCCAAATTTCCAATAACCTGTAATTTAATCATAACTGTGTTTTTTTAATTGTTAGCGATGTATCTATTTTATCTTGAAATTAATTGGATGTTTTGATTTTTGGATTAAATCAAAATTGGTTTTTTACACAAATAATGAACAGCTTTAAATTTACCATAAAACTGCTGATTGATGCTGACATTTTAAAGGCATGAATAACAAAAAACATATTTTTTTACAAATCAATTCATTTTCTTTTTAAGTGTACTTACCTGATCCTGTAAATTGTTGACCAAATTGGCCAGAGAGTTGACATCCCAGCGTTGCTGAGTTGCAACCTTGCCAATGACTACCTGCGCTTGCCACAATTCTACAATATCTTCCGCATTTATTTGATAGGGCTGATAGTTTGGGTTGTCACTTTCAAGAGTAACTTTATTTTTGGATCGGTTATTTTTTTGAATGCGCTTGTATACAATACCCTCATTCCTGCTTACAACAATATATGCCTGTCCGTTTTTTACATCTTCCAATGACTCTGTTTTTTCTCCCACAATGATGCTGCCACTTGGAGTTGGTAACATACTATCACCAATAATCTCAAATGCTCTGTAATTTCCTCCGGTAAGCATCGGAAGTGTGAATGTATTCAACTCATCGATAAATTCGGCATCTGCGTAACTGGCAAGATAACCGGCAGCAGCTTTAACAGGCACAAAATGAATGATATTCCTATCCGCAGAAAGCATTTTTTGCATTCTTCTTTTCTGAAGATAGCTACCCGTGTTAATGGAATTGGACAAATCCTTTAATAGCAACTCATCTAATGTAAGCTTAAACATAGAAGCAACGGTCTCCAATACTTCTATTCTCGGATCTGCTCTTTCTTCTTCATAAGCCCCGATAAGAGAGCGTTTGATGTTCAATTTGTTAGCAAATTCTTCCTGAGTCCAACCGCGCAATTTGCGCAGATATTTGAGGTTTAATCCGGCTTTTGACATAATTAAACTAATTTGGTTAGCACAAATATACTAAACTTTTTAGTTTATCAAAAAAAATATTTTTTCAATCACTGAAAAATTCAATTAAATCCTACTTAGGGATTTTGTGACACATTTAAATTACTTTTGCTAAAAAAATAATATGCAAAACATAATCACAGTTCATAGCTTAATCAGATGGGCAATTTTATTTTTTGGATTTTGGGCTGTATTCAATGGAGCTAAAGGTCTAATAAATAAATCTTCATTCTCCGCAAACGATAAGCGCAGTGGTTTATTTTTTATGATCTGTTGCGACATTCAATTACTTTTAGGATTGATTTTATTTTTTTTCAACGATTGGTTCGACAGAATGAAATCTGGAATGGGCGCAGTTATGAAAAATCCAATTGACCGATTCTTTACCATAGAACATGGTATGATTATGATTCTTGCCTGGTTATTTGTGCATATAGGATACAGCTCTGTCAAAAAAGCCACTGATGAAAATAAACATAAAAAGATGGTAATTTTCTTTGGTCTTGCTTTATTTCTTATTCTCATATCAATTCCATGGCCTTTTCGTGCTGTAGGAATTCAAAGAAGTTTATTCCCTAAATTTTAGTCTGATGACAAAAACAAAAAAATCCGAACCTATCATATTAATTACCAATGACGATGATATCACGTCAAAGGGTATAAGAAGTTTGGTTGAAGCAGTTAAAGGATTGGGGAAAGTGGTTGTGGTAGCACCGGATAAACCCCAAAGCGGCATGGGACACGCCATCACAATAGGCTCTCCTCTTCGAATGAACAAACTCAATATTTTCGGTGATGTGGAAGCATGGCAAACAAGCGGAACTCCCGTTGACTGCGTTAAATTAGCCGTTGATAAAATTTTGCATAGAAAACCGGATATTTGTCTGAGTGGTATCAATCACGGAGCAAATCATTCCATCAATGTGATATACAGTGGCACTATGTCTGCGGCCATGGAAGCATCTATTGAAGGAATTCCGAGTATCGGATTTTCATTGATGGATTATAAGTTTGATGCCGATTTTGATGCCTCCAAACTGATTGTCCACAAAATTGTATCTGAGGTACTTCGCATGAAAAAAGTGGACAAACATTTATTACTAAATGTAAATATCCCTGCAGTTCCAATGAAAAAAATAAAAGGCATTAAGATTTGCAAACAATCTTATGCCAAATACGATGAAGCATTTGATGAAAGAATGGATCCTCAGGGCAAAAAATATTACTGGCTGACAGGTGTTTTTAAAAACTTTGACAAATCCAAAGACACAGATGTTTGGGCTCTGAAAAACAATTATGTAAGTGTTGTACCTGTTCAGTTTGATCTTACCAATTACACATTAAAAAAACAACTTGAAATCAGCCATATTTTCAAATGATATTTACAAAGGACAATACCAAACTCGGACTGATATTAGGAGCTATTGCTCCCATATTTGGATTGCTGTTATTCAAAACATATAAATTCGGAATTTTTACTTTCAAGGAGTTTTTCCAGTTTTTGTTTGTAGAACCCGGGTTTAGAACATTGTCCGCAGGTTTAACCATCTCATTGTTGGCAAATGCTGTGCTATTTACTCTATACATCAATGTCCACAAAGACAAAACCGCTAAGGGCGTTTTCATCACAACTGCTATTTATGGCTTAGCCATATTGTTGATCAAGACTTTTGCTTAAGAAATTTTATCATTGTGTTCATCTTCTTCTTTGTATTCAACGGCAACTTCAAATAACCGAATACAAACTATTAACAAAATCTTAATTAATTATTACCTAAAGCTTAACAACAGAAAAATAAAATCGAATGTAAGTTTGTAGTGGAATTAATAATCAGTAAGAATTTCTCATAAGCAGTTAGTTTTGGTAAGCGAAGCCCCTATTCTTAGGGGCTTCTTCTTTTCACAACTATTAAATATGGAATTGATTCAACTATGCATTCATATTGAAAAGTCTTTCTACAAATTCTTTCTTATCAAAAACAAGTAAGTCTGTTGCTTTCTCACCTACCCCGATAAACTTAACGGGTATTTTAAATTGATCGGCAATTGCCAAAACAACGCCCCCTTTTGCTGTTCCATCCAGTTTTGTAATGGCCAGTGCGGTTACTTCTGTTGCTGCGGTAAAATGCTTGGCTTGTTCCAGGGCATTTTGACCAGTACTGCCATCAAGCACCAACAATACCTCGTGTGGAGCATCAGGAACTACTTTTTGAATCACTCTTTTAATCTTGGATAACTCATCCATAAGATGTACTTTATTGTGCAAACGCCCCGCAGTATCAATAAGAATTACATCAACATTTTTGGCTACCCCGCTGATGACTGTATCATAGGCAACGGAAGCAGGGTCACTGCCCATTTCTTTTTTTACGATAGGAACATTGGTGCGCTCACTCCAAATAGTCAATTGATCTACCGCAGCTGCTCTAAAAGTATCAGCAGCCCCTAATAATACTGACTTACCAGCCATAGAAAAATTATGAGCAAGTTTTCCGATGGTGGTTGTTTTCCCAACACCATTAACACCTACCACCAAAACAATATGAGGCTTATGACCAAGGGGCAGCTCATAATTGGTGTAGGAATCATTGTTTGCTGAAGTAACCAATACCTGTTGAATTTCTTCTTTGATAAGACTATTCAATTCAGCAGCATTCAGGTATTTATCTTTTGCAACTCTTTTTTCAAGCTGTTCAATGATTTTTACTGTTGTAGCAATTCCTACATCTGCACTCACCAATGCATTTTCAACATTATCCAATACTTCTTCATCAATGGTACTTTTTCCTGCAACTGCTTTGGCAATTTTGTCAAAAAAACCTTCTTTGGTTTTTTGCAACCCCTGATCCAAAGATTCTTGCTGTTGCTTTTTGCCGAATAATTTATCAAACAAACCCATAATATAATTTTATTACACAATAATTAATAAATCAAAAATAAGTTACCCTCATTTTTAAAATAAGAAAGCCGTTCCGGATCAACAGAACAGCTTTGAATAAATTTGAATGCGCCGGAAAGACTACTTCGCTGCTAAATGTTCAGCAATTTTATCTTTGTGAACCATTGCTTCTTTAAAAGTATAAGCACCGGTTTTAGGACTACGCAAAGTACGAATCACTTTTGTCCAGTTCTTTGCCTCAGCTGCTGCTTTTTGGTCTTTTGTCTTGATCGCGGTTTTAGCTGCTTTTGCCATTTTATGTATTTTTAAAGATTCAACCGAATATCTTTCGATTCAACCAATTTACTATTTAATTTCCTTGTGTACAGTTACTTTTTTCAAAATTGGATTGTACTTCTTCAACTCCATACGTTCGGGCGTATTTTTTTTGTTTTTTGTGGTAATATAGCGGCTTGTACCGGCTACACCACTGGTTTTGTGTTCGGTACACTCCAGTACTACTTGAACCCTGTTACCTTTCTTTGCCATTTTGTGATATTTTAAAAAAGCTTATTAAATTTTTTCTCCGGCAGCACGCAATTCTTTTACTACACTATACAAACCGTTTTTATTGATGGTTCTGATTGCTTCAGAAGAAACCTTCAGTGTTACCCATTTGTCTTCTTCAGCAAGGAAGAAACGCTTGGTTTGCAAAT
>CAZCOL010000008.1:38838-61240 GCA_964500545.1 uncultured Ferruginibacter sp. | reverse complement strand
CTTTCAAAGGCATCCTCAGGAGTGGATATTCAAAACTACAATCAACTTCAAAAAGTATTGACCTTTTGGTTTCGACCCCTGTTTTTTGATCAGCTTGGAGCCTTTGGGTTGATTACCTCCTTGGAAAATTCGTGTTACATTTTTATGTTTATAACTGTTCTCCGAAGGCTGTTTTCAAATTGGTTTAAGTTCAACGGGCTTTTTAAAATTCTTTTGTTTTCTTTTGTATTGGGCTCAATAGTGTTGGCTCAGGTAAGTGCTAATCTTGGAATAGCTTTACGTCAAAAGACACAGTTCATGCCTTTTTTGTTTATTATTTATTTTAAAGCGCTTAGCTTTAAAAATAAATACCGATAAATTGAATTGTAAATGCATCCATTAAAATGAATAAAAAGGGAAAATTTGTTATATCATTGGATTTCGAGTTGCATTGGGGATGTGTAGAAACCAAACCTTTTTTGGACAATGCTACTCAACAATATTTTATTAATACTCGAATAGTCATCCCTAACATTTTAAGCATATTCGAAGAATTCGGTTTACATGCAACTTGGGCGATTGTAGGCATGCTGTTCAATAAAAATTCTGATGAATGGCAGCAATCAAAACCATTTATTATTCCATCATACAATAATCCAAATGTTTCAGTTTATGAATGGGTTAAGAGAAATGGTTTTGCCGAAGATAATGATCCTTTTCATTTTGCTTCTGAAATCATTCAAAAAATTAAAACCTCAAAACATCAGGAAATGGCTACTCACACCTACTCCCATTATTTTTGTCTTGAAAAAGGACAAACTACAGAACAATTCAGAGAGGATTTAAGAAAAGCTGTTGAGCTTGCAAATGAAAATGGTTTAAAATTTACATCACTGGTTTTTCCCAGAAATCAATATAACGATGAATATATTTCTGTGTGCGGTGAATTTGGAATACAAGTAGTACGAACATGCCCGGACATATGGTATTGGTCACCAACCGCAGCGTCTGGCTTTTTTAGAAAGCTCTTTAGAACAGGAGATGCCTATTTAAAAATAACCCCCATACGACCTGTTTTTTTGAAGGAAATAAAACCTGAAGAATTTCCGATTCGCATACCTGCCAGCAGATTGTTCCGCCCCTGGAATTCCCAACTTTCTATATTAAACAAATTGAAACTGAAAAGAATATTAAATGAAATGACTGCAGCTGCAAAGACAGGTGCCTATTATCATTTATGGTGGCATCCCGAAAATTTCGGATCATTTCCAAATCAGTGCCTTGCTGAACTCAGGCAAATTGCCCAACATTATTTTTTTCTGAATGAAAAGTATGGATTCGAAAGTTGCAATATGCAGGAGATTGGACAAAAAATTATTCGAAGGGAAGTGAATTAGATCTTTAAAATTTTAAGTATTAATAAATGTTGAATGTAGTCTAATGTACAATAAAAATAAATATCTCATTACAAAAAGAATGTTCGACATTATTTTTTCAATTATTGGACTGATTGTTTCAATTCCGGTAATCTCATTTTTAATAATTATTTTTTTCATCACCGGGCACCGAAGTTTTTTTTTCATTCAAACACGCGTTGGTAAAAATGAAAGGCTATTTAAACTCTTTAAATTGAAAACAATGCGGGATGAACGAGATTCTTCAGGAAAAATTTTGGCTGATGAGAAAAGAATCACAAAATTCGGTAAAATAGTAAGATGGTCATCCTTAGACGAATTACCTCAGTTATATAATGTATTGAGGGGCGATATGAGTTTTGTTGGCCCCAGACCATTGCTAATAGAATATTTACCGCTCTATTCCCAAGAACAAAAGAAAAGACATCTTTTAAAACCTGGTATTACAGGAATGGCGCAGATTTATGGAAGAAATGCAATCAGCTGGACTAAAAAATTTGAAATGGATTTAAACTATATTAAAAACATTTCGTTTGCTTTAGATTTAAAGATATTATTTTTAACTATCATAAGATTTTTTATGCCGGTTAATATCAATCAACCTAACAATTCAACAGTTGAGGCTTTCAACGGAAAAAACTAAAAAATAATATTTTAGCAAATCAGTTGCATGAATAAAATTTAACAAGTGAATTAGTGTCTTGTTTTTTTGCTTAACTTTAGTCACTGCGATACCCTCTGATACAGACTGAAATTAATTAAACAAAAGAATTTTGGATAAAATTTGGTTGTCATCGCCCCATATCGGAGAAAATGAGCTTACTTATGTTAATGAGGCTTTTAAGACAAATTGGATTGCTCCATTAGGACCTAACGTTGATGCATTTGAAAAACAATTAACTCATTTTTTAAAAACAACCGATGTTGTTTCATTGAGTTCAGGTACTGCAGCGATTCACCTTGCGTTGATGGCAATAGGAGTTAAATCAGGCGACTGTGTTTTATGCCAGAGTTTTACGTTTGCTGCTTCAGCTTTTCCGATTACTTATCTGAATGCTGAGCCGGTATTTATAGACAGCGAAAAAGACACCTGGAATATTGATCCAATATTGACGGAAAAAGCGATTATTGATTTAATATCCAAAGGAAAAAAACCTGTTGCAATTATTGTAGTTCATTTGTATGGAATGCCCGCAAAAATGAATGAGATTGTTCAAATAGCAAAGAAGTATTCAATTGCTATTATTGAAGATGCTGCAGAAGCATTAGGAAGTGAATATAATAACAAGAAATGCGGCAGTTTAGGTGATATTGGTATATTGAGTTTTAATGGAAACAAAATCATTACAACAAGTTCAGGTGGGGCATTGGTTAGTGATGATTTGGAAATCATTAAAAAAGCAAGGCACCTTTCAGCTCAATCAAAAGAGATTGCACCCTATTATTTGCATAAGGAAATTGGATACAACTATCGTTTGAGTAATGTATGCGCTGGAATCGGAAGGGGGCAGATGGAGGTATTGGATCAACGTATCGCGAGGAGAAGAGAGATATTTAATTTATACAAATCAGGTTTGGGTGGGGTTGATGGAATTTTATTTCTGGAAGAACCTCCAGGCTCATTCTCTAATAGATGGTTGACAACGATTTTATTCGATCCTGCGGTATTTGAAATTGGAACAAACAATAAAATACGATTACAATTGGAGGCGGAAAATATCGAATCAAGGCTTTTATGGAAACCCTTGCACCAGCAGCCTGTTTTCGAAAATAAAACTTTTTATATAAATGGCGTTTCGGATTATATGTTTGAAAACGGATTGTGTTTGCCAAGTGGGTCTAATTTAACTGATCATGAAGTTATGAGAACAATTTACAGTATCAAGAAAGCAATAAGCCGATAATCGGGTGTTCGTTTTTAATATTTTAAAAATATTACCTAACATTTCAAATTGAAAATTTTACATAAAATATCAATCAGGCCTTCCAAATTGGTTCTTATCGGGGATCAGGTATTGATTATTTTTGGTTTTCTGTCCTCATTAATAATTTACTACAGATTGCTTTCTATCAATCAGATTCCTGTTTTTTCAGTTATATACAATTCTTTGTTGTACCTGATTTTTGGAATTTATGCCTGGGTGATTTTTAATATCAACAAAAAAGTTATACGCTATTTCAACAGCAATGATTATTTGAATCTTATACTAATCATCATGCTGATTCATTTGTCGACTTTTTTTATGAGTTTGACCTTCCCTGAAAAATATCATTTAAAGCCGGAGATTTTTTTTATTAGTTTTTTTATTACTTCTATTTATATCATCGCAACGAGATTTTTAATAAGCTATCTTTATTTTTTTTACAACAATCCCCGCAGTGTAAAAAATCAAAAAAAACTATTGATTTACGGAGCTGGAGAATTGGGAAATTTTATCAAAAAATCAATAGACACTCATTACAAAGGAGCCTACAGGCTGGTTGCGTTTTTAGATGATGATACGCAAAAAATAGGTCGATTTGTTGGAGAAACGATTGTGCTGGACCCATCCAATAATTTATCCAAGATTATTAACGATAATGAGATAACAGATATCATCATCGCCAACAAAACGCTTCATCCAAACAGAAAAGCTCAGTTTCTGGAAAATGCGATAGGAGCCAACGTAAGAATAAAGGAAATCTCTTCCATTCAGTCCTTTTTCGGCGAAGATTTTAACTTAGAAAAACTTCAGAATATTGAAATTCAGGATTTGTTGAACCGTGAACCAATTGTTTTGTTTGATGAGCATGTTGCAAATGAATTAAAAAACAAAACAACATTGGTAACTGGTGCTGCCGGTTCAATCGGAAGTGAAATTGTTCGCAAGCTGGCAGAACACAATACATCTTTGATAATTTGTGTGGATTTTTCTGAAAGCGCATTGTATGATTTGCAACAGGAGTTATTATCAAAATATAATTCTAAAATTTTCAGATTTGTGTTGCTTGACATAAGGAATAAGGAAAGAATGGATGAGCTAATTAAAGAGCATTCCCCCGATTACGTATATCATGCTGCAGCTTATAAACATGTTCCTTTGATGGAGTTGTATCCCTGGGAGGCAGTTCAAACGAATGTGATTGCTACTGCTAATTTGATAAAAATCTCTATTGAAAATAAAGTAAAGAAATTCGTTTTTATTTCTTCAGACAAGGCGGTAAATCCAACCAGCATAATGGGGGCAACAAAAAAACTTGCTGAAACAGTTACCCGGATTTATTCAAACAAACAAGACGCAACCTCATTGATCATTACAAGATTTGGCAATGTGTTGGGTTCCAATGGTTCTGTAGTTCCTTTATTCAAGAAGCAAATATTAAAGGGTGGTCCGGTTACAGTGACCCATCCCGAAATGACCCGTTATTTTATGACCATTTCAGAAGCATGTCAGCTTGTACTGGAAGCATCCATAGAAGGTAAAAGAGGGGATGTTTTTGTATTTGATATGGGGGAACCTATTAAAATATTGGATTTGGCAAAAAATATGATTCGTTTGGCAGGGTATCAGCCAGACGTGGAAATAAAAATTGAATTTACAGGTCAGCGCCCCGGTGAAAAATTGTTTGAGGAATTGTTTTCGTCGAATGAGCTTTTAAAACCCACCCATCACGAAAAATTGATGATTTCTAGTAGTAATACAATGCATAACTTTGACTTGGACGAAATGTTGGAAAAACTAATGTCTCTCGAAAAAAATTATAACCCGGAAAACTATAAAAAAACGATTAAACAGTTGTTATCTGAATTTTATTATGTTGAGGATAACAATTAACATGAATTGCTGATTTTTTATGAAAAACTTTTACCTGCTTTTGGTCGCAGTCATTATTTTTAATAATGACATTTTATCTCAAAATGCTCGTTTTGCCCAAATATGGTCAGCACCTATTCAATTCAACCCTTCACTTACGGGAAGATTTGATGGTCAGATAAGATTTGGCAGTTTGAATAGCTGGCAATCCTCTGCCAGACCTGTTGCTAATAAGGTAAATCATCAGAATTATACGTTGGATATCAAGTTGGGAAAATACCGAAGCAGTGGAGATGAAAGACCAGCGGGTAAATCAAATGAGAATTATGTTGCCGCAAAAGATCCATCCCTTGCTAAATACACCCCAAACAAAGGCTACTGGAGTATCGGGTTAAACTATTATCATTATGGAAGTTCAACCACTTGTATAGATGGTAAGTTTTACTCCGGATCCATTGCCCGTCATTTTTATTCATTGAGCAACAGATACTTCGGACTTGGAGGACAGATGACCTATGCTGTTGGAAATCTCAATACCAATAGAGGTTTCATTAAGGACTATGATGATGAAATATTAGGAGGAGGATTTTATTTATCCACTAACCAACAAAGGTTATATGCAACCAAAAGAAATTTAATTAAAAATGTTAATTATATTGACTACAATGCAGGCGCTTATTACGGATTGGTTACAGAGTCCGTGATGTTTGAAGTTGCTTACTCAATGGCTCATTTATTTTATCCTCCCAATGGATTTTTTTTCGATTCCGATGTGCCAAGACTCAGACACAGAACAACCGCCAGTTCAATTTTGAAAGTGAAATTTAACAACAAATTTGGACTGATTCAAAGAAATATTTACTGGAAGGAAGGGATGTATCTGAAAAGTCAGAATGAAAATGGCGATAGTTCGCAACAAATATCAATTTGGTCCGGCGTGGAATTTGTAAAAACAAATCCTGTCAGAGACTTTAACCTCAGCGGAGGGCTTTATTTTCGTTCATTTAGAACCATCATCCCTTACGTAAGCATAAATATTAACAGGGCAATCAATCTCAGATATAGCTACGAAACCACTGTCTTCAGTTCAAAAAAATATACGGCTTATACAGCTAAGAGACATGAATTGACCACAGTATTATACAAGAAAAGGTATACAACCCTGGGAACTAAGTTTTATAAAAAACTAAATTTGTGGTAACTGTTATTTCAAATCAAACAAACTTGTTTAAAAAAAACTTGATGAAAAGAATTACAATTGGTTTTTATTTGGCATTTTGGTGTTTAAATCTTTTTGCTCAGGCACCGGTGGAAGAAACCACTATTGAAAATCTTGGCAAAAATGTAAACTCTCCATTTGCTGAATTAAGGCCTATTATTTCCGGAGATGGTAAAACCTTATACTTTGTTGTTGAGGGTAACCCACAAAATATTAATTATCCCGTAGATAGCAGGGCACAGGATGTTTGGTTTTCCACGCTTGATGTTTCGGGTAACTGGACACAATCTCAACAGTTCTCACAACCTATTAATTCAAGAACCGATAACGCAATTTTCTGGACTTCCCCTGATGGAAGTGAAATATTGATTAGGGGAGCTTATGAAAATGGTCAGTATTTTGGAAGAGGGTTTTCATTTTGTGAAAAAACAATCAACGGATGGTCTGATCCCAAAATGTTATTAATTGATGGCTATCAATCCATGTCGCAGGATGCTTATGATGGCGCGACACTTTCAAGCGACAAAAAAACACTGCTTTTGTACATGTCCGAAGTTAAAAACAGCTATTTAAATGACATATATGTAAGTCGTTTACAAGATGATAGTATTTGGAGTGTTCCGGAAAAAATAATGGACAGTATAAGTCTGGAAGATTATGACGAGGTTGCCCCTTTCATTGCCTATGACGATTACACCCTTTATTTTGCCAGCAACAGACCTGGTGGTTATGGTGGCTATGATATTTACAAAACCACAAGACTGGATGATTCATGGACAAGGTGGACAAAGCCTGTAAATCTTGGAAAGCCCATTAATACACTTAAATCCGAAGCTTATTTTTCCCTTGACATTCAAGGTGATTATGCTTATATGGCAACAATGACAGCTGCTAATAAAACCGATATTGTTAAAGTCCAACTAAGCGAAGATCAAAAACCTAAAAAATCAGCAATTGGCTCCAGAGATGGAGGAAATCAACAAGACAGTACATCCTATAAGATTCTTAACTCTCTTGATTTGCCCGCTGAAGTTAAATTGCAAATAATTGATTTGAGTAAAAGAAGTAAGGAGGGCGGGGTTGAAGGCGAAAAAGCAGCAGAAGAGTTGAAAATAATAACGACAATGCCTGCTGAATTTTTTAGACAAAGAAAAAATGAAGCCATTGAAAGATCACAAGGCATATCCCCTGAGGAAAGTGGAATCAATCAAATTGTAAACAATTACAACAACATTATAGAGCAATTGGAAAAATTAGATTCCATAGACATTTCTTTATTGTCATCCACTGATTTTAATTTTACACAGGGATCTTCCAAAGTAGAGAAACCTATTGATCAAAAAGAGAACAGGGATACCAAGAATTATCAGGAAGGCTCGGAGATGGAACTCACCACCAATATCAACTGGATTGGAACAACAGCACCCGGAGGCGCCACCAACCATACCTATCAATGGAGTCAAACAGGAAACCTTGTTACCCTAAGAATTTCTCTATTGTATGATATGCCAGGAAAAGAATGTACTTCCGCAGTCATTGAATTGCCCGTAGATTGCCCTACTCCTCTTGAACCTAAAGGCTTTAAGGCCAACGGCTCAATCCTATATTTTGGAACGGGTTACTTTATGGAAAGCAACACTGCCGATCCTGTTGCACCCAATGCGTATACAAATGTTCTTAGAAAAAATGCTTCCGGAACAGGGTATGAAATTTTTATAACCAGGAGTACCGCAATTGATCCGGCCGTTTGTTATACTACCATTCAGTACTATACTTATTGAGTTTTACAAAGTATCAACTGAAAATATTCAGTATAATATTATTATCAAATCAGTTTTTATTTGTTCATTGGAAGCAGAAATCCAAATGTGCTTCCAATATCAACGGAACTTCTTACATCGATGCTTTGATTGTGTGCGTCCATAATATGTTTACAAATAGCCAATCCTAAACCACTGCCACCTTCTTTTCTGCTTCTTGCATGATCGGTTCTGTAGAATCTCTCAAATATTCTGTGCTTGTGTTCATCTGCAATTCCTATGCCATTGTCACTTATTTCAATCAGCACGTTTTTAGAATCCACATCGTAAAAACTTGCTTCAATAATACCATTGACTTTGCCGTATTTAATGGCATTTTCTATCAGGTTTATAAAAACCTGCTTTATTTTTTCTCTGTCTGCGAAAACAGTCAATGGCTGTTCGCATCCTTTTTTGATACAACAAGTCATTGATTTTTCAGACAACTTAAATGACATTAATTCAATAACATCTTTTACTAAATCCTGAATGATGAAATATTCAAGATTCAATTGCAGTGTTCCGCTTTCGAGTTTTGATATTTCATCCAGGTCTTCCACAAGCTTTACCAGTCTTTCGATATTCAAAGCTGTGTTATGAAGAAACTTGGTATTTACTTCTGCATTGAACATTGCGCCATTGATCAATGTATCAACGTAACCCTGTATGGTAAATATGGGCGTTTTTAGTTCGTGACTTAAATTTTGTAAAAATTCTCTTCTGTAATTTTCATTCTGTATGAGGGTTTCTAGCTGACTCCTTTTTTGTTCAGCCCAATTTTCAGCATCTATTCTTGCTTCTTCGATACTTTTGTGGGGAAGAATATTTCTAAAGTAAAAATCTTCTCTTTTACTTAATTTGGTTTGAGAGATTAATTTGTAAATCAATTTTATCTTTCTATAAGTGAATATTTCATAGGAATAATAAACAATTGACGAGGATAATACAAAAAGTCCAAACCAAAATCCAAGTACTATCTTCAGCGAAGGAATAAAAATGTAAATGAATGGCGCAGTTATACTTGCGATGAACATTGAAATTAAAAATGCCAATTGTCCGGTTGTTATATTTTTTTGAAATGGCATCGTTTTTTTATGTTGAGTAGATTTCAGAAAAAGGAACTATCTGGCATCAAAGTTCAAATTTATATCCAACCCCTTTTATGGTGGTTATACAATCAATGTTAAGTTTTTGCCTGATTTTTCTGATATGGACATCGATGGTTCTGTCACCTACAATAACATCTGTCCCCCATATTTTTTGTAAAATATCATTTCTTAAAAATACTTTGCCGGGACTTGAGGCCAGTAATGAAAGAAGTTCAAACTCTTTTCTTGCCAATATGATATCCAAACCAAGATAAGTCACTTTATATTGCTCGCGGTCAATTATTAATTCATCGCTTTGATTTCCGCCAGACAATGGAGTGTGAATTCTTCTAAACAGTGAATTTACTTTACTAATAAGCACTATCGGCTTGATAGGTTTAACCAGATAATCATCTCCACCTGCTTCCAGACTTTTTACCTCAATGTTTTCGTCATTGATTGCTGTAAGAAAAATAATCAATGAACCATTGAAATCTTGCATCCTTCTTAAATCCGCACATACTTCAAGCCCGCTTTTACCCGGCATCATCATATCAAGTATGATCAAGTCAGGACGAAAAGATTTTGCCAGTTCTATTGCCTCATTTCCATTTTTTACAGTCTTGACTTCATAACCTTCAGCTTCCAGATTGAATCTTAATATTTCAAGGATATCAGGTTCGTCATCAGCAATCAGTATTTTATTTCGGCCTGCCATAAATTAATTTATAAGGCAAAAGTAATATTTAATTCATGGTTTTGATTCTACCAGTTACATTAATAAATTGTTAACCCCAACACCTGAAATTTTTAATTTAATTGACACTATTATTTATACTTCATTCTTCAGATATCCGTTATTTTGGCTCATCTTTGTAGAGCAAACATAGATGAACACAAATAAACCAAACAGAATACTTAAAAGATGAATTTGTTCGGCAAAATCATAATGTTGTTATTGATTTCTACACCTGTAATAGCAAGTTCAGACACCATCAACATTCCTTTGAACCGCCAGTTTTTTCACGATAAAATAAACAGTGAAAAAAGAAAATGTGATAAGATTGATGGCAAATATGACAGCTTAATGAACATCACTAAAAATGATAAAGTTAATCGGGTAATAACGGAGGTGTTATTTCAATCGATTGAAAGGTTGCAAGAATGGGTGGAGCTTAATGAAAAGCCTAATAATGATAAAATCCGCCAGTTGAGTTATATAGAATCTGTCCTCATGAATTTTAGGATTTCATTTGGTAAGAAAGAAATTGAAGGATATGAATTCGTTGATTTGATAAATGTATTGGACACCTTACTTAAAGGGAATACAACTCCGTTTCTGCCTTTTATAGAAACATCCACTTACGGCATTGCAAAAATAATTTCAGAGGTTTATATCGACCATTCAGATTATCAACAAGCAAAAAAAATAGTTTATCTAAAATATTGTAAAATTCATCCGGAAAACATTATTACCACCATCCGTCCATTTATTACCGAATCATTTTCTGACAGTCTGATTTATTTTGCTTGCAAAAATAATCCATCCAAATTATATACTTATGCCCAATCCATAAATACCCCCGAAGGTCAGTTGATACACAACAGTAAAATTCCCTTAGTAAAAACGATTGCAACTTTAAGTCAGCTTCCCAATGCATTGATGTATTTTCCTTTTCTGGATGATTTGCTGTCCGGCAAAAATTCCATAGTACAAATACAAAAATATGTAGGAAGTGAAGAAAAAGACTACGACAGCCTGGGTTATTTCAAATTACTTGTAAAAACGGAAATAGATTACCATCAAAGGATGACCTCCGTGATGAAAGATACTCCTGTTGCAATGTTTGGTGTAAATGGTTTGAGAGAAGTATTAAAAGACAGAGCAATCAGACATTTTGTAAATCCAATCAATCAATTGCACAACGAAAACAATCTTGATGTAAGAATGCGTGCCATTGATTCACTTTCTCCCGCTGAACTTTATTATATGATGGTGATGGGCGAGAATGAGATTTATACATCCAGCTTCAAGCACAGCTTCAACAGAATGATGCAGAGGATGGGAACAAACCCTAAAACAGACTCATTGCTCCTTGAAGTTAAATTTGATTATTTTAAGAAGTTTATAAAAATGGCTGCCAATTACAATAAGCTCGATACCTTTTTGAAAAGCATGCCACTTAAAAATTCACGGATTCTGATGAAGGCTTTTGTTGCCAAACTTGATGGGCCTCAAGGAATGGAAGATGCAACAGATGTAGCAGACTCCTACAGCAGCATAAACAATCCGTCGCTTAAAAAAACGATGCTTCGTTATATTTCAGAAAATGAAAAGGAATGTTCTGCTGATAATAATAAAAATGGAGAATTGGTTTATGGACTTTTGAAAAATATCTTTCTATCGGAAGACAGTGCCAATAAAATTGATTTGACAGAAATAGCAGGGATACCCTCCATTTATGAAATTGACAAAAAATCATTGATGGATGAAAATGGAAGAATTATTGAACAGGTGTTTTTTTACGGAGATGAAGATGGTAAAACCTATTTTCCTATTTTTTTAAATTCTTTTTCTCCAAAAGAATGGAACATCTCTCAAAATCCTGAGTGGGTTGAAATAAAGTCTTTGAAGGGAAATGTTTATATCTATGCAAACAAGCCGCTGGATTATGATGCCAATTTAGATGACAGTGCTCAGTTTCATTTGATCGATCATCTAAATAAAAATGACATAGTTCCTTCCATAGTAGTTCATCGCGGTCATAGTTACTGGCTTCCGGGAACGATTAACAGAATGCCCAACGATGCAAAAATTGTACTGATCGGATCTTGTGGAGGATATAAAAATCTAAACAAAATACTCGAGAGCTCTCCAAATGCAAATATTATTTCCACTAAAGAAATTGGTGCGGGAGATATCAATAAGCCTATTCTAAATTATATTAACCAGGCATTGTTGAAAGACAATAGAATTTTATGGAGGGAAATGTGGAAATCGCTGGCCCGACTATTTAATAGCGATCCGAACAAATCGATAAACGAAACATGGGAGAATTATATACCTCCTTATAAAAATCTGGGAGCAATTTTTATTAAAGCCTATAACAGAAAAATTGAGTCGATGTAATTTAAAAATTTTTACTGTTACTTATGAAGAAATCGCCCCTCAGTGTTGCTTTTGATAAAATCCTTTTAGCAAGGATTTTTAGTTTTACTGCTCCCTACAGAAAAAAATTCTACATAGCTGTATTTCTTTCCGTTTTTCTTGCAATAATGGCTCCCATCAGACCTTTACTGATTCAATTAACTGTCAATAATGGAATTTCTCAAAATGCGAATTCCTTTTTTTTGCAGGGTCCGGGTGCTTTTATACTGGAACTTACAATCATTCAGATATTTTTATTGTTGGTGGAAACAGCAGCCAGATTTTTTTTTACTTATTTAACAGCTTCACTGGGTCAAAGCGTAGTCAAAGATTTACGCGACAAGACCTATTCAAAAATAATCCGTTTGCCCTTGGATAAATTCGATACAACACCCATAGGTACATTGACTACTCGAACAATCAATGATATAGAATCAGTGAATGATGTCTTTAGTGATGGGTTTATTCCAATCATAGCCGATTTACTTTCCATTCTTTCCATTCTTGTTTATATGTTTTACACGGACTGGAAAGTTACACTTGTATGTTTACTTCCATTCCCAGTTTTGATATTGGCAACTTATTTTTTCAAAGAATCAGTGAACAAATCATTTACCAAAGTCCGAAATTCGATTTCAAATCTGAATGCATTTGTTCAGGAGCATCTTACAGGCATTGCCTTGATACAGGCATTTGCTGCTGAAAACAGGGAGAAACAAAAATTCAATGCGATTAATAAAGAACACCGAGACGCTAACATAAAAGCTATTTTCGCTTATTCAGTTTTTTTTCCTGTTGTCGAGCTTGTTTCAGCCATATCGCTGGGATTGCTTGTTTGGTGGGTTGCCAAACAAACCGCTTATTCATCTCCTGATCATTCTTTAAATAGTGCAGGAATCATTACATCATTTATACTATGCCTGAATCTTCTTTTCAGGCCATTGAGAATGATTGCTGATAAGTTCAACGTGCTTCAAATGGGATTGATTGCAAGCGAAAGGGTTTTCAAAGTGTTGGATTTTAAGGATGAAATTCAGACAAATCACATTCAAGACACAAACGGGGAGAAAGCGCCACTAGCCATAAAGGGAGCTATTGAGTTCAAAAAAGTATGGTTTGCCTACAGGAAGGATGAGTTTGTTTTAAAGGACATTTCTTTTAATGTAAAAGCCGGACAATCAATTGCAATTGTTGGCAATACGGGCAGTGGTAAAACCACCATTTCGGGATTGATCAGTAGATTATATCAAATCGATAAAGGATCGATTATCATAGATGAAAACAATATCAACAATATCAGTATTGATTTTTTAAGAAGCCATATTGCAGTTGTATTGCAGGATGTATTTTTGTTTGCAGGATCTGTATTGGACAATCTAACATTGAGAAATACTCAAATCACTATTGAGGAAGTTGAACAGGCTACGAAACTAATTGGCATTCACGATTTTATTTTAACCCTTCCCGGAGGATACCATTATAACGTAATGGAACGAGGATCTACACTTTCTCTTGGGCAACGACAATTATTGTCATTTGCCAGGGCAGTTTTATTCAAACCTTCCATATTGATATTGGATGAAGCAACTTCTTCCATTGATTCCGGAACTGAGGCATTGATTCAAGAGGCAATCAGTAAAATCGTCACCGGAAGAACCTCCATAATAATTGCACATCGACTTAGTACTATTAAAAAAGCCGATAATATTATTGTATTGGAAAAGGGTGAGATTGCAGAAATGGGCAACCATGAGGAACTTTTCGCCAAAAAAGGCCGTTATTTTCAGCTTTGTGAAACTCAATTTGCTGCAGGCAAGGCCTCCATTAATTAAAAAACCTCCATTTTGATTTCATTTTTAAGCCCTACAGTGTTATCTTTGCGCCCAAATCAAGTAATAAAATGGTGGCAAACTGTTGCAAATACATTAACAAAGTGCTTTTTAGCATTGTTTTAATTGCCCAATTCACTACAGGATATGCTCAGGAGGTGGAGGGTACCGAATCGGTAGAGAATAATCATGTTGCAAAGGAAGAAAAACTTGATCCTGCCAAAATCATCATGGATCACATCAAAGATGCCCATGAATTTCATTTTTTCACAATAGAAAATAAGGAAAATCCACATGAAGCTTTTCATGCTTCAATTCCCCTTCCTGTAATTTTATATTCTCCTTCGAAAGGCTTGAAAATATTTTCATCTTCCAGATTTGGTCACGAAGGCCTTGATGAATATGAGGGTTTTCGTTTTAATGATGAAAAAGAAATCATTGCTGTAGACGGATCTGCAGTTTATGATTTGTCATTGACTAAAAATGTAGTACAAATGATTATTGCATTGACAATTCTTGTATTGTTGATGACAGGAATTTCTAAAAAATACAAAAATGGTATTGGGGTCAAATCGGCACCTAAAGGATGGCAAAATGCAATTGAACCAGTCATTACTTTTGTAAGAGATGATGTTGCTAAGCCAAACCTGGGTAAAAAACACCAAAAATACTTACCCTACTTACTAACTGTTTTCTTTTTTATACTGATCAATAATATTTTTGGCTTACTGCCGGGTTCTGCCAATGTAACCGGCAATATAGCTTTTACGCTAGTATTAGGCGTGGTTTCCTTTTTCGTGATACTTTTAAGCAGCAACAAGCATTTCTGGAGCCATATCTTTTGGTTCCCCGGAGTACCAATGCTGGTTAGATTGTTTATCATGTTGCCGGTAGAATTGTTAGGAGTTTTTACAAAACCATTTGCGCTGATTGTTCGTTTGTTCGCCAATATGGTGGCAGGACATATCATCATTCTAAGTTTTATTTCATTGATTTTTATTTTCGGATCTATGAACACCATTGCAGGATGGGGCTTTTCTCCTCTATCTGTGGCTTTCGCAGTGTTTATTTATCTGATAGAAATAATGGTGGCTTTCATTCAGGCTTTTATATTTACCAATTTAACTGCGGTATTTATCGGTCAAGCTGTTGAAGAAAGCCATGACAATCATCATGAAGAGCATGCTCATCATGATGTGGCTATTTCGTAATTTTTTTATTCACCTATAAAAACAAGTATCATGACTTTGATGACTTTGTTAGCAGAAACTCAATTTGGATTTTCACACATGGGTGGCGCAATTGGCGCAGGTCTTGCCGCAATCGGTGCCGGAATTGGTATCGGACAAATCGGTAAGGGAGCTGTTGAAGCCATTGCCCGTCAACCGGAAGCATCCAATGACATTCGTGCAAACATGATCCTGACTGCTGCATTCGTTGAGGGAGTTGCCCTGTTTGCAGTAATCGCTGGATTGTTGGCTGTTTTGAAGTAATAGCCTTGCTGCACCAATTTATTACTGCATCTCAAGCACAGGGCAAAAAGATGCAGTAACTTTTTAAAATTATTTGAGAACAATCTATAAATTATCATGAGCTTATTATTACCACACGTAGGACTTATTTTTTGGACATTACTGTCTTTTCTGATAGTTTTTTTTATCCTCAAAAAATTTGCCTGGAAACAAATATTGGATGGATTAAATGAGCGCGAATCTAATATTGCAGATTCTATCGCAACGGCTGAAAAAGTAAAGCAGGAAATGGCTCAGTTAAAAAGCGATAACGAAGCGCTTTTGCAGAGTGCAAGGGAAGAAAGAGCATCTTTGCTGAAAGAAGCCAAGGAGATAAAAGATAAAATGATAAACGATGCAAAGGAAGAAGCAAAAAGTCAGGCAGCTAAGATAATTTCTGATGCCAATGCTTCCATTCAGCATCAAAAAATGGCTGCTTTGACCGATATCAAAAATCAGGTTGGCAAAATGGTCGTTGAAGTGAGTGAAAAGATCTTAAGAAGAGAACTTTCAGACAAGGCACAACAAGAGTCATACATCAGCAAATTGACGGAAGAAATAAAATTGAATTAAGTTAATTAACATTTCAACAATGACCAACCCAAGATTAGCAGGAAGGTATGCAAAGAGTTTGATGGATTTATCCATAGAAAAAAATCTGCTTGATACAATATTCAATGATATCAGGTTTCTTCAATCATTGTGCAAACAAAATCCTGATTTTGTCAACATGTTAAAGAGTCCTGTTATTGGATCAGCGAAGAAAGAAAAAATAATAGAGTCAATTGTTGTCGGGAAAGTACATGAATTGACAATCGCATTTCTTAAACTTTTGGTCAACAAAACTAGAGAATACAATTTACCTGAAATTATTACGGCTTTTGTAGAACAGTATAATAAATTAAACAACATTCATCAAGTAAAAATAACAACTGCGGTTCCGATGAGTGACACCTTACAAAATGCAATTGTCAACAAAATCACGTCTTCCACATCATTGAAAAAGATTGCTCTTGAAACTGAGGTAAAAGAAGCACTGATTGGAGGTTTTACGCTCGAAATGGATGGCAATTTGATAGATGCCAGTATTCTAAGAGATCTGAATGATGTAAAAAAACAATTCAGGAACAACGAATACATTCATTCTATCAGATAATAATCGATCAATTAATTGAAGCTCATCAATAAATTCAAAGCCTCCTTTCGGAGGTTTTATTATTTGATCACATTTAACTCTTTCCCAATTTTAGTAAAAGCTTCTATAGCTTTTTCAAGGTGATATTGTTCGTGAGCAGCACTTAATTGCACACGAATTCTTGCCTGCCCTTTGGCAACAACAGGGAAAAAGAAACCTATTACATAAATACCCTCATCAAGTAGTTTTGCTGCAAAGTTTTGAGCGAGAACTGCATCATAAAGCATTATAGGAACAATCGGATGATCACCGGGTTTGATGTCGAATCCCGCTTCGGTCATTTTTTTTCGGAAGTACTTTGTGTTGTATTCCAGTTTATCTCTGAGTTCTGTGGTTTCACTTAACATATTGAGCACTGCTATTGATGCTCCAACTATGCTTGGGGCGAGAGTATTGCTGAATAAATAAGGTCTGCTTCTTTGCCTGAGCATTTCTATGATTTCTTTTTTACCCGATGTGAACCCGCCAAGTGCACCACCTAGGGCTTTTCCCAATGTGCCGGTAATGATATCAATTCTTCCCATGACATTTCTGTATTCATGAGTACCTCTGCCTGTTTTACCAATAAAGCCTGAAGAATGACATTCGTCAATCATCACAGCAGCATTGTATTTGTCTGCCAAATCACAAATGACATCCAGTTGAGCAATTGTTCCATCCATACTAAACGATCCATCTGTAACTATGATTTTGTTTCTACATTCGGAAGATTCTTTCAGTTTTTCTTCGAGGTCAGACATATTGTTATGATCATACCTGAAGCGTTGGGCTTTGCATAAACGAATACCATCAATGATTGAAGCATGATTCAGCGAATCGCTTATGATGGCATCTTCCTCATTGAATAATGGTTCAAATACTCCGCCATTGGCATCAAAAGCAGCAGCGTATAAAATTGTATCTTCAGTTCCAAGAAAATCAGCAATGGATTTTTCAAGTTCCTTGTGGATATCCTGTGTACCACAGATAAATCGAACACTGCTCATACCATATCCCCTGTAATCAATGTACTTTTTAGCGGCTTCCAGAACTCTTGGATGAGAGGAAAGGCCGAGATAATTATTGGCACAAAAATTAAGTACCCTTTTACCATTTACATTGATTTCAGCACCTTGCTCACTGGCTATTATCCTTTCATTTTTAAATAAACCCGCTTGAGCAATTTCATCCAATTCACTTTTTATTCTGTTCGTTAAACTTTGGTTCATTTTTCATATTTTTTACAAATCTAACAACTCAAAGTGATTTTTTAATAAGTAGATTTGTATTAGAATTCGCTTGTGATGGTATGTGGATGAAAATGCCACTATCGGTTTAAAAATTTGAAAGTCATTTATTTTTTTAATCTCAGTCAAATTTATTATTGCAAATCAGTCATTTAAAATGATGGTACAATATTTAATTAGTGTAATTTTCAATAAAGGATTCATGAATCGCATGATTTTTTTGTTTTGTTCAGCTGCTGTATCACTTGGTTTTGTTCGGCATCAATCTAGCGACAGCAGCATCCATAAAAGCTCTCGCGATACTTCCTATTACATTGTAATTGACAAAAGTGATTATGAACTTAGGGTTTATGATGAGGAAGGCTGGTTTGCAACCTATCAGGTTGTATTCGGAAGTAAAAATCAGGGAGACAAAATGATGGAGGGAGATAAAAAAACACCCAATGGAAATTATAGTATCATCATTAAAAAAAACCATCCCAAATGGGGGCCTGAATTGTTATTGAATTATCCCAATCAAGAGGACTCGCTTAAGTTTCAGCAAAGAAAAGCAGCTCATTTGATTTCAAAAAATGCAAGAATAGGCAATGGTATTGCCATTCATGGAACCAGACCTCAGGAGGAATGGACTGTTGATAAAAATTATAATTGGACCGACGGCTGCATTTCTTTAAAATATTCAGAAATGAAGGACTTGTATAGTTATATTAATGTTGGGACAAAAGTCACTATTCAGCCATAAACAGTAAGCTCGCATCTCCGTAACTTAAAAACCTGAAATTATTATCAATAGCATATTGATAACAAGTTTTCCAATTGTTTCCAATAGCTGCTGCAACCAATAGTAATAGCGTAGATTGAGGCTGGTGAAAATTCGTTATAAGGGCTTTTGCAACCTTAAATTTATAACCGGGCGTTATCATCAGTTGAGTTTGGGTAAAAACCCTGTCTAAGGAATTTTTTTTCAGCCAATTTATTAAAGAACACAAAGAATCACTTACACTATAATTGGTGTCAATCAAATTCTCATTATAAATATCCCACTGACCTAGATACAATTTTTCAATATTTGGATCAATGATTGTTTTAACTCCGAGCCAGTAAAGTGTTTCAAGGGTTCGTAAACTGGTCGTTCCCACTGCAGTAACCAATCCTTTGTGATTAATAATATTGAGGATTGTTTTTTTGTCAACATCTATCCATTCTGAATGCATTTCGTGATCCTTCATGGTAGGAGATTTAACAGGCTTAAAAGTCCCTGCTCCTACATGCAATGTAACATACTCCGATATTATGTTTTTCTTAATCAAATCGTTAAGGGTTTTTTCAGAAAAATGCAAACCTGCGGTTGGTGCGGCAACGGATCCCTCTTGTTTTGCATAAACAGTTTGATATCGGCTTTGATCATTTTTTTCAGCCAATCTTTTAATATATGGCGGAAGTGGTATATCTCCTGCTACATCAAGAATCTCAGCGAAAGAGTAAGGTAGGGGATTCCAGCTAAGTTCAATTACAAAACCTTCGGATAAGGGTTTAATGATTTTTGCCTTTATTATTACTTCCTCATCATTTATTTTGATTTTCTTTTCTAAAAAATCTTCTTTCCATTTTGAAACTCCTCCGATGAAACATTTCCATTTTACACTTCCGGTTTGCTTCATAACTAAGGCATATTCATTGTTTATTTCTGCTGGCTCCAAAAAAAAAATTTCTATTTTACTTCCAGTTGATTTTTCAAATAGAACCCTGGCGTTAATTACTTTACTGTTGTTAAAAACAAGCATAGTTTGTTCGGGAAGCCATTCTGAAATATTTTTGAAAATATCTTCTGAAATAAAATTGTCTTTATAAACCAACAATTTAGATTCGTCTCGGTTGGTCAGGGGATGCAATGCAATACGATTTTCATTCAAATCATAAACAAAGTCATTTATTGAAATGTCTTCGGGTGAATACATGATTGTTATTGTCTGTTCGATTTTATTTCCTCCACGATTGAGGGATCTAATAATGTACTGGTGTCTCCGAGATTTTGCAAATCACCTTCAGCAATCTTTCTGAGGATTCTTCGCATAATTTTTCCACTTCTTGTTTTTGGAAGCCCTTGTACAAACTGAATCTTATCGGGCTTTGCAATTGCTCCAATTATTTTAGCAACAGTTAAGCAAATATCTTTTTTTGTGTGTTCTTCATCCGAATGAATACCATTGAAAATTACAAAGGCATAAATCCCTTGCCCCTTAATATCATGAGGATAACCTACAATTGCGCTTTCCACCACACCTGTGTGCATGTTGATTGCATTTTCCAGCTCAGCCGTACCAATTCGATGACCGCTTACATTCAATACATCATCTACTCTTCCGGTTATCCTGTAATTTCCATCTTCATCTCTGAGGCACCCGTCTCCCGTAAAATACAAATCAGGATATGTTGAGAAATAGTTTGTTCTGCATCTTTCATGATCGCCATAAGTTGTTCGCAGCATTCCCGGCCAGGGAAAACGAATGCATAGATTACCTGATACGGCATTTCCTTTTACCTCATTTCCGGATTCATCTACTAAAACTGGTTGAATTCCCGGCAGAGGCAAAGTTGCAAATCCTGGTTTTGAATTTGTTACTCCTGCCATATTTGAAATCAGCACACCACCTGTTTCAGTTTGCCACCAGGTATCTACAATGGGACATCTTTTTTTACCAACATGCTCATTATACCAGTGCCATGCCTCCTCATTGATGGGCTCCCCAACTGTTCCCAATACTTCTAATGAGTTCAGATTTTTTCCCGTTAAATGATCAGTTCCGAAGCCCATTAAACTTCTGATTGCGGTTGGAGCAGTGTATAAAATATTGACGGAGTGTTTTTCAACAATATGCCAGAATCTTCCCGCATCGGGCCATGTGGGAATTCCTTCAAACATTAATGTTGTACCTCCTGCGCTTAATGGACCATAAACAATATAACTGTGTCCGGTAATCCATCCTATATCAGCTGTGCAAAAATGTACTTGTCCTTTACGGTACTGAAATACATTTACAAATGTATAGTTGGCCCAAACCATATATCCTGCACATGTGTGCACTACGCCTTTAGGCTTACCGGTACTGCCGGAAGTGTAAAGGATAAAAAGAATATCCTCCGCATCCATTATTTCTGAAGGACATTCAGGGTTTCCCTGATTTTCCACTTTTTTAATTTCCTCTTCCCACCAGCAATCTCTGCCTTTTAACATACTGACAGAAACTTCCGTATGTGTAAGAACAATTACTTTTTTGATGGAAGGGCATGTCAACAAGGCTTCATCAATTACAGACTTTAGTTCAATGGTTTTGTTTCCTCTGAATGCGCCGTCTGCGGTAATTACCAAATTGCATTGAGCATCTTGAATTCTGTCGGAAATACTTTGAGCAGAAAACCCACCAAATACAACTGAATGAATCGCACCGATTCTTGCACAGGCCAAAACAGCAATCGCCAATTCCGGAACCATTGGCATATAAATACAGATGCGATCTCCTTTAGCAATACCATTATTTTTAAGCACATTTGCAAATTGACATACTTTGAAATGAAGCTCTTTGTACGTCAATGTAATGCTCTTTCCATTAGGATCATTTGGTTCCCAAATAATTGCAGGAGTATCTGGCTGAGTTTCCACCCATCTGTCCAAACAGTTTTCTGTTATATTCAAACGGGCTCCTTTGAACCATTCAATTTTTGGAACCTGGAAATTCCAATGCAAAACATTATCCCAACGGTTATGCCATTTGAAATGACTTGCAATTTCACTCCAGAACGCTTCCGGTTTTTCAATGCTTTTTTTATAAGCATTTTGGTATTCCTCCAATGACCTGATCTGATATGAATAAGACATCATGATGTATGTTAATTGTGAACACTAAAGCGATAAAAAATATCAATAAATGCTATCAAAGGTACTATTGGTAAAGCAATTCAAAAATTTTACGTCTTAACTGTAAAGTTTTAAATACTCCGTTGTCATTTGGATAGATGCGGTTACTTAGGAAAATAAAAATCAGATCGTTTTCAGGATCTGCCCATACGCAAGTACCCGTGAATCCCAAATGGCCAAAAGTAAAAGGTGAGCAAGCCCTGGCTGGATATGGTTCATCTTTTGATTCATTGTTTTTTTCAGGCTTATCAAATCCCAAACCCCTTCTGCTTTTTAAACTCTG
>CAZCOL010000008.1:0-38738 GCA_964500545.1 uncultured Ferruginibacter sp. | reverse complement strand
TTTAAGGGAAGAAAACCGATTGATTTCAACCCCATTGGTTTGTAAAAGGATTGACTGGCATATTCACTCAGTTTCAATCCACTGATTTGCTCTACGAGTTTGCCCAAAAGTATAAAATCAAGATCGCTGTATAAATATTTTTTTTCAGCATTTACATCACTTTTCAGTATTCTGTGTATGAAACTATCCACATATTGTTGGCGGATAAACATTTTTTTCGCTACTTCAACATTGGCATCTTTCTTTTTTAAATGGGAATAATATTTTTTATGTGGCTTTTGATTCTTATCCAATGTTTCTTTGTAATAAGGTATAAAAGGGTCTAGTCCGGCTTCATGCAGAAGAAGATCTTTTATTGAAATATTTTCCTTGTTTGTTCCTTTTACCAAATCCAGGTAGTCCCCTAATTTTTTATTTATATCCAATTTGCCCTCATCAAATAATTTCATCAAACACAATGTAGTTGAAAGGATTTTGGTGAGAGAGGCAAGATCGTATACAGCGTTGTTTTCAACTTTTTGTTTTTTGCTGTAGGTAAAGTAGCCATAATTTTTTTGCAGTAACGTGTCTTCATTTTTTATTGCCAATACTGCGCAACCCGGCATTGCTTTTTTATTGATTGCATCATTTACCATTGAATCTATCAAAAATGAAATTCTATTTTTTGGATTGCTTGAGGAAGTGGAATCTGAAATTTGATTGGCATGTAATCCAAATCCGGATTTTTGGTTTAGACTCACTGATACAGGCAGCGTTCCTTTAAAGGGGATTTTTCCCATCAGCATTTTTACTGCAATTTTTTGAGTGATGCTGTCATCTTCATAGCATACAGCCAGATTACGGGCATCTGACCAGTTTCTGGCGGCGTATGCATTGCCAAATAAAAAAATAAAACTTTTTGTTTTAAATCTGACGCTGTCAATAACTTTTCGGATATCCTCACTAATTCCAAAATTATTGGCAGGAACCCGGTTGATTTTATGAATTCCGATTATTACATGGTTATATTGAGCAGAAATTCGATTCACTATTTCAGATAATGAATCATTCCATTTTACATTATTATCAAAAAAATAAAGGTCTGCGTTATAATTGGCTTTAATTTCTTTTGCAAAATTATTTTCATCCCTGACTCCAATTCCAATGCAGGCGGTTTTATTATTGTTATGATCGAAGGGAAAAAATACCCTGTCTTTGTTACTGATTAAGGTAATTGCATTTTTAGCAATCAATTTTTTCATGTCAATGGCATCTTTATTTAAATCGGCCGTTAAGTTTGATAAATTGATTGTATCATTTTGAGAGATTACATATTTGTGTTTTGCCATCAATATTTTTTTACACTTTTTTTCAATTTCCTCCCAGGAAAGCCTTCCCTCATGAATAGCTTTTTTTATTTTTTCAATTGAAACAGGAATGCTGTCAGGCAGGCATAACAAATCATTTCCTGCAATCAAAGCTTCAACAGACGCCTCCCCATTTGAATAAAACTTTTTTACGCCTTGCATTTCAAGTCCGTCTGTAATAACTAAACCATCATATTTTAGTTGGTCCTGCAACAGACTTTTAATATTTTTTTCAGATAATGAAGCAGGTCGATTGGCACGATCGTCAATGGAAGGAACAGACAGATGTCCAACCATTACACTGCTCACCCCTTTTTCAAAAATATTTTTAAAAGGGTACAACTCAAGTGAATCTATTTGACCCATGGATTTGTTGATAACCGGAAGGTCTACATGCGAATCAACAGAGACATCGCCGTGCCCCGGGAAATGTTTGGCACATGCCATTATCCCATTGTCCTGCATTCCTTTCATATACATGGTGCCTGATTTTGCTACCTTGTATTTGTTTTCACCAAAACTTCTGTCGTTGATGACAGGATTTGCGGGATTGTTGTTGATATCCATCACCGGTGCATAATTCATTTGAATGCCCATTCTTTTGCATTGTTCGGCTACAATTCTTCCGTACTCATATATTATAGATGTGTTGTTAACTGCACCTAACATCATTTGTCTGGGTAAAGGGATAACGCTGTCGGGTATGCGCATTCCAATACCCCATTCGCCGTCAATAGAAATCAGTAAAGGCGTTTTGGCCATTCTTTTCAGCTTGTTCAAATTTCCGGCCTGAATGACAGGACTTCCCTGGAAAATGCACACCCCGCCGATATTATATTTTTTTATAAAATCAGCGGTTTGTTCGAATAAAGAATTGATGGATCGTGTTTTTGTATCTATGGATGACAATCTTGCAACCATCAACTGGCCGATTCTTTCATCCTCATTTAAAGTATTATAAACACTGTCTGTCCATTTTTTTGCCTGTCGTTCATAAAGATATTGGGCCATACAACCGCTGTATAAAAAACCGAAAAACACAAGTAAAAACACTCTCATAAAACTTACATATAATAGTGAAAAGGAATGGTTATTTTTGCCCTACAAATTACAAGGATTTTGACAGATATCATACAATTATTACCCGATAACATAGCAAATCAAATTGCGGCAGGAGAAGTCATTCAAAGGCCCGGCAGTGCGGTAAAGGAATTGCTCGAAAATGCGGTAGATGCAGCTGCCGATGAAATAAAGCTCATTATCAGTGATGCCGGAAAATCACTCGTTCAGGTAATAGACAATGGGAAAGGCATGAGTGCTACTGATGCCAGAATGGCTTTTGAAAGACACGCCACTTCGAAAATCAGGAACATTGATGACTTGTTTAAAATCAAAACCATGGGTTTCAGGGGAGAGGCGTTAGCGAGTATTGCAGCGGTAGCACAAGTAGAACTCAGAACCAAAAGAGAGGAGGATGAGTCGGGTACCTATATTGAAATTGAGAACAGCAATGTTAAATTTCAGGAACCTATTGCGGCAAACAAGGGCACCAGCATTGCCATGAAGAATTTATTTTTTAATGTTCCTGCAAGAAGAAATTTTTTAAAAAGCAACACTGCCGAATTAAGACATATTGTTGAAGAGTTTACCAGAGTGGCTATGGCTTTTCCTGATATTTTCTTTTCGCTTCAATCTAATGGTCAGGAGGTTTTTCATTTGGAAAAAGGAAGCCTCAAACAAAGAATTGTGCAGATACTGGGCAATACCTATAATGCCAAGCTGGTAAGTGTGCATGAACAGACAGATTACTTAAATATAATGGGTTTTGTTGGAAAACCCGAAACAGCCAAAAAAACCAGAGGAGATCAATACCTTTTTGTAAACAATAGATTCATAAAAAGTGCTTATTTGAATCATGCCATTATGAATGCTTTTTCGGATTTAATTCCCAAAGATAGTTATCCGATGTACGCACTATTTATTGATTTAGATCCTGCTCAACTCGATATCAATGTTCATCCCACAAAGCAGGAAATTAAATTTGAAGATGATAAAATAGTTTATGCATTTGTACAGGCTGCAGTAAAACATGCGCTTGCACAATTCAGTATAACTCCAACCTTGGATTTTGACCTGGATCCTTCCATCGAGAGATTGGATGCGGTCAGCAAACCTGCATCCACTGAACAAAAAACTTCCACGGCATCTTCTTCATTGTATCAGGCCTTTACAAAGAAAAATCAGGCTCATTTAATAGATACGAACAGCAACTTACAACATTGGAAAGATTTTTATGAAAACCCTGATAAAGAAAAAGAACTAAGCAACGCTCCTTTTGAAAAGCAATCATTACTTCAATCTGATGAATCTGTTTTTTCTCCGATACAGTTGCATCAAACATATATAGTAAAGCAGCGACGCAACGGTTTTATACTAATACATCAGCAAAACGCACATGAACGAATTTTGTTTGAAAAGTATAAGCATGCTATTGCCGGCAAACCCATTGCCACCCAACAAAGTTTATTTCCTTCTACTCTTGAGTTTTCTGCTGCAGACACGGTATTGATGAATGAGTTGTTACCTGATTTCAATGAATTGGGGTATCAACTGGAACCATTTGGACTGAATACTTTTGTAATACAGGGAACTCCGGCAGATGTGGATTCAGGAAATGAAAAGGCAGCAATAGAAAAAATGCTGGAGCAATACAAGCATTTCAGCAATGAGATAAAATTTTCAAAAAGAGAAAAACTCATGAGAGCAATGGCCATTCAGCATGCCGTAAAATCGGGTGTTTCTTTGTCTCAAAAAGAAATGCAAAACATTTCAGAAGAATTATTTTTATGCGAAACGCCTAATTCCACACCAGATGGCAGGCCAACATTTATGAATTTTGACAAGGATGAAATGGATAAGCTGTTTGGTAGATGAATAAAGAAACAGACTGGGTTACACTATTATTGAATTTCTTTTAAAACATCAAACCAATACAGCAGCAGCTTTTTTATTCATTTCTTTGATAGCTTCAACAATTCCATGGGAATCAATTCCTATTTCATCATAGAGCTGTTTTGGCGTACCATGTTCAACAAGCCTGTCAGGGATGCCCATTATTTTTATGTCTGCTTTGTATCCGTTTGCATTCATGAATTCCAAAACAGCTGATCCAAATCCACCAACTACCGTACCATCTTCAACAGTAATTATTTTATTGTAATTAGTAAAAACTTCATGAAGCATTTCCTCATCAAGAGGCTTTGCAAATCTCATATCGTAGTGAGCAGGTTGTATACCTTCATTTTTTACATCCCTGATGGCTTCAGCAGCAAAATTGCCGGGATGACCAAATGAAAGTATGGCAATATCTTTTCCCTCTTTTAGTTTTCTTCCTTTACCAATCGTAATTTCTTCCATAGGGGTTTTCCAATCAATCATAACTCCCTCTCCTCTCGGATAGCGAATCACAAAGGGTAGTTCATTGCTGTCCAATTGAGCTGTGAACATTAAGTTTCGTAATTCCGACTCATTCATGGGCGCACTTACCACCATGTTGGGTATACACCTCATATAGGCAATGTCATAACAACCATGGTGCGTTGGGCCATCATCACCTACCAAGCCAGCTCTGTCCAAACAAAATATTACAGGTAATTTCTGAATGGCAACATCATGAATAACCATATCATAGGCTCTTTGCATGAAAGAGGAATAAATGTTGCAGAATACTTTCAATCCCTGGGTTGCCATACCTGCACTCAAGGTTACTGCATGTTGTTCGCATATTCCCACATCAAAAGCACGATCGGGCATTTGTTCCATCATGTATTTAAGAGAGCATCCGCTTGGCATGGCAGGAGTCACACCCATTATTTTTGAATTTCTTTCTGCCAGCTCTATGATAGTTTTACCGAAAACATCCTGATACTTTGGTGGCTGGGGTTTGTCAAAAGATTTTTTTAGTATTTCACCCGTTACCTTATCAAATAATCCGGGCGCATGCCATTTGGTTTGATCTTTCTCAGCCAGTTCATATCCCTTTCCTTTGACAGTTTTTATATGCAATAATTTAGGACCTGAAATATCTTTTAAATCACTTAGAGTGTCAATCAGCTTGTTGATATTGTGTCCATCAATAGGCCCGAAATAACGCAATTGCAATGCTTCAAAAAGATTGCTGCTTTTGCTTACTATTCCTTTAAGGCTTGCCTCGAGTTTACTTGCCATGTCTCTGCTGAAATTTTTACCTATGGGAAGTTTCCCCAGTAAATTCCAAACATTGTCCCTGAGGTCATTGTAAGTGTGAGAGGTGGTGATATCGGTCAAGTATTCTTTTAAGGCACCAACATTTGGATCGATGCTCATACAATTGTCATTCAGAATGATCAGCACATTGCTTTTTTCAATTCCTGCATGGTTCATGGCTTCGAATGCAAGACCGGCTGTCATTGCTCCGTCTCCAATAACAGCAATGTGTTGCCTGTTCTTTTCTCCTTTGTAATGAGAGGCCATGGCCATTCCCAATGCGGCAGATATGGAAGTGGACGAGTGTCCCACTCCAAACGTATCAAATTCACTTTCGCTTCTTTTTGGGAAACCGCTGAGACCATTGTATTTTCTATTGGTAGGAAAATTATCCCTTCTGCCAGTTAGGATTTTATGACCATACGCCTGGTGACCTACATCCCAAACCAACTGGTCATAAGGAGTATTGAAAACATAATGCAATGCAACAGTCAATTCAACTACACCCAGACTGGCGCCAAAATGGCCCCCATAAACACTGACCACATCAATGATATATTGCCTTAGTTCATTGCAAACTGCCTGCATCTGATCTTTGTCCAATTTTTTAAGATCAGCAGGACTGTTGATGCTTTTTAATAATTTACCCGGGTTGATTTCCATCCAATTGATTTTTGGAGTAATAAAAACAGCAATTTAATGCCTTTAAACTAAATATAACATAATACTTATCAATTATGTTCGAAAGTATTGAAAAATAAGACCAATACAGATAAAACAACAGGTATACAACAGCTTTTGTTAAATCACTACATTGACCATTTTTCCTTTTACAAAAATGATTTTCTTAGGAATTTTACCTTCCAGCCATTTTTGCACCACATCATTTGAAACAACCATTCTTTCAACTTCATCTTGAGGAGCATCCAGTGAAATGGAAATAGTTGTTCTCATTTTACCATTGATAGAAATCGGATATTCTTTTTCTGTTTCAATCAAGTATCTTTCATCAAAAGTTGGGAATGCCGCGTCTAAAACGGTTCCTTTATTTTCAAGCTGACTCCATAATTCTTCTGCAATATGGGGTGCATAGGGCGCAAGCAATACAATTAATTTTTCTAGTATCTCCTTTTTGTGACAACCTAAATCACTCAGCTCATTTACACAAACCATAAAAGTGCTGACTGCAGTATTAAAAGCAAAATTTTCTGTGTCGGATTCAATTTTTCTGATGGTTTTATGCAGAATTTTCAATTCCTGGTCATTTGCTTTTTGGTCATTCCATATTTTTCCATGGACATCGCTGAAAAACAATCTCCAAAGTTTTCGTAAAAAACGATGAACTCCTTCGATTCCTTTGGTGTCCCATGGTTTGCTTTGTTCAATAGGCCCAAGAAACATTTCATACATTCGGAAAGTGTCTGCTCCATATTTATCAACCAGATTGTCAGGATTAACGGTATTGAATTTGGACTTTGACATTTTTTCAACCTCTGTACCGCAAATATATTTTCCGTTCTCTAAAATAAATCCGGCATTTGCAAAATCAGGCTTCCATTTTTTAAAAGCATTTATATCCATTTCTACACCATCAACGAAACTGACATCTACATGTAATGTGTCTGTTTCATATTTGTTCTTCAGTCCAAAAGAAACAAACTCATTGGTGCCTTTTATTCGGTATGCAAACCTGCTGCTTCCCTGGATCATACCCTGATTCACGAGTTTTTTGAAGGGCTCATCAAAACCGATATATCCAAGGTCAAACAAAACCTTGGTCCACATTCTGCTGTACAACAAATGTCCCACTGCATGTTCTGTCCCTCCGATGTACACATCCACCTGTCCCCAGTAATCACTTATCTTTTTATCACAAAAACAATGGTTGTTTTTTGGATCCATGTATCTTAAAAAATACCAGGAAGAACCGGCAAATCCAGGCATGGTAGATGTTTCGTAATGTTCACTTTTCCAACTATTGATATTCGCCAAAGGGCCCTCACCTTCCGGACCGGGACCATAGGATTCAACATGTGGCAATTCAAGCGGGAGATGAGATTCATCTATTGCACAAGCTGTACCATTTTCCCATTTAACCGGAAAGGGTTCACCCCAGTAACGCTGACGACTGAATCCGGCATCCCGCATTTTGTAATTTGTTTTTTTTCTTCCAATTCCTCTTTCTTCAATTTTTTCAATGGAAACTTTTATCGCGTCATTCATTTTTAGTCCTGAAAGAAAATCGGAATTAACCAATTCAGCTTCTTTGGTAGGATTTGCTTCTGTGCCATCAAAAAAATCACCTAATATGTTTGTGATGGGAATATTGAAGTGTTTGGCAAAAGAAAAATCTCTCTGATCTCCACATGGCACTGCCATGATGGCTCCTGTTCCGTAACCAGCCAATACATACTCTGCAATCCAAATTGGAATCTGCTTTCCATTGAATGGATTAATTGCATAGGATCCCGTAAAGCATCCAGTTATTTGTTTTACCTCAGCCATTCGCTCTCTGTCACTCCTGCTTTTTACATAATTCAAATATTCGTCTATGCTTAACCGTTGTTCTTCTTTGGTGATTTTTTGAACCAATTCATGTTCAGGGGCAAGTACCATAAAATCTACTCCGAATATGGTGTCAGGCCTGGTGGTGTATACTTTTATTTTTTCTTCTGAATTATTTATACAAAATTCCAGCTCAGCACCTTCACTTTTTCCAATCCAGTTTCGCTGCATATCTTTCATGGAGTCGCTGAATTCAACTTTGTTCAGACCATCCAATAATCTGTCAGCATATTCGGTTATCCGTAAATACCACTGACGCATTTTCTTTTTAACTACAGGGTGCCCCCCGCGCTCACTGACACCATTAATTACTTCATCATTGGCTAATACCGTACCCAATGCCTCACACCAGTTTACCTCACCAAATGCAGAAAATACCAATCGGTAATTCATCAGGATATCTTCTTGTTTTTTTGTGGAAAACGAATTCCATTCGTCAGCTGTGAAAGGAGTGTGATTTCTTGGGTTTAAATCCAAGGTTCCATTTTCTTGAAATTTTTTTATCAGAAAATCAATTGATTCAGCTTTGTTTTTTTTCTTGTTATACCAGCATTTAAACAATTGAAGAAAAATCCACTGAGTCCATTTATAATAATCAGGGTTGCTGGTTCTGATTTCCCTGTCCCAGTCGTAACAAAAGCCAATCTTGTTTAATTGATTTTTAAAAGTTTCAATATTTTTTTCGGTTGTAGCAGCAGGGTGCTGTCCGGTTTCAAGGGCATATTGTTCTGCAGGCAACCCAAAACTGTCGAAGCCCATCGGGTGCAAAACATTAAACCCTTTGAGTCTTTTATATCTGCTAAAAATATCACTGGCTATGTAACCCAGTGGATGTCCGACGTGAAGGCCGGCACCGCTGGGATATGGGAACATGTCCAATACATAACAAGGTGGCTTTGTGGACTCATTGTTTATTTTGTAAACCTTGTTTTCTGACCAATATTGTCTCCACTTTTTTTCTATTTCACAGAAATTATATTCCATTTTATACCCGCTTGTGTTGATGTGGTTTTTGTAAATTCAATTTTATAAATCAGTGCCAATTGTTTATTACTAAAGATTTTAACAATTTTGCAATTTTTGACGTGTACAAAAGTAAAGTAAAGCGCTTAAAATCTATTACTTTTGTGCACTGTGGTTGATTATCAGTTTACAAAAATTCTTGTATGGCTCAATTTGGAAAAGCATCTGCTAAAAAAAGCAAACCCTCTTATGCCTATGCAATCATAGGTATTGCTTTAGTGCTGTTTTTATTCGGAATCGTAGGATGGTTTTTTCTAAACCTCAGAAAAACCGGAGACTATTTTAAAGAGAATATACAGGTACATACTTATTTGAATAGAGATGCGTCGGTCAAGCGGATCGACAGCCTCGTTATGTTTATTCAGGGTATTCCTTATACAAATAAGGTGGAATATGTAACCAAAGAAAAAGCTATTCAGAGATGGAATATTGAAAATGACACAACATGGAAGGCCTTTTTAAAAAACAATCCACTTCCGGAAAGCATCGATTTTTATGTAAAGGCAAATTATGTAAATCAAGACAGTCTTGATGCGCTTTCAAATATTTTACAGAGTAATTTCCCCGGTGTGATAGCTGAATTTCAGTTCCCCACAGAAACAGTTGCAAAAGTCAGCAACTATGTCAGGATTGCCGGATTTGTCTTTTTGATTGTAGCTGTTCTCCTTACCGTATTGGTGGTATTTTCAATCGATAATACCATCAGGCTGGCGATGTACAGCAACCGTTTTTTAATAAAAACCATGCAGATGGTAGGGGCGACCAGAGGATTCATATCAAAGCCAATCAACAAAAGGGCAATAATCAATGGTTTGATAGCAGCTATTTTCGCAATCATTGCCATTTGGGGTACAGTTATTTTAATTGAGAGTTTTTTACCCGATTTTAAAATTCTTCACGACAACAATGGTTTGTTTCTTTTGTTTTTCATCATTATTATGTTAGGTATTGTAATATCACTTGCCAGCACTCACAGAGCTGTCATAAAATATTTGAAAATGAAACTGGATGACCTATATTAACAAGTGGGATATAATTTTCAATAACTATCAAAATAAATTCATACCTAAACTGAAATAAAAATAGTATATTGCAAATGATCAGTGTCAACTCTAAAATTGCTGAATCTTTCAAGCAATTGAAAATTTTGATACGAATCGTTTGTTTTTAAGAAAAAAAGAACACTCTAGTAAATTATTTTGTTATGTTAAAGGAAAAAAAAGAATTTGAAGCAAAACAACACCTGTTTGGAAAAGAAAATTACATTTGGATGTTGATTGGTTTGTTATTACTGGCAGCAGGATTTTTTCTGATGGCAGGAGGAAGAAGTGCTAATCCAAATGAGTTCAATCCCAATGAAATTTACAGCACCCAAAGAATAACAGTTGCACCTATTCTAATTGTTGCAGGTTTCATCATTGAAATCGTAGCTATAATGAAAAAACCATCCATTAATAAATAATTAAAAAGAATCTTGACTTATTTTGCGAAGTAGAAATGCTTCGCTTTTTTTTTAACTTCAGTTTTTATGAATACTATTCAGTCTGTAATCATCGGAATTGTAGAGGGCCTAACCGAGTTTTTACCTATTTCCTCTACAGCACATATGAGGATAACAGAAAACTTGTTGGGTATTCATAATGAAAATCAATTTTCTTTAGTATTTACCGTTGCCATTCAGCTTGGTGCCATACTTTCAGTAGTTGTTCTCTATTGGAAAAAATTCTTAAATTTTAACGATTGGCAATTTTATGCCAAACTTTTTATTGCAGTTATACCTGCTTTGATTGTAGGTAAATTGTTGAGTGAAAGAATCGATTCTGTTCTTGAAAAGCCTGTTGTTATTTCCTGTATTATGATTGGGGGTGGTGTTGTATTTTTATTTATAGAAAATGTTTTTAAAAAACATACCATAGATTCCGAAGAAAAAATTAGTTTTTTCAAGGCGTTGCTAATTGGATTTTTTCAGTGTTTGGCCATACTATTCCCTGGTTTGAGCAGGAGTGCTGCTTCTATAATAGGAGGAATGAGCCTGAAGTTAACGAGAGCAGCAGCAGCTGAGTTTTCATTTTTTTTGGCCGTTCCAACCATGCTCGCAGCTACAGTGTACAAGCTGTATAAATTCAATCAGGAAAATGGCGGATTTTCGGCGAATGAAATCAAGCAGTTAATGATTGGAAATTTTGTTGCCTTTTTGGTTGCAATGCTTGCCATAAAATTTTTTATACAATTTTTACAAAAACACGGATTCAAAATATGGGGTTATTACAGAATTGCTTTGGGATTGATTTTATTGTTGCTGATTCAAACAGGTCACATTAAAATATAGGTACCAGTTAGATGTTAAACCACACAAATGCTAATACATGCAAACAGCACCCAAAAAAGTAATCAATGGATGGGCGATGTACGACTGGGCAAATTCAGTCTACAATCTGGTCATCACCTCCACCATATTTCCTGCCTACTTTGAATTTACCACAAAGCAGAGAACCGATGATTCAGGAAACTCATATGTCACATTTCTTGGGAGAGAGTACTTAAATACTGCATTATACAATTATGCGCTAGCTTTTGCTTTTTTGGTTGTTGCAATAATGTCGCCTTTGCTTTCTTCGATTGCAGACTATAAAGGGAACAAAAAGAAATTCATGCATTTTTTTCTGACCATTGGCAGCATCGCCTGCGCAGGCCTCTTTTTTTTTAAAAACAGCAGCCAACTTGAATTGGGTATTTTATGTATGATAATTGCCTGTATAGGTTTCTGGAGCAGTTTGGTGTTTTATAATTCTTATTTGCCTGAAATTGCTGCCCCTAATGACAGGGATAGAATAAGCGCCAAGGGGTTCGCAATGGGGTATTTTGGAAGTGTAATTTTGCAGATCATTTGTTTTGTGTTTGTTTTTAACCCCGAACTCATTGGAGGAACAGAACAATCCACGATTCAATTCAGATTGTCTTTTTTATTGGTCGGAATTTGGTGGTGGAGTTTTGGACAATTTTCACTAAGCAGGTTGCCCAAAGGAAACATAAAGAATGGCTCAGGAAATCGCAGCAATATATTGCTTAATGGGTATGCTGAGTTGATAAAAGTTTGGCAACAGATAAAACGACTTTCCGTACTGAAGCGATTTTTATTCTCTTTTTTCTTTTATAATATGGGTGTTCAAACTGTCATGCTTGCAGCAACACTTTATGGTAAAAGTGAATTGCAGATTCCTACTTCAAATCTGATTATTGCAATTTTGATTATTCAGCTAATAGCAATTCCGGGTGCATTCCTGATATCGAAATTATCTTCTCTGATTGGCAACTTCAAGTCACTGATGTTTTGTGTTGCAGTATGGATTTTATTGTGCATTGCAGGTTATTTGTTGCCTGAAAAAGGCATCATGCAATTTTATGTTCTTGCCGTCTGTGTTGGATTTGTAATGGGCGGTATTCAAAGTCTTAGCAGAAGTACATACAGCAAAATAATGCCATCAACCAATGATACGGCTTCTTTTTTCAGTTTCTTTGATGTAACTGAAAAAATAGCCATTGTTATAGGCATGTTCAGCTTTGGGTATATTACCGAAATAACTGGATCTCAGCGAAATTCAGTATTGGTACTCGTTGTGTTCTTTATTATTGGATTGATCGGATTGATATTTGCGGAGCAAAAGAAAAAAAGCAGTACAATGTCTTATGATAAAGCTTAATCCTAAATTTTTAAATGGATGAAATTATATACTATCAATACCGGAAATTTCAAACTTGATGGAGGCGCTATGTTTGGTGTAGTACCTAAAACCATTTGGAATAAAATTAATCCTGCTGACAACAACAATATGTGTACCTGGGCAATGAGGTGTTTGTTGATTGAGGACGGTAACAGACTGATCCTTATTGACAACGGAATAGGAGATAAACAGGATGAAAAATTTTTCGGCCATTATTATCTACATGGAGAGGACACCCTTGAAAAATCTTTGTCCAAATATGGTTTCGGCAGAGAGGACATAACAGATGTAATCCTCACTCATCTTCATTTCGATCATTGTGGTGGAAGTATAGTAAGGGAAGGGGATAAACTTGTTCCCGCTTTCAGAAATGCAACTTACTGGAGTAATGAAAGGCACTGGAAATGGGCTACGCAACCCAATGAAAGAGAAAAGGCATCATTTTTAAAAGACAACATACTTCCCATAGAGGAAAGCGGCCAATTGAAACTTACAGATTCAAATACGGGATTTTTTTCACAAAATATTGAGCTTATTCATGCCTTTGGGCATACGGACGCCATGATGCTTCCAAAAATAAATTATAAAGGCAAAACCATCGTTTTTATGGCAGATTTACTTCCATCCGTCGGCCATTTACCTATACCTTATGTTATGGCTTACGATATGTTTCCGTTGACAACTTTAAATGAAAAAAAATCTTTTTTAACTGAAGCCCTTCAAAAAGAGTTTATTTTGTTTTTTGAACATGACCCTGCAATCGAATGTTGCACTTTGCAACTGACGGAAAAGGGTATTCGCTCGAAAGACTGCTTCAATATGAGTGATTTATAAACAAATCAGCGAAAACTGATCAAAGAGCTCAATGGGTATCTCAAATTTTGATAGCCCATCATGTCAACCTTTATACTTCCCACTGTAATGGGGCTTTCAACCCGCAAAAGCAAGTGATTGGGGTCATCACTTACCCAAACTGTCATATTTTCTCCACCTTCAAAAATGGTTCCCTTTATTAATAGAGGCTTGAATTTGATTGCTTTGAATTTACCGTATTTTGTTTTTATTTTTTCTCTTCCCATCAATCTAATATAGAGGTGATATATTTCATCATCCAAAAACATATCGAATGGAATTTTATCGCCAGTCTTGTATTTTTCAAAATTGATATTTCGGGCATAGTAAACCGCACTTACCACATCTTGCATGCAGTCTGTTATTTTAAATACACCGTTTGTGCTTACAGCTGTATTGGCCGTTTGATTGAAAGTGACGTTGTTGTAAATTTTATGCCCTCCTTCATCCACATTTCTTATGAATTTAAATGGTTTCAAAGTGGCAGTGTCTATATAGCTTTCATATCTGTCTCTTACTTTAAAAAAGTTATCGAAAAATGGAAATGTTTTCCCAACTCCAACCGCATGATATACTGTTTTTCCATTGAAACGCTCCAAAGTGGTAGTGAAAGTCGCTTCGCCTGCTCCAATGTATGCGCCAAGGGTACTGTAATACACAGTCATGTTTACGACTTCTCCTGCCGAGAACGAAGTGTTTTTGATTCCGCAAAATTCCCCGTCATTATTTTTATTAAATGGAATCAGCAATCCGCTTAAAATAAAAAGGAATTTAATAGCATTCATTTATTTACACTTTATTTTTAAAAACAAAAAAACTTCCCAGAATAGCAGGTATGACTAGGTTTATCAACCAGATTAAAAATACTGCGGCCTGAATACCAAGCATATTTTGGGAGAACATGCCCAAAATCATTCCAGCTGCAGTTGCCCTTACAGGAAGTTCAATCAAACCAATTGTGGGTGCCAAAGCAAGCATCAGGTAAAAGATTGAAATTAAACCAACGCACATTAAAGGGTCTATCAATACGTGCATCACTCTCAAAATAAAGACATACTGCAATATAAAAACCATATATCTGAGTAAAGACAAAAACAAAATTCTTAACAATTCTTTTTTTGAATATAGAGTTACGGTTGAAATATGTTTAATTGTTTTATCGAATATTGACCATTTTTTCAAAATTTTCACAAATGTTCTGATATAAAAAAAAAGCACGAGCAAAAAAATGCAAATTGTAACGCTGACTCCAATCATCAGATTATTGGTCATTATTTTCAACTGCTGATTTTCATTCAGAGTGAATTTCAGAAATAACATTCCCATGCAACCAATTAAAACAGTAATGGTCAATTGACTCAATCCACTTAAAATTGAAACTGAAATTGCTTGTATTCTGTTTTTTTTTGCAACAAACAAAATGCGGCCTCCGTATTCTCCAACGCGATTTGGGGTTAACATTGTTACGCTGCAACCTGCCAGCACTCCTTTTAATGCAATATAATAAGGGATGTTTTCAAGTGGTTTCATCATTACCCTCCATTTGATTGTTTCCAAGCCCCAGTTAATTGACATCAAAAAAAATACTAGCCAAAAAAAAGGAGATTCCCAGCTTTTTTTTATCTCCTGCCAACTAGAATGAAGATTATCTTGTTGAGTAATTTGATTATAGAGACTATAGGACAAAAGAACAAAGAGTATTGGGCCTAAGAAATAATTGAGTGATATTTTAATACTTTTGTTCAAATAATATTTTTAGTAAAATTAAGTCTGTCCTTGCAAAAAGCATCAAAAATAATACTAGGCATTGATCCCGGAACCATTGTCATGGGTTTTGGATTGATTGAAGTTAATTCCTCCGGAATCCAATTGCTGGATATGGGTGTATTAAAATTTGCTTCAAAAGTAGACCCATACGAAAGACTCGAAAAAATACACGACAAAATCACCACACTAATAAATACTTTTAAACCTTCAAGTTTTGCGATTGAAGCCCCATTCTTTGGTAAGAATGTTCAAAGTATGCTCAAGCTGGGTCGTGCGCAGGGCGTAGCTATTGCAGCGGCAATGCAATCGGGTATCAGCATAACCGAATATTCCCCCAAAAAAGTAAAGCAATCGATCACAGGAAATGGAAATGCAGATAAAGAACAGGTGATGAAGATGTTGCAGCAAATATTACTTTTTAGCGAATCCCCCAAGCATATGGATGCAACCGATGCGCTTGCAGTTGCCGTATGTCATTACTTTCAGCAAAAAAACATTTTTAATAATTCAAAGGGTAATATGAAGGGATGGAAGGATTTCATTGCAAAAAATCCGCAAAGACAAAAAAAATAATCAATTCAGATTCGTAACAATCAATTGTTGAATTTCTTTCAATTCTTCTGCGCTAAGGCTAAGTTTGGCTTTTGTAAAATTCAGGTCATCGGCTTTGTTGATGGGTAACAAATGCATATGAGCATGAGGCACTTCAAGGCCGATTACACTGATGCCGCAACGCATACAATCAAATGATTTTTCAATTGATTTCGCAATCGGTTGGGCAAAAAGGAGCATATTGCTCAGGTAGTTTTCGGGCAAATCAAATATTTTATCAATTTCAATTTTTGGAACAATCAAAACATGACCTTTTACCAGCGGGAATATGTCCAGAAAAGCAAAGAAATGATTATCTTCTGCAATTTTATAAGAAGGAATTTCTCCGGCAATGATTTTTGAAAAAATAGTCATGAGTTATGTTTAAACACTTATTTTTTCAATCCTGAATTTTAGGATTCCGGCAGGAACATTTACTTCGGCTATTTCACCCACCACTTTTCCTAAAAGCCCCTTTCCTATGGGTGAAGTCACTGAAATTTTACCATCTTTCAGACTTGCTTCTTTTTCAGAAACAATCTGATACGTTACTGTTTTATTGGTACTCATATTTGTAGCAGTAACTTTAGTAAGAATACTTACTCTTGATGAGTCTATACTGGACTCATCCAAAATTCTAGCTGTTGCTATTACACCTTCAAGATATTTTATTTTTGCTTCCAGGATTCCCTGAGCTTCTTTTGCAGCATCGTATTCAGCATTTTCTTTCAAGTCGCCTTTTTCCCTGGCTTCTGCAATTGCTTTGCTTGCTGCAGGTCTGTCAACACTTTTTAAAGTGTGCAGTTCAGCCTTCATCTTTTCAAAAGTATCCTGTGTAACGTAATTGGTTTCAGCCATAAAAAATCATTTTCGGGATATAATAAAAAAATACAACGCTCCAGACTGTCTAAAGCGTTGCAAGTACACAAATATACACAAAAGCTCAAAATATCACTTCAAGAATGGTTCAATTTTTTTTAATAAAACTGCGCTCATTTGATAGGTTGCTTCAAATGAATATCCTGCAATATGAGGTGTCAGCAGCACTCTTTCAGAAGAGGAAAGAAAACTAAAATCGACCCGTTCACTTTCCGTAAATTCCGAGAGGTTTTCATTTTCCAGAACATCAAGTGCAGCCCCTTTTATCAGGTCATTTTTAACTGCTTCGGAGAGTTCTTTTGTATCCACTATCCCTCCCCTTGAAGTATTGAGTATGTAAGGATTTTTTTTAAGACTTTTGAAAAAATCGCCGTTGGCAATATGTTTTGTTTCTTCAGTCAGAGGCAAATGAAAACTAATAATATCAGCTTCTTTTTTTATTTTTTCCAGGGAAGATTCAATTACTTGTTCATGCCCAAAACCAAATTTGTATTTATCGTACGCTAATATTTTTACGTTGAAAGAAGAAAGTAATTTTGCGAAAGCAGATCCTGTATTTCCGAATCCTATGATGCCGATTGTTTTTCCACTCAGTTCATACCCCCTGTTTTCTTCTCTGTGCCAAATACTGTTTTTTACCTGAGTGCAACTTATAAATATATTACGCATCAGACATATTAGCAATCCTAATGTGTGTTCTGCTACTGCATTGCGGTTTCCTTCTGGACTGCTTATACAAGTTATATTTTTTGAATTTGCATAATCAGTGTCTATGTGCTCCATTCCGGAACCAAGCCTTCCTATCCATTTTAATTTAGGAGCAACATCAATCAGACCTTTGTCTATTTTTATCCTGGTAGCAACTATCAGCCCAGTAGCATTTTTGATTTGGGATTGCAATGTTTCGTAATTCGCATTCGGTACATAATTGAATGCTATTCCTTTTTCTGAAAGTGTTTCAGGTATTATCGGATGAACTGGGGCGGTAATGATAATCATACTATAAGGCGGCAATCATACTTATTTCAACATTCACATTTCTTGGAAGTCCTTTCACAGCTACGGTTTCTCTTGCAGGATAATCTCCGGTAAAGTATTTTCCGTAAACCTCATTTACTGCAGAAAAATGTTCCATACCACTTAAAAAAATGGTTGTTTTTACAACCTGATTAAATGTCGCACCTGATGCTGTTAAAATTGACTGAAGATTTTGCATCACTTGCTCTGTTTCTTCCTTGATGCTTGTATTAATCAAATTTTCAGTTCCAGGCATCAAAGCTATTTGACCTGATATGAATAGCATATTGCCTGCGATGACAGCTTGATTATAGGGGCCTATCGGCGCGGGGGCATTTTCTGTATTTACAATTTCTTTTTCCATGGTATTTTTTTACTGAATGCAAATATATCCTATTCAAGCACCTATTTTTGCTAAAAAATAGCAAAATGCGGATTTTGGTATTGGGAAATGAAAATTCATTTTTGGAACTGTCGGAGTTGTCATCGGACATTGATTGGTTGAAAGCAGCTGATTTTAGTTCATTTGATAATGATGAAAATGCAGATGCCTATTTTAATCTGATGGACAATGCGGGCAGGAAATCTTATTCAAATGACAGTAAGCCAATTTTTATAAATAGCGTTACCCATAAGCTGCAAGACTATAATCAAAAGCAAAATATCATCAGATTCAATGGATGGAATGGGTTTATCAAAAGAAATACTTGGGAGCTGTCTGGAAAAATAAATGCTGCTGCAGAAACAGTGCTACAGAAATTGAATAAAAAGCAAGCTGTTCTTTCAGACGAACCTGGATTTATCTCTCCAAGAGTCATTTCAATGATTGTAAATGAAGCGTATTTTGCAAAACAAGAAAAAGTAAGTACAGAAGAGGAGATTGACATTGCCATGAAGCTTGGAACAAACTATCCCAAAGGGCCATTTGAATGGGGAAGAGAAATCGGAATCAATAATATTTACGAATTACTGAAAATACTAAGTGTTTCAGATAAAAGATATCAACCGGCAGCATTGCTTGAATTAGAAGCCCTTAAAAAATGAAGTCAATATTAAACATAGATACTTCAATGGATGTTGCATTTGTTACCATTGCAAGAGATGGTGTTCCAATGGCAACAAAGACCAATACCAATCAAAAAGAGCATGCAGGTTTTGTTCATAATGCCATAAAGGAATTGATGCAGGATACTGGTATTAGATTGGATGAATTATCTGCAGTTGCAGTTTCAGAGGGTCCTGGATCTTATACCGGATTGCGTGTTGGAATGTCTACAGCAATTGGGTTGTGTTATGCATTGAATAAGCCATTTATTAAAATCAGTACACTCAAAATGATTGCCTATGATATGTACCGAAGTGTAAAGTCAACTGATTCATTATATTGCCCAATGGTTGATGCAAGAAGAATGGAAGTTTATACTGCATTGTATGATTTTGAATTGAATATTCGGCTTCAGCCTCAGGCAATGATCCTTCATTCGGATTCTTTTCAACAAGAATTGAAGAAACAAAAAATCTGCTTCTCAGGTAACGGGTCATTAAAGTTTATTGATATTCCAAATAACACCAACGCAGCTTTTCTGTCATTAAACGACTTGCCTTTGTCATTAAGCGAACTGGCCAATAATGCCTTTCTTAACTCAAACTTCAGCAAACTGACAGATGCTGAACCTAATTACATTAAAAATTATGTTAATTTTTGACGCTAAGTAGTATAATAACTACAGAATTTAATAAATAATAGTTCAAATATTATTTTTTTTGCAGAAATGCTTTAAATTTGCACTACAAATAAATAAACAATTTAAAATTTAAAACCTATGTCAGTTCAAAACCAAACAAAAGAACAAAACGTTGAAACTCCATTGGGAGCATCAACCACTTTAAAATTCAATCTTTACAGTTTAAAAAAAGCAGCCCTGGTTTTAAGGGCATTAAACCACAAACTTCGTCAGCAAATTTTGGGATTAATAGATACTGAAAAGAGAATAACTGTTACTGAGATTTATGTAAAACTTCGTATTGAACAGTCAGTTGCTTCTCAACATCTGGCTATTTTAAGACGTGCAGGAATCGTAATTACTCAGCGTGATGGTAAGTTTATTCACTACACAGTTAATCACAAAAGAATTGATGAAATCAAGAAATTTGTTTCAGAATTAGTTGACTAAGATATTCTTCATTTGATTTTAATGAAAACGGTTGCCATTGGCAGCCGTTTTTTATATTTGCCAAAAAATAAGCATTATGTACATCAAACAATTTTATACCAATTGTCTAAGTGAGGCTGCCTATTATATTGAAAGCAGAGGAGAAGCAGTCATTATAGATCCTTTGAGGGATATTGAGGTATATGTACAACATGCAAAAGAAAGAAATGCCCAAATAAAATATGTATTTGAAACTCATTTTCATGCTGATTTTGTAAGTGGACACGTTGATTTAGGAAAGATAACCGGTGCGCCCATAATTTATGGGCCGGGAGCAAAAACAAATTATGAGATTGTTGTTGCCAAGGATGGAGAAACTTTTAAAATAGGTGATTTAACTTTTGAAGTAATGCACACGCCTGGACATACTTTGGAGAGTACCTGTTATTTATTGTACGATGAAAACAAAAAGCCGCATGCGATTTTTACAGGAGATACTTTATTTGTTGGAGATGTCGGTCGACCGGATTTAAGCAGCGGTAACATGAGTAGTGAAGAATTGGCGGGTATCATGTTCGAAACGATGCAAAATAAAATATTACCACTGGAAGACCACATTCTTGTATATCCTGCTCACGGACCGGGCAGCAGTTGCGGTAAAAGTTTGGGTCCTAATACTTTCAGCAACATTGGCGAACAGAAAAAAACCAATTATGCTTTGCAACTGAAATCCAAGGAAGAATTTGTGGAAGCTGTTACATCAGGACTGGCTGCAGCACCGGTTTATTTTGCAATCAATGCCAAAATAAATCAATCAGGTTATGATAATGTCGATGAAATATTGGATCGAGGTACTCAACCATTATCATTGCAAAAGTTTAAAGATAAAATCAATGAGGGTTGTATCATTCTTGATACGAGACCGGCGGAAATTTTTACAAAGGGGTTTATTCCTGGTTCTGTTTCAATAGGATTAGAAGGAAGATTTGCTGAATGGGCAGGAAATTTACTTTCTTTTGAAAAACCCATAATTCTTGTTACTGAAAATGGAAAAGAAAGTGAATCTGTTATACGATTGTCCAGGGTTGGTTTTGATAAAATGCAAGGATGTTTGAAAGGTGGCTTTGAGTCATGGCACAATGCCGGAGAGCCGATTGATATCATAATAGATGTGGAGGCGGATGAATTAATGATGGATATTCCATTTGATCCAAATTTGCAGGTAGTGGATGTTAGAAAAGAGTCTGAATTTGAAGAAGGACACCTGGCTAACGCATTAAATCTTCCGTTACAGGATATGATAGATATTGCTGAAATTGCCCAGTTTGAAGAAAACCAAAATCTGTATGTTCATTGTGCAGGAGGTTACAGAAGCGTAATTGCAACTTCATTGATGAAAAGTCAAGGTATTCACAATGTAAGAAACGTGTTGGGTGGATGGAATGCAATCAAGCAACAAGAAAAAGCTGTGATAGAAAAATAGTATTGTCTGACGAAAGAAAATTACTTAATCGGGTTTTTGTCATCAATCCATTTATCAGCAAAACGTTCTTCATATTCCCATCTCCACCTTCTGTGGCTCCAAAGGTAATTGTCAGGGTTGGCTTTGATACTCTCTTCCAGAAAGTCTCTGTATAACCTTGTTAATTGACCTTCTTTCAAATCGGCAGCGTTTTCTGCAACCACTTTTGTCACAACTTTGTAATACCCTCTTTTAATTTTTTCCAGTCTTACAAAAACGATAGAGGTATTGTTTTTAATGCCTCCCTTATCTGGGCCTGTGACGAAAGGTGCCGGTCTGTTGAAAAAATTAAGCCAATATGCATTAGAAGGATTGCCGGGATTTTGATCTGCTGCCAATCCAATTGAATATTGCTGTTTCAGTAACTGATGCATTTTGTTTTTAAATTCATGTGTTGCCACCAAAACAGTTCCTTTTTTTGATCTGAGATTATAGAAGATTTTATCTATGGCTTTATTGCTGATTTTCATATATACACCAATAAAGGGAATGGGCATGTGTTTTGAAATTACCCAATTTGCGTATTCCCAGTTAAATTGGTGACCCGAATGAAATTGAATGCTCTTGCCCTTTTTAGTCAGCATTATTACTTCATCAAGATTAAATTTATTCTTTTTAAGAAATGATTTTTCAGACATACTCAACATAGCAATGGTTTCTATAAAAGTATCTGTAAGATTTCTGTAAAACTTTTTTGCAATTGATTTTCTTTCAGAGGCTGATTTTTCCGGAAAGGCTATTTCCAAATTGTGAAACACAACTTTTTTTCTGTAACCTATGATCCGGTAAATTAATAGATATGCAAAATCACTCAGTCTATACAAAATAAAACCTGGAAGTAGTGAAATGGTGTATAACAATCCGTAGGTTAAAAAATACATAATACAAATTTACATGCAAACATTTGGTTTTCTTAGGCTCATTAATTGCCTACAATATAGTATTTTGAAGTATTGTTTCTTTGTTGGGGAAATCCGTATTGTAGTGCAATCCTCTGCTTTCCTTTCTGAATTCAGCACTTTTTACTATCAGATAAGCCACCGTAATCATATTTCTCAACTCGCATAATTGAGGAGATACTTCTGTTTTGTGGTATAAAACTTCTGTTTCTTCATGTAACAAATCCAGTCTTTTCATTGCTCTGTGGAGTCGCTCTTTATTTCTAACTATACCTACATAATCGCTCATCAGCAATTTCAGTTCTTTTACACTTTGTGTGATGAGTATCATTTCTCTCGGAGCGGTTGTCCCTTCTGCATTCCAGTCAGGGATGTTGTTTTTCAATTCAATTTTATGAATCTTTTCTGATGCATCCAAATAACTTCTGTGAGAAAAAACCATAGCTTCCAGCAATGAATTGCTTGCCAATCTGTTGGCGCCATGTAGTCCTGTACTGGCACATTCCCCGGTAGCATATAGATTATTTATCGAAGATCTTCCCCATTCATCTGTTTTGATTCCTCCGCAACTATAATGGGCAGCAGGTGCAACAGGAATCATGTCTTTGGAAACATCAATTCCTACGCTGATGCATTTTTTGTAAATATTGGGAAAATGTTCTTTGAAATTTTCCAAATCCATGTGTCTGCAATCCAAATAAACAAATTCCGTTCCGTTGATTTTCATTTCATTGTCTATGGCTCTTGCAACAATATCTCTGGGAGCTAGGTCTTTTCGATTGTCGTATTTTTCCATAAATGCCATCCCTTCCTGGTTTCTTAAAATGCCTCCATCTCCTCTCACTGCTTCGGTTATGAGAAACGAATGTCCCTTTATACCTGTTTCATACAAAGCAGTGGGATGAAATTGAATGAACTCCATATTTTCAATTCTGCCCTTTGCCCTGTATACCATGGCCACACCATCACCAGTTGCAATGGAGGGATTGGTAGTGGTTCTGTATACTTGTCCATTACCGCCTGTTGCCAGCAATGTTATTTTTGCAAGGACTTTTTCAATTTTTTTTGAGAGAAGATTCAGCACATAGACGCCATAACATTCTATATCCGGTGTTGATTTTGTAACTAAATAACCTGTGTGATGTTGAGTTATCAAATCCAAAACGAAGCAATGATTGATGAGTTGGATATTGCTACATTTTTTAATTGCCTCCAGCAATGTTCTTTCGATTTCCTTTCCTGTCACATCTTTATGATGTAAGATTCTTGATTCACTGTGTCCACCTTCTTTTCCAAGTTTAAAATCTCCAAAATGGTCCTTATCAAATTGAGCACCCCATTGAATGATTTCTTTTATCCTGTCAACCCCTTCTTTTACGACAACTTCAATAATATCCTGATTGCACAAACCGTCACCGGCTATAAATGTATCCTGAATATGCTTTGAAAAACTGTCTGCATTGAAGTTCATAACACCTGCGATGCCGCCTTGCGCATATTTGGTGTTTGTTTCATCACTGGTTGTTTTAGTGATGATCGTAACTGATTTATCAGGAAAGTCATTTGCTACTTTCAATGCAAAAGTCAAGCCTGCAATTCCTGAACCTATAATTAAAAAGTCAGTGTTCATTTTTTATGCTGTTTTCAGCTAACTGTTTCCTTGGGTTTCAACCCATGCGTTGTTTTCCTTCAGTAAATTGATCAGTTCTTCAACAGCGACTTCGCTGTTTACATTTTTTTTGACCACTTCTTTTCCTTTGTATAAAGTTATTTTTCCAACACCACTGCCCACATAACCAAAATCTGCATCTGCCATCTCCCCCGGACCATTTACAATGCAGCCCATCACAGCGATTTTAACACCTTTTAAATGACTGGTTACCGCTCTTATTTTGGCCGTTGTTTCCTGCAAATCAAATAACGTTCTGCCGCAACTTGGGCAACTGATGTATTCTGTTTTTGAAATTCGGGTTCTCGCAGCTTGCAGTATTCCAAATGCAACAGAGTTGATGAAATCATTTGGAGTGTCAATTGTTGAGTCAGAATAATTGAAACCTAAACAAATACCATCTCCCAATCCATCTATCAAAAGTGCCCCGGATTCTACTGCGTAATGGATAAGACTTTCTTCTTTTGAAGAAAAATTGCTGTCGCAAATTTGAATAACAGGGTTATTGATGCTTTGAAGCATCAATTCAGAGTACATTCTCCTAATCGACTGCACCGCATTTTTATTGGTTGAACTCAGACAAATAACTGCAGTAGAATCCAGTTTAATTGTACTTAATAAATTCTGTAAATGTTCTTGGGTTGTTTCTTCAGAATAACAATCAATCATTACAAAATTCATTTTATCTGATTTTTGTAATGAACCATTCAAGTATTCAGATTCATTTAAAATTGGAAAACAAATTCCCTTGTTTGAAGTGACAACCCAGGCTGAATAAGGAAGAATCACCTTCAATGTTCCAGGTAGTTCGAATGAAGGTTCTTTCTGTGAAAAAAAATAATCAGCAGCAGTGTCTGCAATATTCCATTTGTCCGTTTGTTCATTATATGTATAACCAATCGATTCTAAATCCTTTGGGGTAATCAAACTTTTTTTATGATAATCGGCAATTACAACAGGGACATGATCAGCTCCTATATTTTCAATTGAAAAGGATTGTCTTCTTTTATAACTAATAGGATCGTAAGGTATTTTTCCTAATGCGGGTACATCGTTTTTTTGTAATTGGTTGACTGTATATTGATAACGATTAATCAACTGTTTACAAACAGGAATTTCAAATTCAGGATCTTCTGTCAACGAAACACGAACTGTATCACCAATACCATCTTCCAGTAAAGTACCTATACCTATTGCTGATTTAATACGACCATCTTCTCCATCACCCGCTTCAGTTACCCCTAGATGCAATGGATAGCATTCCCCAAATTCATTCATCATGTGTGAAATGAGCAGTCGATAGGCATGAACCATTACCTGTGGATTGCTGCTTTTCATACTCAATACAATATTATGGAAGTCCTCACCCCTTGCTATGCGCAGAAATTCCATAGCACTTTCAACCATTCCGATGGCAGTATCGCCGTATCTGCTCATGATTCTGTCACTGAGACTACCATGATTGGTTCCAATTCTCATTGCAGTTCCATGCTCTTTGCAAATACGAACCAAAGGGGTAAATCTTTCACGAATACGTTCAATCTCTTCTGCATATTCGGAATCAGAATATTCAATCTGCTCAAATTTCTTTTTGTCAACATAATTGCCGGGGTTTACCCTTACTTTTTCAACAATTTTTGCTGCTATTTCTGCTGCATTGGGCGTAAAATGTATGTCCGCTACTAACGGCGTAGCATAACCTCTTTTTCGCAGTTCATCTTTAATATGCTGAAGATTTTCCGCTTCTTTTTTGGAAGGAGCAGTAATTCTAACCAGTTCTGCTCCCGCTTCAATACACCTGATACATTGTTCAACAGTACCCATGGTATCCATGGTATCCGTTGTAGTCATGGTCTGAATCCTTACAGGATTAGCTCCTCCGATAAAAATATTACCCACTTTAACTACTCTTGTAGGAAGCCTCTTGTAAGAAGTCATAGAAGAACAATATGATTGCATAGCCTATATTTTGGAGAATTACTTTTTACCTTCAAAAAATCCATAGTGTTTTAAAATGTCTTTTGTTAAGTCGAGCCGTATTTTCTTTACATCCGTATCCGGATTTTTGGATTTTATCAATGTCGTAAAAAAATAAACATGTCTGTTTTCTTCAATCCATCCAATAACCCATCCGATTTTATCTTTGGATTCGTTTTCAGCAAATCCCAATTTATAGCTGAGCTTATAAGCACTATTGTCTTCCTCCAGCATTAATTTCCTGACTATTTCGTGAACAGATTTTCTAAAAGGCAATTGATCAAAGTATAGTTTTTTTAAAAGCCCAAGTTGTTCATCAGGAGATATCTTTAGCTTGTTATTAAACCAAAAGGAATCTACAGGGCCTTCTGTTATTTTGTTTCCATAGGAAATGCTGTCCAACCAGTTCTGCATGTTTTTTTTGCCAATTCTTCTTGCTACTTCATGAAAAAATGGTGTGCCGTCTTTTTTAAATCCCTCAGCAATGTTTAAGCCAACTTCAATAGAATCTGAGTTTTCGGAATTGATAATCATTTTCTCATCAGTTACAACACCTGTTTGCAAGGCAATCAACGAGCTCATTACTTTAAAGGTAGCAGCGGGGGTGAAGCGGGTTGTATCCAAATTCATATTGTATACTGTAATGCTTCCATCGGAGTTGTTCAACATTGTAAAACACCCTTCAACATTGTATTTGTCAAAATAGCTTTTAAGGTCATTGTCAATGCTGGCTTTGTTAACTGAACAGGAATTTAATAAAAAAACCACTACAGTTATTTTAAAAATTTTAGGGATAAAATTATTCATTATAATGAGTTGTTTTTATTTTTTTGATTGAATATGCTTTGCAGTTGCTTCCAGGGCTTCGTAAAATTTCTTTCCAAACTTTCTTGTAAGAGGTTCCTTGAGAAATTCATACACGGGAATTTTTAATTTTTTCCCCAATGAGCAGGCCGACTTACAATTGTCTTCTCTGGGTTCATAATTTGCCAGAATCGTTTCGCCGTCTTTGCTGTTTTTTGTAATGATTGGAAATAGATGACAACTAATGGGCTTTTTCCATTCAATCTTACCATCTAAGTAAGCTTGTTCAATTCCGCATTTTACGATCCCATTAGAATCTGTGATTCCATAAACACACACTTTGCTGTTGATGGTAGGAGTAACCCAGCCAAACTCTTTGTCATAAACGTAATTTCCCTGCTTCTTAATTTCATCCTTACTGATTTTATTTAGATAAGGCATTACTTTTTCCAACACACCATCAATTTTTTTCAGTTCAGATTTTTCCAAAGGGGCTCCTGCATCTCCATCTACACAACAACCGCCTTTACACTTGTTCAAATCGCAAACAAATTGTTCGCTGATAATTTTATCGCTTAGTAATACATTGTCAATAGCTATCATGCAGCAAAATTACAATTGATTGATGAATGAAGATTAAATTAATTAAATACTCTGAAAATGCCGGAAATTACTGTTTAGCCGAACTTTTGTTATTCCATTTAAAAGTATTGATGATATGCTCCATATCTTTTTGTAAAAAATCATGAACAGGTTTCAGGGAGTCTGCATTAGGACTTGCATTAAAATATAGTGCACCTCTGAGGAAATGGTTAAAAGTGTCTGTAAGAAAAAACTGTTTAGCAGTTGCAGCATTTCCGCCAACTTTAAAAAATACACCTGAAATGTTGTTTGGAGTATGCATCAAACTGTCACTTATAAAAGAAGCAATCACATCGTTTTTATTGGTAAGTGTAAAAGCATCGTTGACCATCAGGTCAAATTTATTAATGCCAATAGAGTCTTTGTATTTACCATTTGCCTGCTTTATTTTATATACAGCATTGCCTCCAACAATTTTGTAGCTTAGAAATATTTTTGCATTGAGTTGGGGAAAATCAATATTGATCCAGTAGTCATTTTCGGGTTTACTGTCAAAATAAGAACTGTCCTGAATAATATTGGCATACGCCGGATATTCAAAAGAATAGGGGAATGTGGAGTCCTTAAATGGCAAGTATTTATGTTCGGGTAGCGGTATTTTAAAATAACCAGTTTTTTTTGAACTATAGTCTGAGTTGCATTGAATGAAACAAAATACTGAAAGCAATAAAACCACACTCCTTTTTATATGGATAGTACAGAACATCTATTGATTCAGGGTTTTAGGTTGGATGACTACTTTTATGGTGTCAATTCTGTTTTTGTTGATCTGAAGTGGTATAAAAGTAAACTCCTCGTGATGGAATGCCTCATTTAAAGCGGGGAATTCTCCGGCAATTTCCAGCAATAGTCCGGCAAGAGAATCGCTGTCTCCCCTTATGGATTCAAATTTGTCAGTCGGAATGCCAATTATTTTACAAAAGTCATTGATCATGGTTTTGCCCTCGAATACGTAGTTGAAATCGTCAATTTTTTTATTGATAATATCTTCTTCATCGAATTCATCCTTTATTTCTCCGGTAATTTCTTCTATTATGTCTTCCATGGTTACAATTCCGGACGTGCCGCCAAATTCATCTACAACAAAAGCAAAGTGGATTCTTTTACTTCTGAATTCCTGCAACAGGTCTTTTATCAGTTTCTGTTCATGGATAAAATAGGGAGGCCTGATCAGACTTTGCCACTCGAATTCGTCGACCTCATTAAGGTAAGGCAATAAATCTTTAGTATGAAGTACGCCAATGATCTCATCAAGGTTTGATTTGTAAACGGGTAGTCTGGAATAATGCAACTCCTCCGTTAGTTTTATGAGATCTGAAAAACCAAGTTTGGACTCAATTCCGCTAACGTCCATGCGTGTACGCATAATTTGTTTAACAGAAGTGCCTCCGAATTTCCGAATGCCCTTTAAAATCTGTTTTTCTTCAGGAGTGGCCTCGTGTTCGGGCAACAGGTCTATGGCGTAGTCCAAATTGCTGTCGTCCAGTTTGGATGAACCGGAATAAGAAACTCTTTCTTCTATACCGTCGCTCAGTTTTACCAGTCTTTTGCTGATTCGATAGAAAAGGCTGTTTAATATCTCAATAATAAGGGAGGCGTTTGAGGCAAACCAAATATTGTGATGTGTTGCCCATACTTTGGGCAATATCTCTGCAAATATTACTATTAACAAAGTAACAGAGATGACTTTGATCAAAAAATCTATCCAGAAAGGAAGTTCATAATAACTCAGCCATTCATGCAGCAGCAAATTTGAAATCAGTATTATGCCGATATTCACAAAGCTGTTTGCAATCAACATAGAAGCCAGCAATATTTTGGGCTGTTCCAGTAAAACAACAATCCTTCTGTAAGAAGGCAATTTTTTTGTTTTTAAAATGTTGATGTCTTTGTTGGAAAGGGAAAAGAATGCAACTTCACTACCGGCTATGAAAAAAGACAAAAGGAATAAAATACAAATGGATATGATGAGTACAGTTGTTCCTGCAGATGTGATTGCCCCCAAATAAAGAGGGTGAATTTTCAGTAATGTAAGTCCCGAATGATAATCCAAAATTCAGTTTTTAATTAAAAAATATGACCTGATTGAAATGGAAATTGATAAAATAACTTTTTCCTTTAACAAAATCAAGGGTCATTTATTTTGTTGCTGATCATTTCATTATCTGTCAGCGAAATTTCATTTTTCTTATCCAGCATCACCAGATTGTCAGCAATGATTTCGGTAATGCTACGGCTGTTACCAGCCTTATCTTCCAGATTTCTTGTTTTTAATTTGCCTTCAATATAAACAAGACTGCCTTTTCTTAAATACTTTTGTGTTAATTCAGCCAATCCTCTCCATGCTACAATGGAATGCCACTCAGTATGTGAAATTAATTTTCCTGATCTGTCCTTGAATTGCTCAGTAGTAGCCAAAGAAAACCTTGCCAAAGCAATATTTCCCTCCAGGAAATTTATTTCAGGGTCTTTGCCAATATTTCCAACCAAAATTACCTTGTTAACCCCTTTCATAGAAAAATGACGAAGCCATTTTGTAAATTAAATGATTTAATCACAACGACTGCAAAAATAAAGATACAAAATAATCATTCAAATATTTATCGGATGTATTAATATCAACGAATCAGATTGTTTGGATATACTCCTTAATTACTTTAGGAAATGCAAGTTTTTTCATTGCTGATTCATTTACCTTAAAATGCTCCTTGAGTGCGGGTTTTTTGTCCATTTCAATCTCAATAAAAACAGCGTGAATTTTTTGATGTGTCAATAATTGCCGGTATGTTTCAGAAATTTTTCTGATCCTGAAAGTTTTGCCTATTGCATTTGTGATTTCTTCCGACCTGATTATTTTTTCTGCTGCTGTTTTTGACTTTTTTTCTACCAGAAAAAACTCATGAAGGTTAAGCCAAATATCCTTCTTGTCCCTTTTTTTAACCCAAACAGCGTCTTTTTGCCATATGATAAAATAATAAAACCACCTTTCTTTTTTTACCAATTTCTTTTCCTTGACTGGAAACTCACTCACTTTATTTTTCTTGTAGGCTACGCAATTAGCAGCCATTTTACACTCTTTACAAAGCGGCAACTGAGGTTTGCAGACAGTCGCTCCAAAGTCCATGATAGCCTGATTGTAAACAGCAGGTTTATTTTTATCCAAAAGTTCATTTGCCAGTTCGTGAAATATTTTTTTTCCTTCGGTGGAATCTATTGAAGTTGAAATGCCCAAAAATCTTGAAAGTACCCTCATTACGTTTCCATCTACAACTGCAAATGGAAGGTTATAGGCAAATGAGGAAATAGCAGCCGCTGTGTAAGGACCAATTCCTTTCAGTAAAAGTATTTCAGCATAACTTTTCGGAAAAATTCCATTCATATCTTTTGCAATATGTTTTGCAGTTGCAATTAGGTTTCTGCATCTGCTATAATATCCCAACCCCTCCCACATTTTATAGACCTCAGTTTCGGTTGCAGAGGCAAGTTTTTTAATATCAGGAAATTTATTTATAAAATTAACATAATACATAATACCCTGTTCTACTCGGGTTTGTTGGAGAATTATCTCGCTGATCCAGATTTTATAGGGATCCTTTTCATATTTCCAGGGCATCGACCGATTGTTGTAAAATTGATTCCATTCCAATAGTTTTTTTGTAAAAAAAATATAATTATTGGAGGTCTTTTTTGTCATGTTTAAACAATTATATCACAAACCTATTGATAATCACTAACTTAATTTTTATTTTTTAATATTATTTTGTATCTTACTTTCCAAATTAGACGTATATGAGAAAAGCAGATTTAATAAATAAAATTTCGGCGGATACTGGCATTCAAAAAGTCGATGTAATGGTCACAATTGAAAAAATGATTCGCGAAATTAAAAATTCATTGGCAAATGGTGAAAACCTTTATATACGTGGGTTTGGGAGTTTCATAATTAAAAAAAGAGCAGCAAAAGTTGGAAGAAACATAAAGAAAAATATATCTGTAGCTATTCCTGAACACTTTATTCCGGCATTCAAACCTGCAAAGGAGTTTGTTCATGAAATAAAATTTTCCACCAATATTAAAGAAGCTCCGGAAGTGAATGAAGAAGACGATGAATAGATTAACTTTGCACAAAGATTATCCTCAGGAGCAAATAAATGAAAAATAAATTACTAATTTCCGCCATAGGCATATTGGCTGTTCTCTTGTTGTTTTATTTTGGAAAGACCACTACCAGCAAATCAGTTGTTAATTCTGAGAATTTAAATAAGCCACAATCATTTAATATTCAGCTATTTATAAATTCAGAAAAAAATAAACAATCTGAGTCTATCCAAAAAACTATTTCCAACCTGGAAAAGAAAATAGATGAAAACGCAGATTTACCCCAAAAGGTGAATGCCTTGTTTGCACTGGCGAACTATTACAAAGACAGTGTTTTATTGCCAGAAGCTTATTTATATTTCATTTCTGAAGCGGCAAAGTTGGATAATTCAGAAAAAAACCTCACCTTCGCAGCCCGATTATTTTTAGATGCCCTCAGGTCAGAGCAGGATAACGCAAAAATTGAGTGGGAATCTTCCGAAGCGATTGGATTTTTTGAAAAAGCAATTGATTTGAATCCTTCGAACGATGATTTAAGAATAGGGTTGGGTAGTTGTTACATATTTGGAAAGGGTAGAAACGGTGATCCTCAACAAACAATGAAAGGTGTTCAGGAATTGCTGGGAGTTGTTAGAAAAGATTCCAATAATATGAAAGCACAATTAGTTCTTGGAATTGGTGGTTTTATTTCTGGTCAATACGATAAAGCAATTGCCCGACTTTTGAAAGTGGTGGAAAAGGAACCAGCCAATTTAGAAGCCATTGCTTTTCTGGCAGATACATACGCTGCCAAGGGAATGAAAGAGGATGCCATCAAATGGTATCAGATCAGCAAACGATTGGCCAATGATGAACATTATACCAAAGAGGTTGATGATAGAATCAATCAACTCCGATAAATAAAAGCAAAAGAAATTTAATAATATTTATAACAAAAAAGACTAGGTTATGCCTTGTGGTAAAAAGAGAAAACGTCATAAAATCGCTACTCATAAGCGTAAAAAGCGTTTAAGAAAGAACCGTCATAAGAAAAAATAATGATTCTGTTATTCAGTCAAACTTTTTGTTTGTCAAACATTGAATAGCTATTTTATTCTCCCGTTGTATTTTCGGGGAATTGCTCACTTCAATTATTTTAATGATTGGCTCTAAACTCGTAGTATCATCTGAAGTTTTGGATGTTACAGAAGTTTGTACAATACTTCCTATCGTGATGCATAATGGTCTCTTTGCAAAAAGAATCAATTGACCAAGGAATTAATTATCAATGTCAATCCGCAGGGTGTTGACATTGCCTTATTGGAAGACAAGAAGCTGGTGGAATTGCACAGTGAAAAAGCTGATGCTAATTTTTCTGTTGGAGACATTTATCTCGGCAAAGTGAAAAAGCTGATTCCAGGAATGAATGCTGCTTTTGTGGATGTTGGATTCGAAAAAGACGGGTTTCTTCACTATACAGATTTAAGTCCTTACATCAGATCTGTTCTTAAATTTACTAATCTTTCCATTAATCAGAGTCCCCACGGCTCCTTTGATTTCTCCAGATTTAAAGTTGAACCTGAGATTGTAAAAACAGGCACCATCAACGAAATTCTAACGGGCAAGCCCAATATACTTGTCCAAATTTTAAAAGAGCCTATTGCAGCAAAAGGCCCCAGACTTACCTGTGAGCTTTCCTTACCCGGAAGATTTGTAGTGGTTACTCCTTTTTCCAATGTAGTGGCTGTTTCGAGAAAAATTCATTCCTCAGAAGAGAGAAAGAGGTTGCAAAAAATAATTGAGGCAGTTAAACCCAAAAATCTTGGTGTCATCGTCCGCACAGCTGCTGAAGGAAAGAACACCGCAGAACTGCATGAAGATTTAATCAGTTTGGAAAATACCTGGAAAACCATCCAAAAAAATATGAGGGGTGCTGTTGCTCCATCAAGGATATTGAGCGAGCAGGCCAAAACCCATAGTATTTTGCGTGATTTGCTGAATGCGGATTTCAATCGAATTATAGTAAACGACAAAGCAATTTTTCAGGAAATAAAATCTTACATACAGAGAATAGCACCTGATAAAACCGATATACTTTCTTTTTACAATAATAGTTCCCCTGTATTCGATACCAATGCTGTTACAAAACAAATAAAGGCTTCATTTGGAAAAACAGTGAACCTTCCAAGTGGTGCATATCTGATAATCGAACATACAGAAGCACTGCACGTTATTGATGTAAACAGCGGATATAAAAGTGTCAGCAACAATCAGGAAGAAAATGCATTGGAAACAAATCTGGAAGCTGCTGCTGAAATAGCAAGACAACTTCGTCTTAGGGATCTTGGAGGCATCATTGTGGTTGATTTCATAGACATGAAGCTGATGGACAACAAAAAGAAACTGGCAGACGCGATGGAAGAACTCATGAAAACAGACAGAGCAAAGCATGCCGTGTTGGCCATTTCAAAGTTTGGTTTGATGCAGATAACCAGACAAAGAATGAGGCCAGAAATGAACATAAATACTAGTGAGGTTTGTCCGAGTTGTGAGGGTTCAGGTAAAGTTTCTTCTACGCTTATTTTTGAAGATGAGATTTTAAAAAATCTCGAATACCTGATCATGCAAAAACACAAGGGGCTCACAATTGCTGTTCATCCCATCATGTATACCTATCTTACTTGTGGATTTATTTCAAGAAGAACGAAATGGAGTTGGAAATTCAAACAAAAAATCAAGATTTTGGCTGATACCAGCTATAGTCTGACTGAATTTCATTTTTTTGATAATACCGGAGAAGCAATCAGGTTATAAATTCAGGCTCTTCAACTGAATTCCTTTTTTGCCATCAATTTGAATCGTTTTTTCAATTCCTTTGAAGTTGATGTTGATCACATTATTTCCTTCCTTAAGCGGAAGTCTGACATAATGAATATAAGCCGGAAGGCTCATCCAGCTTCTGGTATCCGCTTTTTCAGTAACAGTATTGGTTAAACCCACTAAAAATCCAACCGCATCACCAACAAGTTTTGCATTTTCTTCTTTTTTCTCTTTTTCAGAATCAGTATCAGTGGATTTTTTCTTTTTTTCAGCGATACTGGTTGCCAATTTATCCGAACTTTTTTCTACTGAATGTTTAACAATATATCGAAGTACTGCTTTACCAAGATCTGATAAAAATCTTTCCTGTAATATCGATAATGAAAGGGTATTCAGATCCTGTGCAATTTCAGGATGATACTCAATTTCATTCAATTTCACAGTGATTGCAGAAGAACGGGGATAAACGATTCTGTAGGAAGGCAATGCGATTTTTATTGTCCTTAAATCCGACAGCTTTGAAGCGCTGATACCATTACTTCCATAGTCAAATGGTTCTGAATGAAATACCCCGAATTGATCTACATACTGGTAGGTAACCCGACCATTGGAAGATAAAATTGTAATGCTTGTTTCTGTTTTTACAGGTGCATTTCCTTCTTCCAAAAACAATATCAACTCCCTTTCGCTGTTGCCTTTGTTGTCAATTGTTTTGTTAAACTTAGCTTCATATGCTGAAACAACATCAGTAAAACCCATTTTTTCGGCAGAATTGATCAAGTCATATTTCAATTGTTCAGGTGCAGATACTCCGTAATAATTATTTTTTCTGTTGAGATAAATATCAGCCGCATTTCTATATGCAATAAATGCGTTGTTGTAATCGCCTGACATTTCATAAAGAATCCCTTGGAAATTCAGGGAAAAACCATCGGCATAGTATCTGTTTTTGTTGTTTTTTACTTTATCATTCAACCTGTTGGATGTCAGTGAGATTCTCCTTGCCTCCACCAAAGCATCTTCCTGCTTGTCCAATGCCGCATAGTTCAATGCCTTGTAAAAATGAACCAGAAACTTTTCGAATTCTTCACCCCTGTATGTTTCCATCATTGGATTTAGCATATTGCTCAGCGCAACATCCTTTCCGGTTTTAAAGTTGGATTCCAGCAGGTCATCGGCCTCATTCAGAAACTCATTGCTTTTTTTGTAATCATTTGCCAGAAAACGTACGCGGCCATTTTCAAAATTATACAACAACTTATTTCTTTTCTTCTTTAAAAGTCTGCTCTTGTTTAAAATTCCTGAGGCTTTTTCGTAGTTGCCGGATTTGATATTACCATAATAGTCAACCATAATCTGGTTGTAGGATGCACATGAAAATAAAAAGGGCATTGACAGCAAAAGCATCAATGCCCAATTGAAATTTCTTTTCTTTTTCATGCAATCAGTCATCTTCAGGAATCAAAATCAAAATTGTCAGCAATACAATTAATTTTCAACAAACTTGGCAATCTTCTTGTCTCCAATCCAAACGATTTCATTGGTTTCAATGTTGGTCAATTCGAGATTGATTTGATAGGTTACCGTTTTCTTTCTCTTAAAGGCGTCTACGATTGAATTGATAGAACCTTGAAGAATAAAGTCAGCACCATTTTCCAATCCGAATTTCTTCATGGTGCTTACAGATGCGTTTGATTGCTGGTCTCCTTTTTCAGCTCTCATCTCCTCTCTTTTCTTTCCACTTTGAACCAGGCCCACTTTTGTGGTATTGATAAAAGATCTTTCAAGGTCTTTGATAAAAGTTTCGGCCTCAATGTGTTCATGACTTTTATTGCTGACCATTCCCACTATCACTACAGGCTTTTTACCTTTCTTTTCAGAAAATTCAGAGAGCCATCCGCCGGTAAGGCACTGTTTGGTCATTTCTTCAGCAGTGAGTCTGCTATCCGTATTGTTCCATTTTCCGCTGATGTCAGGTGTTTGATTTGGCTCAATGCGGGTCACTTTGTGTGCACAGGAAATGGAAAAAATTATTACCAATAAAAAAAACAAGGATTTTAGAGATTTCATATTGAATGGTTTGATTTGAATGAATTTTTGAATGGAGCAAAAAAATAAAAAAATAATTTTAAGCTAAATGTCAGGGACGATAATAATTGCGGTGAATATGATTTCTGTTCATATTGTTGCAACCCCGAACGCGGCAAGTATTAGTATTGTTGATTCTCGCCAGTTGCTTTTTTCTTCTAAAATCAACCCTTTCTTGTTTTTTTTCAGCTTTATTTTCAGACCAGTCGTATGCTTTATAAGTCTTTTGTTCAGTGGTATTCATCCCCTGAAGGGTTTTTTCCTGCCCCTTTGTATATTTATTTTCACTCTTTTTGTAATCGGGGTTTTGGTCTGCTATTTTTGCTGATTCTTGCGCCAAAACAGTCATTCCTGAAATAAGGAACGATAAGATTATTGTTATTTTTTTCATATACTATAGATTTAATTTTTTTAATTCTTGGAAAGAAATTTTAATTAGAATGAGAAATATTTGATTCAAATCTATAGATATACCAAACAACAAACAACAAAAAACTGTTAAATTAAGCTTATGCGCATTAATGATGATGATTGTGCTGCATAGCTACCAATTCATCTCCTGTCACATTTTTATCTTTGGTTTTTACTTGTTTTTCGACAAAATCAAACAGTTTTTCAGTGATCAATCTGCGGTAGGCGGCATCCACCTGTTTTTCATCCTTCATCATTCTGTCGATGTAGCTGTCAAGCCAGCTCATGTCCTCACCCATACCCATTTGACCAAAATATCCCATTACCTCATTTCTCATATGAGATTTCAGGTCTTCCTGGCTTACTTCCAGCTTGTTATCCATTATTATTTTATCACTGATTAAAGTCCATTTCAGTTGATTGATAAATACGGGATATTCTTTTTCAGCCTCTTCGGCAGTTTTAGGTTTTTCACCGCCTGTTTGCAACCATCTCTTTAAAAAAGATTCCGGAAATTCCATTTTGGTGTTGTCAAGTAAAAAATGATACAACTGGTCATGAAGCTGATTGCGGCTTTGTGAGGACCAGTATTTTTCAATTTCCTCTTTTAAAGCGGATCTCAAATCGGCTTCTGAGTTGATTCCTTTTCCGGGATAAATTTCATTGAAGAACTCTTGATTTAATGCTCTTTTTTCTATTAAACCGAGTTTGTCAATGTCAAGTTTGAAATATTTGGCGGCGGCATCCTTGTCATTTTTTTCCAATCCCAAATCCTTGAGCATCATTTCAAGTTTATCACCTTCAAAAGTTTTGTTCAGTTGAAAAACTATGGAATCCCCCGCTTTCTTACCCATCAATTCTTTTTGCATCTTCGTAGTCATGTACTTAAGCAATACTGAATTTTCCTTTCGAATACCATTTTCAATAATGTTTCCGTTTTTGTCTGATTCAGTGAACACGACATTCAACACATTCTCCTCATTGTCTATCATTTCAGGCTCAGTCATTTTTCCCCCTTTAATCTGCATTCTGTTGATTTCCTCAGACACCATTTCCTCGGTAACATTCACTTTGTGATACACCATATTTTGTTTGGAAAAATCGGGAAGTTCAAATGAAGGTTTCAATCCTATTTCAAATCCAAAATCATAATCAGCAGGATTGTTGAGGTCCAAATTGTTGAGGTCTTTCTCCAAGGGTAAGGGCTGTGCGAAAATTTCGGGCTTTTGCTCATTTAAATAAGTGTATAAATTCTTTTCAACAGCTCTTAAAACTTCGTCATTAAAAACAGAAGCTCCGTACATTTTCTTAATCATACCAACGGGCACCATACCTTTTCTAAATCCCGGAATATTGGCGGTTTTACTGTATTCTTTCAGTTTTTTTTCAAAAGAAGGAAAGTATTCATCCTTGGTTACTTTAACGGTTAGCTTATCTGTTAATAATCCGATGTTTTCTCTGGAAACTGTTGACATTGTTTTAATATTGAAACTTGGTTAAATAAAATAAGTTGATAAGTATCGAAGAACAATGCATGCAAGAAAGTTGCTGACATTTCAACCTCTCAACTTATCAACTTAAAACTGTGCGGATGATAGGGGTCGAACCTACATGCCTCGCGGCGCCAGATCCTAAGTCTGGTGCGTCTGCCAATTTCGCCACATCCGCA
>CAZCOL010000007.1:52836-62130 GCA_964500545.1 uncultured Ferruginibacter sp. | reverse complement strand
CATTGCCCTATGATTATGTTCCGGAGGAAACGGAAGAGAAGTAGAAAAAGAGAAATTTCATTCATTGACTTGGGTTAACACCCACTGTGGCATTCCCAAAAGAAAAATTCATAGACATTAAGAAAGTAAATCCTCTTCTGCCAATTTTGGTAATTCTACCTGTAGTTTGATTTTTGCTTTTAGTGCAGCAAATACTCTAAGCAAAGTTTCCATTGTTACATTGCTTGCATTATTTTCAATTCGTGAAATTTGTGCCTTTTGAACACCAATCAATTTTCCCAGTTCTTCTTGAGTCAGGCGTCTCTCTTGTCGAGTTTTTCTGATAGCTTTACCAATTAAATCCATTTGAAGTTCGTACTCAAATAAGTCTCGATTGGGCGTGCCAATTTTACCTATGAGCTTTTCTTGTACCTGTTCTAAAGTATATGTTTTCATTTATTTTTTTTTAAATTGTTTTTGCTTTAAAAAGTTAGATCTGATTTTTAGGACTTTTTGAATTTCTTTGTCAGGCACTTTACTTCCTTTTTTAATAAATCCGTGAGAAGCAACTACTAACGTATCCTTATTTGAAACCTTATCCCAAAAAGCAAGTAAACGATAGTGATTTCCCTGATAGTTGGTTCTAAATTCCCAAATATCCTTCGAGAGTTTTTTGAAAAGTTCGGGATCGATTACAACTTGCGATTTTCGAATATTGTAAAGTATCTTCTCATAATGCTTTCTATCTAAACTGCATAAAAACTCATATGCATCCTCTAAAAATAGGATTTCAAAACGTTTGTTCATTAGGTACGGGATAATAATCAACAATTCAAAACTAGCACAAAGTTTCGTTATAACGAAACTTTGTGCTAGTATGTTTGTACAATAAGTGAAACTAAAACACACCCACTTAATTGAAAAGAGAAATTCCCCATATAGAGAAAGAAAATCCGCGCTCTGACAAAGTTGGGCTTAATAACACCGTAATAGCACAGCCCATAGAATTATCTCCCCATCACTTTCTCCCACAATTCAGGAATTCTTTTCACCCAAACCAATTCTCTTTGCTTGGTTTTGGCCTCTTGAACAGGCGTGCCCCAATAAACTTTTCCTCCTTCAATATCATTTGTAACGCCGCTTTGGCCAAATACAACAGCATTTTCACCGATGGTAAGTGTTTTATTTACGCCCACTTGCCCCCATAGTGTAACGCCATCTTCAAGAGTTGTTGCTCCGGCAATAGCTACTTGTGCAGCCAATAAGCAGTTTTTTCCTAAAACAGTATCATGTCCGATATGAACCATATTGTCAAGCTTTGAGCCTCTTCCGATAATCGTATCATGGCTTACTCCTCTGTCTATCGTACAATTAGCACCAATTTCAACAAAATCTTCCAGTATAACCCTGCCGCAATCGGGCATTTTTTTATACCAAACTTCACGGTCTTTTTTTGTGTTGTAGTAAAAAGCATTGCTGCCTATAACTGTGCCCGATTGAATGACCACATGATCTCCGATTATACAATGATCCATGATGGTAACATTTGGAAAAATGATGCAATTTTTTCCAATGGAAACATGATTTCCGATGAATACATTCGGATAAACAACACTGCTTTCATCTACGACTGCCGACTTGCTTAACATGATGTTGGCCGGTTCAAAGGGACGATATGTATTTACAATAGTGCAGTAAGCATCAAAAGGTTTTTCAACAACAAGCAGGGCTTTCCCATCCGGACAATTCATCTCTTTATTGATGATAATAAATGAAGCAGCGCTGTTGATGCATTTGTCGTAATATTTCGGATGGTCTACAAAAACAAGATCTCCAACAGATACCTTATGTATCTCATTTATTCCTGTTGCATGTGCAGAATCATTGCCGATTATTTTCGCTCCAATTAATTTTGCTATAGTCTGAATCTGGATAGGGGAAGAAAATTGCATGTAGTTGTTTTTTACGAAGTTAACATCGTTTACGTGGATAATGACAGTATTTTAGTGGTCGTTAAAAAATTTTTTAAAAATTATTTTGACTCAAATTTTTACGAAAAAGTCATACTAAATCAACTTTTTTTATCAAGATTTATTTTGTCTTTTTAGAAGAATCACTAAAACACGAATCTCTGAAATATCAGTATTATCAATAATTGCAGAAGTTTTATTTTTTAATGAAGTAAAAATAAAAAACAAATTTTCAATCAATCAACACTTATGTTTGTGTTTTCAATGGACATCCTTTTCCACATTCAATTTTAAATTGTTGAAAAAATAATTGAAAAAATTTTTTTGTTAACAAAAAATTATTTTTAATATTGTGCAAGGGAATTTATTCCCTGTACTTACTAACCCATCCATATATTAAAAAGCCCGACATTTTTGTTGGGCTTTTTCTTTGAAAATCATTTTGCATGATTCGATTTTTTTCAGTAACGACAATCATGCATTTGGACTTTCATTATTGCATATAAACAATTACATTGCACAAAAAATAGCAAACATGTTACGATCAATGACCGGCTTCGGAAGAGCAGAGCAAATGGTGGGGGATAAAGTTTTTTTTGTTGAAGTGAAAGCGCTTAACGGCAAACAGTTTGAGTTACAACTGAAAATGCCCTCGTTATTGAAACCCTTTGAGTTTGAAATTCGAAATCTTCTTCAAGATCAATTGATCAGAGGAACAATTGACTGCTACATCACGATCAAGCAAAACGGTGCTTCAAAACCAGTGGTCATCAATACAGAATTAATCAAAGCCTATTATCAGCAAATCAATGAGCTATCCAAGGAGTTGAACATCAATGAAAATGCGATTTTAAGTTCCTTGCTGCGATTGCCCGAGGTAATCAGTCAAAATACCGAAACATTGACCGAAGATGAATTTTTATTATTCAAAAAGGTATTGATGAATGCATTAAATGAATTGAATCATCACAGGGCTGAGGAAGGGGCATCCCTGGAAAAAGACCTTGTCAGTAGAATTGAAAACATTCATAAACAGGAAGAAGAGATTTTGAAATACGAGCCCAACAGAAAAATAAGAATAAAGGATGAAATCAATAAATTGCTGCTTGAACATGTGGGAAAGGAAAATATCGATAACAACAGGATGGAGCAGGAGCTGATATACTACATGGAAAAAATCGACATTCATGAAGAGCAAATCAGATTGAGACAGCATTGTCAATACTTTATTGAAATGATTAAAGATGAGGAAATCAGTAAAGGGAAAAAACTGTCGTTCCTATTGCAGGAAATCAATCGCGAAGTGAATACCACGGGAAGTAAAGCCTATGATGTGGACATTCAAAAATGTGTGGTGAAAATGAAAGATGAATTGGAAAAGGCCAAAGAACAAGTTCTTAACGTTTTATAAAAAACATTCATCTGCATTCTTGTAACAGATATTAATATGGTTATTATCAAAAAATTTACACCGAAATTTTTTTTATTGATCCTTTGCAGTACAATTTTATTTTGCTGCAACACTATAGAGACTTTTGAAATCAACAAAACCATTCCCGGACAAGCATGGAAAAGTGATTTTGATGTAAAGGGCGTTTTTACCATAAAAGATACTGGTTCAAAATATGACATGTATGTGTTGATAAGGCATACAGATGCATACAGATACAATAACCTCTGGCTGAATATCGGCTTGCAGTATCCGGGCGAAATAATGCAATATAAAAAAGTAAATCTTACTCTGGGAAATGACCGAAACGGTTGGGAAGGAGCAGGAATGAATGATGTTTGGTATGTAAAGAAAAAGTTAAATAAGCTTCCGTTTTCATTTCATCAAAAAGGTGATTATCATTTTTCCATAAGCAATATTATGCGGGAAGACCCTCTGCAGCATGTGATGAGTATTGGATTAAGTGTTCAAAAAAGCCAACTGACCAATTAATTCAAACTCAAAATATTTTGAATTTCCAATCGCCACAATTTTCATGTTTTAATGGGTTAAATTAAAGCGTGTTGACTTATCTTTACCGCATATATTATTTTTCTTTTAAAATATTTTATAGTGAATCGTTTAATCATTTTATTATTCTCTTGCGCAATTATTTTTGGAAAAGTAAAAGCTCAGGGAGAATTCCAACAGGGTGATTTTGGTGTTAGCATAGGAGCAGCACACTATTTCGGAGATTTGAATACCAGGGCAGCTTTAAACAGGCCAAAACCATCTTTGGGTATTTTTTACCGAAAACAATATGGTAACTATGTGGGAATGCGTGTAGGGGCCAGATTTGCTCAATTGGGATACAGTGATGTTTTCAGTAAAAATGAATACCAGCACATGCGAAATTTAAGTTTCAATTCCAATATTTATGAATTGGCAGTACAGGGAGATTTTAATTTTCTGAAGTATATACCAGGCGATGAAGTTTATGGCTTTACACCCTATGTAACCCTTGGCGTTGGTATGTTTAATTATGATCCCTACACTTACTACAAAGGCACAAAGTATTTTTTAAGACCATTAGGAACAGAAGGTCAGGCAGGCGGTTATATGGGACGGACATCTTACAGCACCATGGCGGTTTGCATTCCATTTGGAATAGGACTGAAATACAGCATCAACAACAAAGTCAATCTTGCATTTGAAATTACCCAAAGATTTACCAATACTGATTATTTGGATGATGTTAGCACAACCTATGCACCCAATGGAAGAAATGGAGGACCTATCAATTATTTTCCTTCCAGTTCTAATCAATTATCCATAGCTGATTTGTTACAGGACAGATCCTATGAAATTGACCCCCTTAACCCTCTAAGCAGTGTTCCCGGCAGACAAAGAGGATGGAGCAAGCAAAAAGATCAGTATGTAATTGCAGAAATTGGGATATCTTTTAATATAAATTCTTATCGCTGTCCTACCAATTGATTTTTTGGACATTCTTCACAACCTACAGTCCTCATTCATTTGCAGTGAATTCGGCATTTTTCGTTACTTTTGCGGCTTTGAAAACTCAATTCCAATTGAATGAACGAAAAAGATTCGATAGACTGTAACCTCTTGCCCGAGCATATAGCCATAATAATGGACGGAAACGGACGTTGGGCCGAAGAAAAAGGGCAGGATCGTCTGATTGGACACATCAATGGGGTAGAAAGTGTGAGAAATGTGGTGGAAGGAGCAGCAGAAATTGGAATTAAATACCTTACCCTTTATACATTCAGCAAAGAAAACTGGGACAGGCCTCAGTATGAAGTGGATGGATTGATGGAATTGTTTATCGATACCATAAAAAAAGAAATCCCTGTATTGAACAAGAACAACATTAGGCTTCACTTCATAGGTGACTTAGCAATGCTTCCCACTCATGCTTACAGTCAATTGCAGGAATCTGTAACGGAAACGTCTTCTAATACCGGATTGAATTTGATCATTGCCCTTAGTTACGGTAGCAGGTGGGAAATTGCAGACAGCGCCAAAAGACTGTCGTTGGATGTGAAAGAAGGAAAAATAATGCCCGAGAACATTACCGAAGATTTGTTTCACAGCTATCTGATAACAAATCCTTTTCCTGATCCTGAGCTGATGATAAGAACAAGCGGTGAATACAGAATCAGTAATTTTTTACTCTATCAATTGGCCTACGCTGAATTGTATTTTACCAATGTCTTATGGCCTGATTTCAGAAAAGAAAATTTATACGAAGCCATTGCTGATTATCAAAAACGTGAAAGAAGGTTTGGTAAAACAGGAAAACAGGTAAAACAGGATAATAATACCAGTAACTGACAGTAAAAAGGATTGCTTAAATGATTAAGGATTCCATTTAACAAATAGTTTTAATTAATTGGGCTTATTTTGCCCCACTTTAAACAGGAATAATTGATGTACAGGATTTTTAAGTCGTTTTTGATAGTGCTCTTTTTTTCTGCATCTTGTGTGTTTGCTCAGGACACTATGCCTGTTTCTGTCAATCCTGCATTGCTGGGTATTATGAGCTCAAAATATCCAAAGACTTACAGAATCGCCGATATCAAGGTAACAGGCTCTAAATCTTATGATGCCAATCTGATTGTTTCAATTTCCGGTATGGCAGTGGGAGATAAAATCCAATTACCCGGATCTGATATATTCAGCAAGGTTATAACCAAATTATGGAAACAGAATCTTGTTTCAAATGTGCAAATCAACATCACTAATATTGTGGAAAACGATATTTATGTTGAAATTCAAATTAAAGAAAGGGCACGTTTGCTGAATTATGATTTGGTCGGCATCAGAAAGGGAGAAAAGGATGATCTGGAACAAAAAATAGGATTATTCAAAGACAGAGTTCTTACTGAAAATATGAAATTGAGCGCTGTTGAGGCAATCCGTAAATATTATTTCGATAAAGGTTTCAGAAATGTGAATGTGGATGTAAAAGAAGATATTATTTCAGGTGCAGCCAACGGAATCAATCTTACATTCACTATAAACAGAGGTAATAAAGTAAAAATAAATTCGATTAATTTTTCGGGAAATGACTTGATAGAAAGCTCCAAGTTGAAAAAACAAATGAAGGGTACAAAAGAAATGGCAAGGATAACACTATATCCTGAAAAACACATAAGCCCTTACGGAGCAGTCAATAAAGGCATCAATTTCGGTAATTATTTCCGAGAAAGAGGATTTCTTTCCTTTACAAAAACCAGAGATTTTCTTGATCCTTATTTGAGATTGAAACTATTCAGCTCATCCAAATTCAATGAAAAAAAGTATGGGGAGGACAAAGATAAAATCCTTGATTACTATAACACGAAAGGTTTGAGAGATGCGGTTTTATCTGCTGATACTCAGATTGTCAATGAAAAAGGAAACCTTAACATAGACATCAAATTAAATGAAGGCCATCAGTATTATTTTGGCAATATCACCTGGAGGGGAAATACCAAATATTCTGATTCAGTCCTTAATTTTTTATTGAACATCAATAAAGGAGATGTTTACAACCTTGATTTGCTGAACAAAAGACTTGGCAAACAACTTTCTGCTGAGGGAGGTGATATTGGTAGTTTATATCAGGATGATGGTTATCTTTATTTCAGAGTGGAACCGATTGAAACTTCCGTTTACAATGATACCATTGATTTTGAAATTCGCATGACCGAAGGTCTTCAAGCCACCTACGGTAAAATAACTGTTTCAGGAAACGACAAGACAAAAGATCATGTTATTTTGCGTGAAATGAGAACGATTCCCGGGGAAAAATTCAGCAGAGCTGATATCATCAGAACACAGCGTGAATTGTCTCAACTTGGATTTTTTAATCCTGAAAAAATCAATCCCAATGTTGTGCCCAATCCCGATAATGGAACGGTGGACATCAACTGGGAGGTGGAAGAGAAGTCCAATGACCAGCTTGAGCTTTCCGCAGGATTCGGGGGAGGTATAGGGTTAACCGGAACGCTGGGCGTAACTTTCAACAATTTCTCCATCAATAACATCACCAGCAAATCCACCTGGGATCCCTTGCCATCCGGAGATGGTCAAAGATTAAGCATGCGCGCACAGTCCAACGGCGGAGCATACAGGACATATAGTTTTTCATTCACTGAACCTTGGCTTGGAGGTAAAAAAAGAAATTCATTTTCTGTAAGCTATTTTAATACAAAATATGCCAATACTTTTAGTTCTTTCGGTACATATTGCAGAAGTTGCGGAGATACCTCCTATGTAAAAACTGTTGGGGTAGGCGTTTCTTTGGGAAAACAACTGAAATGGCCGGATGATTATTTTAATCTGATTTATTCATTGAATTTTCAGCAATACAAACTAAGAAATTACTCACAAATTTTCAGTGGCATCACCAATGGTACCTCTAATAACATAAGCTTAAAAATCAGCTTACTTAGAAACTCTGCAGGCCCCAATCCGATCTTTCCAACCGGCGGTTCAAATTTTGCAATGAGTGGTCAATTTACCCTTCCTTATTCACTGCTTGGCATCACTCCGTCTTCCATCAATAAGTATTCACTTCCCGAATTTCATAAATGGCGTTTCACAGGTGATTGGTATACGCCTATTGGAAGGGCAAGAGGGGTAGACAAAAACAAGCAATTTATATTAAGAGCCGCAGCAAAATATGGGTTCATTGGCAAATACAATTCCAATCTTGAAGTTTCACCATTTGAACGTTTTCAGGTGGGAGATGCCGGCTTGAGCAATACACAGGCATTATTGGGATATGACATCATCGCACATAGGGGATATCCTGTTTACAGCAACTCAAATCCCAAAATAAATCCTGAAGGACTTACTCCATCACAATATTTTACTATTTTTAATAAATACATTTTAGAGCTTCGTTATCCTTTCAGTACCAGTGCCAACAGCACTATTTACGGACTGACATTCTTTGAGGCAGCGAATGGGTGGTATTCATTTAAAGATTATAATCCTTTCAAACTCAGAAGGTCAGTCGGTGTTGGTATGAGATTTTTTCTGCCCATGTTTGGATTGCTTGGGTTTGATTACGGTATAGGAATTGACAGGTATAGTCAATCAAATGGAATAAAGGGATCGGCTAAGTTTACATTCATGCTAGGACAGGAAGCTGAATAAAATATTTCACGCAGAAGAATAAAATTTTGTAAAATGAAAAAAATATTTTCCATACTGCTCCCTTTAATGTTGATTGTATTTTTTACCAATGCCCAGCGTTATGCAGTTATAGATACCAGGTATATTTTAAACAAAATGCCCGATTACAAAGAAGCGCAATCAAAACTGGATCAAATAAGCAATTTGTGGCAGCAGGAAATCGAACAAAAGCAAACAGCGCTCAACAAAATGCAGAAAGACTTCGAAGCAGAACAAGTGATTCTTCCTGAACATCTTCAAAAAAAACGCGAAGACGAAATCTACAACAAGGAGAAAGAATTGCGCGATTTGCAGAAAAAACGTTTTGGATTTGAAGGCGATTTGTTTAAAAAAAGACAGGAACTGATAAAACCTATTCAGGATAAAATTTACAATGCGGTACAAAAGTTGGCATTAGACAAGCAGTATGACTTTATTCTGGATAAAAGTGAAGGGATTACCGTTATCTTTGCAGACCCCAAATTAGATAAAAGTGAAGATCTTTTGAAGTCACTGGGGGTTAAATAAAAAATATAAACCTTTATAAACATAAACCAATTTAAATGAAAAAACTAGTCGTAGTAGTCTTTATGACTTTTTCTGCATTCGGATCCAATGCACAACAAAAAGCGGAACAAAAAATAGGTTATATCAATACAGATGAATTGATTGGTGTAATGCCGGAAGCCGAAAAAGCAGATTCGGAATTGAAGGAATACCAGGCAT
>CAZCOL010000007.1:10982-52736 GCA_964500545.1 uncultured Ferruginibacter sp. | reverse complement strand
GGTGTAATGCCGGAAGCCGAAAAAGCAGATTCGGAATTGAAGGAATACCAGGCATCACTTGCTCAACAAGGTCAGGACATGATGAATGAATTGAACATCAAGGACAGTTTGTTTGTAAAAGACTCTTCCAAACTTTCCCCAAGTATGAAAGAAATCAAAAAAAATGAATTGATAGCATTGTACCAGCGCGTTCAAAACTGGAATCAACAGGCTCAGGAAATGTATCAGCAAGAAGCACAAAAGAAAATCGCCCCTTTGCGTACAAAAGCAATGGATGCAATTAAAATGGTAGCTAAAGAAAATGGATATGCTTATATCTTGGATTACAATTCAGTGATTGTAGGACCTCCGGGGGATGATGTTCTTGAAATGGTAAAAAAGAAATTGAATATCAAAGAAACCGTTCCCGGAATACCTGGAATCAAAAAACCATAATCCAAATAAATTAATTTTTAAAAGCCACTCTTTAATTACGGGTGGCTTTCTTATTTTTGAACAATGACTAACAGACCTATTGGTGTTTTTGACAGCGGATATGGGGGGTTGACGATTTTAAAGGAAATGATATCCGTTTTGCCCCAATTTGATTTTTTATACATGGGGGATAATGCGCGCGCGCCTTATGGTACAAAGTCTTTTGAAACAATTTATGAGTACACCCTTCAATGTGTGCAATGGTTTTTTGAACAGGGATGCCCTTTGGTGATATTGGCCTGTAATACCGCATCTGCGAAAGCTTTGAGAACCATTCAACAAAAAGACCTTCCGGTTATTGATCCAAATAAAAGGGTATTGGGTGTTATAAGACCAACTTCCGAAGTCATCGGCAACTATACAAAAACGGGACATGTGGCTGTTTTGGGAACTACCGGAACCATTGAATCGGGATCTTATTTAATAGAAATTTCAAAATTTTTTCCTGAAATTACCTTGTCCCAGGAAGCCTGCCCCGAATGGGTTTCAATTGTAGAAAACAATCAGATAGAATCTCCTGAGGCCGATTTTTTTGTAAAAAAGCACATTGATAAAATTCTTTCGATTGACCCAAAAATTGATACCTTGTTGTTGGCTTGTACACATTATCCGCTATTGATGAATGTGATAAAAAAACACACACCAGAAAATATCTCTATCATATCTCAGGGTAAAATTGTTGCCCAAAGCCTGAAAAATTATCTCGAAAAACACATAAATATATCTGATATGTGTTCAAAAAATGCTAAGCGTGATTATTTTACAACGGGTAATCCAACGGATTTTAACAATCATGCCAGCTTGTTTTTTGGGAGTGAGATAAAGGCAGATCGTATTGTTTTATAGCTGAAACACTGCTTTTTTACCAAAGATTGCTGAAATATTTAAAGGTAATGACAAAAAATCATTACCTTTGCCGTCCTTTCACAAGAAGCCGGGATGGTGCCCGGCCGAAGGTAATAAAGCAAACAATATTTGTAAAAGGAAAAAATTAAAACAATGCCAGGTAAAAAAAGAACGTATCAGCCCCATACACGCCGCAGAAAATCTGTACACGGATTCCGTGCACGTATGAAAGATGCAAATGGTCGTAAAGTGTTAGCAAGCAGAAGAGCTAAGGGACGTCATAAATTGACCGTTTCTGATGAGCATGGTTCAAAGAAATAGAATGACTTTACTTTAAAATTCATACAGCCTTTGCTCTAGCAAAGGCTTTTTTAATGCAAATTCATTAAATTGAAAATGATTGAATACATCAAGACGATATTTTTTCAGAAAAGAGCATAAACTTAAAAGCCGCAAAACCATTCAGAAAATTTTTGCAGAAGGCGACTCTTTTACTGTTTTTCCATTAAAAGTGTTGTGGCATCCCACCAACGAACATAATTGTTTACAAACGGGGGTTTCAGTCAGCAGCAGACACTTTAAAAAAGCCGTCGACCGAAACAGGATTAAAAGGCTGATCAGGGAAGCTTATCGGCTTCAGAAATTTGAGCTTGAAGAATATTTGCTAAAAGAAAACCAACAGCTGTCAGTTTTTCTCATGTATATCTCAAAAGAAATTGCTGATTATAAAATAATTTATAATGCTTGTACCAAAATCATTTCCAAACTTATAAAAGCAGCTAATGAAAAAAATCAATAGCATCCTGGCTGCACCTTTTATAGTTTTAATCAAATTATATCAATGGCTTATTTCACCCTTGATTGGCCCCAAGTGTCGTTATACACCAACTTGTTCGCATTATGGACTCGAGGCTTTAAAAAAATATGGCCCTATAAAAGGGTGTTGGTTAACATTGAAAAGACTGGGTAGATGTCATCCGTGGGGTGGACACGGACCTGACCCTGTTCCATAAAAGAAAAAGGCTTAAAGCAAGAAATTATCTCGGCTTTAAACCTTTAAACGTTTTTTATTAATAAGTCTACAGGGCTGCTTCCATTCTTTCTGCAACAACAGCCCAATTTACTAAATTCCAAAATGCAGCTAAATAATCTGCACGCCTGTTTTGATATTTTAAATAATAAGCATGCTCCCACACATCCGCACCTAAAATAGGCATACCTTTTACTTCTGCCACATCCATCAAAGGATTGTCTTGATTGGGAGTAGAACAAATTTCCAATTTTCCGTCTTTTACAATCAACCATGCCCAACCACTTCCAAATCGGGTCATACCGGCTTGGCTGAATTTTTCTTTGAATGCGTCGAATGAACCAAATGATTGATTGATGGCATCGCCCAATTTACCTGAAGGAACACCACCTGCGTTAGGTGCCATACTTGCCCAGAAAAAAGTATGATTCCAATGTCCGCCGCCATTGTTCCGAACAGCAGTACTGATTGTGCCTGCATGTTTAACCAGCTCTTCAATTGATTTGGATTCATGTTCCGTATCTGCGATAGCTTTATTCAAATTGTCCACATAAGCCTGATGATGCTTTCCATGATGTATATGCATTGTTTGAGCGTCTATATGTGGCTCTAATGCTTCGTGTGCGTAAGGTAAAGGTGATAATGTAAATGCCATACTTATTTTTTTTGCAAAGGTAAATGAATGTAAAATACTATCTTAACTTTTTAAAAAATTCTTTCATCAACTGACTGCATTCTTCCTCCAACACTCCTCCGATTATGGTTGTTTTTGGATGAAAGGGATTGTTTTGCCCCGTGCTTTTTCTGTAACTGTTTTTCTCATCATAAGCACCAAATACTACTCTGCTGATTTTACTCCAAAACAGCGCGCCACTGCACATCAAACATGGTTCCACTGTTACGTATAAAGTCGCTTCGGGAAGATATTTGCTGCCAAGATAACTATACGCTGTTGTCAAGGCAATGATTTCAGCATGAGCTGTACTGTCATTCATCAGCTCTACCTGGTTGTAACCTTTGGCAATGATTTTATCCTGCAGGACAATGACGGCCCCTATTGGAACTTCAGCTTTGTTGAAGGCTTTTTGCGCTTCTGCCAATGCAATCTTCATATAATGTTCATCATTCAACATCAGAACTGTAACTTTATTCAAATTTACAACAATGGAATTGCTTACTCAACTAAATAGAGTTAGGAATTATTATCATACAGGAGCATCCAAAAAACCGGCATTCAGAAAACAGCAGCTGCTTAACCTTAAATCCACATTGTTAAAATATGAAAACGAAATTTATGCTGCCCTGTATGAAGATTTAAAGAAAAGTCCCGAAGAATGCTGGGTTACAGAAATAGGCCTTTTGCTTTCGGAGATCAATTACGTATTGAATAATCTGGATAAATGGATACGCCCACAAAAAGTAAAAACCAACCTGCTAAATTTTCCGTCTTCCAGTTTTATTCTGAATGAGCCTATGGGTGTGGTATTGATTATCAGTCCGTGGAATTATCCCTTACAATTGCTATTAAAACCACTAATTGGTGCCATTGCTGCTGGAAATTGCGCAGTATTAAAATCTTCGGAATATGCACCCGCTACTTCAAAGCTGTTGAAGCTGATGCTGAATGAATGTTTTGATGACAACTATATTCTGTTTACTGAGGGCGAAGGAAATGTTATTGTTCCTGAAATGATGAACCAATTTTGTTTTGATTATGTATTTTTTACCGGCAGTCCGATTGTTGGAAAATTGGTATATCAAATGGCAGCTAATCAATTGGTGCCCGTCACACTTGAATTGGGAGGAAAAAGTCCTTGTGTCATAGAGGCAGATGCAGATTTAAAAGTTGCAGCAAAGCGCATTGCAGTTACAAAATTTTCAAATGCAGGCCAGATATGTGTTGCGCCTGATTATTTGTTGGTTCATCATTCAGTAAAAGACAAATTTGTTGAAATTCTTAAAAGCACACTTCGTCAATTTTTTTCCGACTATCCAGAAAATACAGATCATTTCGGTAAAATTATCAACCACCGACAATTTGATAGAATTATCCAGTATTTAAATGATGGAAAAGTAATTTATGGAGGCAGATACAATAGAGAAATCCTTTTTATAGAACCAACATTGATGGATGATATTGACATGAACAGTGCCATTATGAATGAGGAAATATTTGGACCTATCCTACCTGTCATTTCATTTCATGGATATGATGAAGCAATAAAAATCATTGAAAAGAACAAAAACCCCTTGGCTTTTTATGTATTTACCACTTCCTCTGATAAAGAGAAAAAATGGATGGACGATATTGCTTTTGGAGGCGGTTGTGTTAATAATGCCTGCTGGCATTTGACAAATCCTTATTTGTCATTCGGGGGAAGAGGAACGAGTGGAATGGGGCAATATCAGGGAAAATATTCTTTCGATACTTTCAGCCATAAAAAATCCATACTTAAAACTCCAACATGGTTTGACCCTTCTTTTAAGTATCCTCCATTCAGCGGCAAATTGAAATTGTTTAAAAAATTTATCCGATAATTTTGAAATCAAACCGAAATAGGATTATGAAGGCATTGATAGCTTCGCTCGTATTATTTTCTGCAACGGCAGTTTACATAACCGTTGTCAACAAAAACAGCAAACAAATGACCACAAAACAAAAAATTTTAAAAGCCATTTACCCTTTGATCATGTGGACCGGTAAGTCAAAAAAAGAAACCATCAATAATATCACTCAAGCCAAGCCGCTGTTTGATTTTTATTCTTTGAAGGTAGAATTGAACGATGGAAGTTTATTGGACATGTCAACCTTGAAAGGCAAGAAAATCATACTGGTAAATACCGCTTCTGATTGTGGTTTTACCGGTCAATATGATCACCTGGAAAAATTATACCAACAAAACAAGGAAAAGCTCATTGTCATTGGCTTTCCGGCAAATGATTTTGCCCAACAGGAAAAAAAGAACGATGCAGAAATTGCCCAATTTTGTAAAAAAAATTATGGAGTTGAGTTCCCGCTGGCTAAAAAAGGAGTAGTAATTAAAAATAAAAATCAGCAAGAAGTTTATAAGTGGCTCACAGATAAAGCGCTAAACGGCTGGAATGACAAAGCACCCTCCTGGAATTTTTGTAAATACATAATAGATGAAAATGGGTTACTCGCTTGTTATCTTCCTTCTGCAGTAGATCCATTGGGAAATGAAATGAAAACTGCGCTTAATCTGGATTAAAAATAACGTCCAATCATTATCTTAATTTACAAAGGACATTTCTGATGATAATCAATTATCTCAATAGGGGTATGCTGAAACTGATAGTCTTTATAATGTTCACTTATTTGATCTAATACTTCATTAATGGCATCAGGAGAGGTAAGTGTCACAAGTTTATACCGAAATTCTTTTATGCCGGGCAATCCTTTTAAATAGTTGGTATAGTGCCTTCGCATTTCATTAATTCCAACTACAGGACCTTTCCACTCCAGTGATTTGTGTAAGTGCTTTTTACAAACTTGTATTCTTTCTTCAAGTGTAGGTGAAGGTAGAATTGTTTTGTCATTCAGGTAAGCTTTTATCTCTCTGAAAATCCAGGGGTATCCAATTGCAGCCCTTCCAATCATAATGCCATCAACACCATACCTGTTTTTATATTCGTAAGCTTTTTGCGCACTGTCTATGTCGCCATTTCCAAAAATGGGAATGTGCATGCGGGGATTGTTTTTTACTTTTCCAATCAAAGTCCAGTCGGCTTCTCCCTTATATAATTGAGCTCTGGTTCTTCCATGAATGGCGAGAGCCTTCACTCCAATATCTTGTAATCTTTCAGCAACTTCTTCAATGTTTTTTGAATGGTCATCCCAGCCCAATCTTGTTTTTACAGTAACGGGAAGTGAAGTACTTTTAATAACTGCTTCGGTTAAACGAATCATTAAATCAATATCTTTCAATACACCCGCACCGGCACCCTTACTGACTACTTTTTTAACAGGGCATCCGAAATTAATGTCTACAAGATCTGGATTTACCGTTTCGCAAATTTTTGCACTCATGGCCATTGCTTCTTCATCTCCACCAAAAATTTGAATGCCAAATGGTCTTTCCTCTTCACTGAAATCAAGTTTTTGCTTACTTTTTATGGCATCACGAATAAGGCCTTCACTGCTGATGAACTCGCTGTACATCAGGTCAGCTCCATTGTCTTTGCAAACCGCCCGAAAAGGGGGGTCGCTCACGTCTTCCATGGGTGCTAACAATAAAGGAAAATCAGGTAATATGATATTGCCTATTTTGGGCATGGTAATTTTGTATATTGCATTGCGAAATTACAATTAATACTTTGTGTATGCAATATAAAAGCAATAAAGGTTATACCGGTTTTGGTCAATTGGGAATGATTATTTGTTTTGTCGGATTGGGCTTAATTTTAACAGCATTACTGCAAGTGGTAATCGGTATTCAAATTGCTCCTCCCGGTACTCCGATAGATAAAATGGGTGATGCGATGCTCAAATCGCTGAATAATCCCGAAAATCTGGGAGCCTTCAGATTAATGCAAGTACTGAGTACCTTTTTTTTGTTTTTTGTTCCCGCATTGTTGTATTCATTTGTTTGCAATGGAAAAAATCTCTTTTGGCTGGGGTTTAATAAGCATTTTAATTTTTTCCAGATTTTACTGGGTTTTCTCATTATTTTCAGTGCCAATATCATGGCGGGACCTTTACAGGAACTCAGTGAAAAAATAGTTGCGCATTTTCCAAATTTGAACAATATTGCCAAAACTTTAGAAAACGCATATAACGATCAAATTCTTATGTTAAGCCATTTAAATGGCTTAACTGATTTCATCCTGGCATTAATCATCATGGCCTTTTTTCCAGCTCTTTTTGAAGAATTGTTTTTCAGGGGTGCAGTACAGGCTTTGCTTGTAAAATGGTGGAAAAAACCTTTATTGGCAATTGTCGCAACTTCCATTTTTTTTAGTTTGATTCATATGTCTGTTTATCTTCTGCTGAGCCGAATAGTACTTGGTTTTGTATTGGGATGGATGTTTTATCAAACAAAAAATATTTGGATAAATACCATTGCTCACTTCTTGAACAATGCCATTGCGGTTTCCCAGATGTATGTTTTGAGTTTTAAAAAAGAAAAAATAGACATCAGCAAACTGGATACCCAAGTTGATTGGTGGGTAGGAATTATTGCAATCGCTGTCTTGTTCGCCTTATTTAAATTTCTTAACAAGTACACTGAAACAAACAGAATGAAAATCATTTCAAAAGAACAATCTCTGCTGATATCAGAAAACACAGCAACCCCGTTTTCATAAACTCATTTTCTTTTTAACTTTGATTGATTTGAAGCTAATTTCAATCAAAAAATTCTTTTAGAGATGCAACAAAATAAAAAGAATTTTAAAAAAGTACATCAGGAAAAGGATAAAAAATCAAATCCTATCAGTATTTTTTCCGTCAGGGTCATTCTAACATTGCTGGTTATTGTATTGTATATTCAGTCCGTCGGATTTGAATTTACATTGGATGACGATATTTTTTATCAAAAACATGAATCTGTTCAAAAAGGTCTTGCGGGATTTGCAGAGTTTTTCTCATACGGCAGTATGAATAAGTTTGATGGATCGGTAGGAATCCAGCCATATCGGCCGTTTACATTGCTTTCTTTTGCATTGGACAAACAAATGTTCGAAAACTCGGCATCCTCTTCTCATTTTATGAATGTGCTATTGTACATTCTGATTGTTCAATTGGTGTATACATTGCTCAGCAGATTGTTTCCACAAATACACTTATTGATACTTGCTTTTGTAGCATTATTGTTTTTGGTTCACCCTATTCATACGGAAGTTGTTTCCAGTATCAAAAGCAGAGATGAAATACTGGCGGCATTGTTTGGTTTCATGGCATGGATTAAATTTTTGCCCCCCAAAAAAGAAGTTGGAAGTATTAATCCAGCAAGAACATTTTTTGCAGCTTTACTCTTTCTGTTTGCTATGTTCTCCAAAGAAAGTGCAATTGCTTTTGTGGCAATAATTCCCTTAAGTTATTATATGTTTATTGACCAAAAAGTCAATACCGTTTTAATAAAGTCGCTTCCTTTGTTATTGAGCGCAGTCATTTTTTTACTGATGCGTCAATTTGCTATGTATAATGGAATTGGAACACCACATACAATGAAAATCCCAGTGCTGGACAATGTTTTAGCCGGTTCCGAAAGCTTTGCTCAATCATTTGCTACCAAAATGGAAATCCTTTATTATTATTTGAAATTGTTGTTTGTTCCATGGCCATTAAGTTGGGATTATTCATTTGATCAGATTCCTTTGGTCAACTGGACTGATATATTGCCATGGATAGGGTTGATAATGTATGCAGGTTTAGCTTTTTTAGCATTTTTTTATTTTAATAAAAAACCGATCATTTCTTTTTCGATACTGTATTATTTTATTTCCTCGGTTCCAACAAACAATTTGATTTTGATGAACGGCGCCACTTTAGCTGAACGTTTTATGTTTGTACCTTCTTTTGCATTTTCATTGTCAGCTGTTTTCGTTTTAACTGAATTGCTCAAAATCAATTTATCGGATTTTTCCGGGGTACATAAAAAAATGTTTACCCGAGTTATATTCCTGGTGTTGTTTGTTTTCTCAGGGATGACCATTGCTCGTTGCGGCGACTGGAAAAATAATTTTTCACTTTTTGAATCAGGTGCTGAAAATGCGCCCCGAAGCAGCAGAACGAATGCAGCTTTGGGAAGTGAATACATGAATTTAGCTGAAAAAGAAAACGATGCTGAAATTAAAAATGGCCTGATACAAAAATCTATCAAATACTATAAAAAAAGCTTAGATATTTTTCCTGACAATTCGGACGCTTCTTACAAAGTCGGACTCATTTTTTCGATGATTTCGGATACAACCAATGCCATAAAGTATTACAAAATGTCATTGGCTTCTACCCCGGGCCAGATTTTCGCATTGAACAATCTCGGGTCAATTTATGCATCTAAAAAAGAGTATGACTCCGCGGCTATTTATTTTTACCGTTCGTATCAGGCAGATTCATCCAATGAAATGACCATCACCAACCTTGAAGTGGTAAACTATTTAAGAGGAAATTATGATCAGTGTATTTATTACGGTAACAGAGCCTTACAGTTGGAAATTAAAACCGCTAAAGTATATCAATTGCTTGCTCAGGCATGGTCTCGAAAGGGAAACAATGAAATGGCTTCAAAGTTCAACGATTTACTAAACAACAACAGTAAAATCAATTTCAATCAATAGAGAAATTCATTCAGTGTATTTATTTCGTGTAGGATATTTGCAATTATTTAAAACCAAACAAATTGGCACTAAATCTTCAAACATTTAAAACAAGAACACTAACTGCATTTGTTTTTGCTATCATCATGCTTAGCGGACTTTTTGTCAATGCGTTTTTGTTTAACAGTCTTTTTTTATTCATCATGCTTGGGTGCGTTTTCGAGTTTTCAAAAATAATGAGCATGATTACAAAAAAATATTTCTCATTATATACACTGTTGGCAATACCCTACATTGTTTTTCCTTTATACAGATTGATTTATCTTGGGAATCATTCATTAACAGGTGAGAATATTTTTTCTCCCACAATTCCCGCAGGTATTATTTTTTCTATTTGGATAAATGATACGGGCGCATATATCATCGGTTCACTTATTGGAAAAACTCCCTTGACAATTATTTCGCCCAAAAAAACATGGGAAGGCACTATTGGTGGTATTGTTTTAAGTACAATACTAATTACTTTACTAAGTACCATGATTAAGCCTGCAGGAATATTAAACTGGTACCATTGGACGGCAATTGCATTGTTATGTGGAGTTTTTGGTACATTGGGAGATTTGTTCGAAAGTAAAATAAAAAGAACGGCCAATATTAAGGACAGCGGCAATATTATGCCCGGTCATGGAGGATTTCTCGACAGATTTGATTCATTATTGATTGCAACACCTGTGGTTTGGGCATATATCAAATTATTCCTTTAATGCTGATTTATATTATTCCCTTCGTTGTACATTTGCCCCACAAAATATTTTTATGACTATACATCGGGAAGGTTATCCAACCATTATTATTTCTGCTTTGGTATTAGCAATTTTAAACGCGCTTGTGTTTTGGTTGACGTGTTCCAATTATTGTTGGTTGGGTGATTTCTTCTTATTGATTTCAATTTTTGTTTGGTTGTTTTTGATTTCATTTTTCAGAATACCTGCAAGAAAATTGACCATTCAGGAAAATGCAGTTGTATCACCCTGCGACGGAAAGGTTGTTGTAATCGAAGAAATGTACGATGAAGAATATTTTAAAGAGAAAAGACTACAAGTATCCATTTTTATGAGTCCGGCAAATGTGCATGTAAACAGAAATCCAGTGGATGGAGAGGTGGTGTATAATCAATACCACAAAGGCAAATACTTAGTGGCATGGAATCCAAAGTCATCCACAGAAAACGAACGTCATTCTGTTGTATTAAAAAAGGGCAATACCGAGGTTTTGGTTAAACAAATCGCAGGTGCGTTGGCTAAAAGAATTGTTAATTATCTTAAAGTTGGGCAAAAGGTAAAACAAACAGAGGAGTTGGGCTTTATCAAATTTGGCAGCAGGGTTGATTTGTTGCTTCCGGTTGGAACCAAAGTAAACGTGCAACTCAATCAGGCCGTTAAAGGTGGCGTGGACATAATTGCATTTATTTAATATATAACATCTGTTTTGTAATTAAATCAAGTTTTATTAAATTTGTTCTAACAATTAATCATCTAAATTTATTAAAATGAAAAAAGTATTATTATTGGCTACTGCAGCATTGTTGGTAAGTGGCGTTACATTTGCTAATACCGACAAAGAAAAAAAGAAAAAATGTGCAAAAGGTAAAACTTGCTGCAAAAAAGCAACACAGTGCAGTAAAGACAAAGAAAAAGCTGCTACTGCTGAAATGAAGGCTGAGTAATCAGATTGTCAACTTATCATTCAGGAGCCTCTTTTTAAAGAGGCTCTTTTTTTAGAATATAGTTTCCAGCTCTTTCAAATGGGTAATGGAATAGGTAGGAGTCAGACTTGTTTCAGCATTGATGTGATTTACAAAAATGCAATCCATACCAAAATCAATAGCACCTTTTATATCTGCTTCCAGATTATCCCCAATCATAATAGATTTTGATACATCGGTATTTGCCTTTTGAATGGCATATTGAAAAATTTCTTTTTCGGGTTTCATGCTGTTGCTCGATTCTGAGGTAATTACATGAGTAAAGAAATGATCAATCTTGCTGTTTTTTATTTTACTCCATTGTGTTTTTTCAAAACCATTGGTAATAAGATGCAGTTGATAGTTCTTTTCAAAAAGATAATTCAAAATTTCGATTGTATAAGGAAAAACTGACTGCTTCGTTGGAAGTATCTCTAAAAATCGTTTCCCCATATTTTTTGCCAAATCCTCATCCCCAACTTTAAAATCCAGTAAGGTTCTCCACATTCTTTTCCATTTCAGTTCTTCCGCAGAGATAAATCCCTTTTGATATCTTTCCCATAGCAACCTGTTGTGTTCGGAATATTTTTCGTAGAACCCATTGAAATCAGTTGTAGTAATCTTATTCACTTCAAATTCATGAAAGATATCAATCATGCTATCCCTGGCATTGTTTTCAAAATCCCACAAAGTGTGATCAAGATCAAAAAAAAGATGTTCGTATTTGCTCATTGTTGTTATGATTGTATATGATCTTTATATTTACATAAAATACGAAGTTATACAATAGACCTTAAAATATTATTTATGTTAGCAGTTATTACCGGAGCAAGCAGAGGAATGGGAAAAGCAATTGCAAAAAAATTTGCAGGCGAGGGTTATAATTTACTTTTAACAGCAAAAACTCAACAAACAGTAGATAATACAAAAGCGGAGATATTATCTGCATATCCCTCTGTTGAAGTCAAAACGTTTTCTGCAGATATGGCTTTATCCGATGAAATTAAGAAATTGGCTGAATTTTGCTTGAACACCGGAGCCCCCGATGTATTGGTTAATAATGCAGGAATTTATAAGCCCGGTAAATGTATGGATGAGCCGGATGAATTCATGGAGGAAATGATGAACGTTAATTTCTTTAGCGCTTATCACTTGACAAGATCCTTATTACCCTCTATGATTAAAAATGCACGTGGTCACATCTTCAATATTTGTTCAATTGCGTCATTAAGGGCTTATGAAGGAGGAGGTGGTTACAGTATCAGTAAATTTGCTTTAAATGGATTCAGTCAAAATTTGCGACACGAATTAAAGCCTTATGGAATAAAAGTAACCGCTGTATTTCCGGGAGCAGTATTGACAGATTCCTGGGGAGATTTTGACAACAGCAAAAAAAGAATCATGGAAGCGAACGATATAGCCGATATGATTGTGGCTTCAACCAAATTATCTCAACAGGCAGTCGTTGAGGAAATTGTCATACGACCTCAATTGGGTGATTTATAAACCGATCAACGATAAGTAAATTTATATCCTACTCCCCTGATTGAATGAAAATATACCGGATTTTTTGTGTCTGATTCAAAATATTTTCTAAAATTAAGTATGAAGTTATCAATCGTTCTGGTGGTTGGAAATACATTATAGCCCCAAACCGCCTGAAGTATTTTTTCTCTTGTAACTACTTCATTTCTGTTTTCAATCAGCAGCTTAAGCAACATGGCTTCTTTTTTTGTTAAACTTATTTTTTCCCCTCTTGCATTTACACATTCGAGCCCATTGAAATTTATTTGGTTACTGTCAAATTGATAAGTTTCTGAAATACTTATTTTAGAGGAGATGGCCTCACTCTTCACTATCAATTTATTCACCCTTAATAACAATTCTTCCAGGTTAAATGGCTTTGTTAAATAATCGTCAGCACCTTTTTTCAATCCCAGTACTCTATCAGCACTGCTATTTTTTGCACTTAATATTAAAATTGGGATAGGCAAGTTTTGGAGTCTTATTGATTCGCAAACCGAAATGCCATCCAGTTCCGGGAGCATCACATCCAAAATAATCAGGTCAAAATGCTCCAGATGAATCAACTTCAATGCAGAGGCTCCGTCATTACATGCGGTAATTTCATAGCCTTCCAGCTCTAAATTTAATTTAAGTGCCTCCTGTAGATTTTCTTCGTCTTCAACAAGCAATATAGACGGCTTTTTTGGCATAAGATATTAAGAAATGGATTTTAATTCAATTGTAAATATGGATCCTGTCGGCTGATTGTCCGTAACTTTTACAATGCCCTTATGCACATCAATTATTTTTTTTACCAAGAACAATCCTAATCCGGTTCCTTTTGATTTTAAAGTATTTTCATTTCCGGATTGATAATATTTTTCAAATACTTTTTTCTTTTCAATGTCATCAATTCCTATTCCCTGGTCTATAATGCTAAGTTCACATTTCTCTTTCAAATCAAACAGATTTATTTCTAAAGGAGTTTCTTTTTGAGAATATTTTACTGCATTGTCGATCAGGTTGTTGATGGCCATTTGCAACAAAAACAAATCCCCTGATACATAAACACCTTCCTTTATCTTGGTTGAGAAATTTCTTTGAGGATACCTTGAAATAAAATCATCTGCACATTTCGTAGTCAACTCACTAAGATTGATTTTTTCAGTCGTGTGTTTATATCCGCCGGCTTCCATTTGAGAAGACAACAATAAATTATTGCACAAGGCATTCATTCTGTTTGTTTCCTGTAATGTATTGCCAATAAGTTTTTCCTGTTGTGCTTCATCCAGCTTTCTTTTTTGAAGTGTCTCCAGATTTAATTTTGTTACGGCAATGGGAGTTTTCAGTTCATGTGTAATGGCCATCATGAAATTTTGTTGCTGTATATTTGTTTTGAATTGCTTGTTTACTGCTCTGAAAAGAAATATCGCACCTGCGGAAATTAGCAATAAAAAAATAATTCCCTCTCCTGCATATTGAGCTTTTTTTCTTTTTTCTTCATTTATGATTGCTTCGTATTGTTGAACATAATGAATATCGTTTTTTTCAAGCCTTTGAATCCTAAATTCATTCATTCGATTATTTTGCTGATTCAGTGCAATAAACCACCACACCAAGGCAGCCAAAACGTAGAGCAACAAAAACCAGTAAATGAATAATATGGTTTTTATTTTTCCGGACTTGTTCGACATTTTAATTGTTTGATTATAATTCAGTCTTATTTCTTTTATCAAGTCCCCAACTTAATTTTTCACGAAGTGTTTGAAGAAAATTATTTTCATTCATTCTGATAAGTTTGATATCGAAATTCTCTTTTTTAATTGCAAGTTGAATTTCTTTTGTAATGATTTCTCTTCGGCTATCCAACGTACAAACAAATCCATCTGTTCTTCCTTCAAGTTCAAATGAAACGATGGTATTGTCTGGGACAATGATTGGTCGGATATTGAGATTGTGGGGTGCAATTGGGGTTATTACAAAACTTCCGCTGTCGGGAAATACAACAGGCCCTCCGCAGCTCAAAGAGTATCCGGTTGAACCGGTGGGAGTAGATACAATTAATCCGTCTGCCCAGTATGTGTTTAGAAATTCCCCGTTTAGATAGGTATGAATTTTAATCATAGGGGAAATATCTTTCTTGTGAATGGAAAAATCATTCAGTGCATAGGGCGTTTCTCCAAATAGGGGAACATTTGCTTCCAGATGTATCAAGGATCTATTGTCAAGAACATATTTTCTATTTATAATTGCATCAATGGCCATGTCAATCTCTCCTTTCCCTATATTGGCCAGAAAGCCCAATCTCCCGTAATTGATACCCAAAATAGGAATTCCGGAATTTCTCACCAGTGTAACTGTATCCAGTAAAGTGCCGTCTCCACCCAGACTGATCATACAATCAATCGATTCATCCAGATCCTCAAATGAATTGAATGTGGAATAGTTGTTTTCCAGATTGACAGCTGAATAGAATTGATTGAAAAAATCCTGAAAAAAAACCGGTTCCGCACCATTGTTAATCAATACTTCAAACAACTGATGAATATCCTTGATCTGGTTGTTTTCAATCCCTCTGCTGTAGATGGCTATTTTCATGATTTTATTTTTATCTTCCGCAATTAGGAGATTAATTAGAACTTCCTGTTAAGAACTGAAATCTACATCGAAGTACATTTCTTCAAATTTTTTTAGAGATACAAAATTAATCTATTTCTTTCTTTACAACATACCCCCCGAATGAAAAAATAGTCCATTTTGGTTTAGTTGGTTGAAACTATATTCAATAGTGAGCTTCATATCGTATAATGAAAGGATATCAATTCCTATTCCTCCTGTATAAAGCAGTTTGTTGTTTAACAATGTGTTAGAGCTTTTTTTATTAAATGCAAAACCTGCATCTGTATATGATTTAGCATAAACAGAAAATGGAAGGTGTGAAAGTGTTTTGTTTTTGAACGGGAGCGGAATTTTTGTTTGAATCAGTTTTTTGCTGAAAGTAAATTTAGTTACTGAAGAAATAGTCCCATCAACAACATAATATTCTAATCCTCTTAGATAATAATCACCAAATCCCAGCGCACGCTGATTGATATAAGCCTGACTCAAGGGCAATTTGATTTTTGCGGCCAATTGAACACTGCTGTAGAAATTATTTTTGTATTGAAAAAATTTCCTGTATACAATATCAGCTGAAAGCATGTTAAGCCCACCCGTAATTCCTAAACCTCTTTTTCCGATTCCTGCGATGAAAATAGTGCCTTTAAGCGGATAGTTGATGTTGTCTGTTTTTGTATAAATGTATGAGTATATAAAATCAGGTATTTCAATTCTGGAAGTGCTGTCATTCAAATAATTAGGGTTGTAATTTTTAATGGCAAAGCTATCTGCTATGCTGCCGGTATTGTACTGGATGGCAAAAAGATGTTTTTTATACAAACCAATTCTTTTGAAATAAGTACCGGAAATAAAAAAATTGTTTTTGACAAAAAAATCTCTCCTGTAAAAAATCAATTTGTTGTTATAGTCTGTTTTATAAGCAAACTCTTTACTTTGCGAATAACCAATCCCAACTGAAAATCCCTCATTTAATTTTTTATTGCTGTAAGGTTCTGAATATCCCAAAGCAAAATAACGATTGTATCCATTTAAAAATACAGCATTTAACTTATCTGCCCTTCCTGAAAAATTATAGTCTTTATATTTCATTCCATAAATCACTCTGTTTAAATTTGCTCTGTTTGTATAAAACCACTCATTAAAGTTTCTGTCAATGATCTGAAACTGTGGAACCGGATATATGTACCATCTTTCAGCAACTTTTATATTGATTTTGAATTTAAAAGCAGACACAACAGTCGGGGTAATAATTACATAAGAAAAAAGATTGGTATTGTAAATGGCTTGTTGTGATAGCAATAGCTTTTCATATAGAATAGAAGTTTTTATTGTATCGCCAACCTTCATATTCATTTCTCTCAACAAAATATAGTCTTTTGTTTTTTTATTACCACTAATAATGATATCGCTGAGTACCAAGCTATCGGAACTGTCAGCGCGCATAATTTTTTTGAACTCACTTATGTCAACAGCAGGCATTTTATTATTTTGAGCTATTGAACTCAAACAAAATAAAAAAACCATGAAAATTATAGCTGTTTTTTTTAAAAAAGGCATTATCGATTCAATCTTCAAATGAATGTTACATGCAATGGGATTTGTATTCAAAGGTTGAGGTAGTTCATCAGGTTTTTATAATTAATATCGGTTTTATCCTCGTAATCTTGAACACCAAAGTGATGTTTAACTGTATATTCATATCTTTCAAAGGCTGAAACCAAAGAAGCGATTTCTTTTCTGTTGAGATGAAGGGTAACAGAAAGGATGCCCGTAAGAGAATTTGTTGTAGTATTTAAATGCAGGATCGTGCAGTCATTGCTTTCAGCAATTCTGCTTATTTCCGAGATTGAAAAATGGGGTCTTTCCATTTCTAAAATAACCAAACCGCCTATTTCATTACCTCCGGCAAATTCACCCATTGTTTTGAGTAAATCAATCGATGTGACAATTCCGGCGAATTCATTGTTGCGACTGACAATCGGAACAATATTTGTTTCAAACTGATTGCAAAAGTTGACAGCGTTTAGAAAGTGTAGGTCGCTGTACAAAAAATCTTTTACAAGACAATCCTGAATCAGTTCTATAGGGACTTTTTCTTCTTCTATATCGAGCAAGTCGTCTTCACTGATCAGTCCCAGAAAAACATTGGCACTAACCACAGGTAAATGAGTCAGTTTATAATCGTTAATCAATTGCTTTGCTTTTGCAACAGAATCCTGCAATTGCAATCTTGGCATATTATGATTAATCAATTCTGAAGTAAGCATTCCGCTGAATATTAAAAAGTCTAACTAAACATCGCACTTTTCGAAAGTGGATTTTATGATGCTCATCCCTGGTGTTTTTTAAGGAATTCTTCCAGTATTTGATTGAATTCCACTGGAACTTCCATCATAGGCGCATGGCCACATTTGTCTATAAAACTGAGCTCACTGTTTGGAATTAGTTTGTGAAATTCTTCTCCTACAAATGGAGGGGTAATGGTATCGTTATTCCCCCAAATCAAACAAGTGGGTTGCTTGATCTGACTAAGCTCTTCCCCTAAATTGTTTCGAATGGCACTTTTTGCAAGAGCAATGATTTTTATCACTTTGAGTCTGTTATTGGTGATTTCAAAAACTTCATTCACCAGCTCATCAGTAGCCAATGCAGGATTATAAAATGTAAGTGCCGTTTTGTTTCTGATGTATTCCTTGTCTCCTCTTTTTGGATAAGAGTCCCCCATTCCATTTTCAAACAATCCTGAACTTCCCGTTAAAATAAGTGTCTTTATTTTCTCCGGCTTTTTTAATGTATGCACTAGAGCAACATGTCCTCCTAAAGAATTTCCCATAAGGTGAATGTTGTCATATTTTCTATGTTCGATAAACTTATTTAAAAATTTTTGAAGTCCGCCGACTGATGTATGCAGTAAATCCAGATCTAACAAAGGCAACATTGGTACTACGACCTTGTGAGTCTTTTTAAAGTGTTCTATCAAGTCCTTAAAATTGCTTAAAGCTCCAAAAAGACCATGCAATAGCATAAGAACTTCCCCTTCCCCTTCTTCTATGAATTTGTATTTTCCGTCTTCTTTGATCGAATAACTCATGCTGTTATACTTTACGCTCCTTTAATGATACTGTTTGAATAAAATTACGTTAAATAGAATAATTAATACTATAATTTATCCGAAACCCTGCTAAAATAATTTTCCAGTTGACCAAACAGGTTTTTAAAGAACGGGATAATTTTTCCAATTATTCCAATGGTTTCAGGTCCAATCGGAGCCAAATATGGATAAAAAACAGAGCTGTCAAATATTTGTTTTTTAATCAGTCCCAATTGCTTTATATAAAAAAGTACTACACTGAAAATAACTGCATAAAAAATGATGTACAAACAAATGCCTCCTAATTTGTTTATCCATCCCAACATCAGCATTTCTCCGGTTTTTTCAAACAGTTTTCCGGTCATTTTTACAGCCAGCACTACCACAGAAAAAATCAGTACGAATGATAAGAAGGGCAACCACTTTGCGTTAACATGAGCACTTCCTGATAAACGATTGGCTATCACCGCAGACAACTTAAGCGCAGCAGCAATTCCTATTAGAAAACCGAGTGTATTAAACAGCGACTGAATAAGCCCCTTGCTTATTCCTTTTGTAAAAGCTAAAAGCAGCAATCCGGTAAAGAAAATGTCTATCAACATTGTTTCAATATGAGCAAATATGAAATCCCTTTTTCAAAAAAAAACTATCCCAAAAGTTCTTTTACAATTGTGCTAATTTTTTTTCCGTCTGCTTTACCTGCAAGCTGTTTGGTAGCCAACCCCATCACTTTTCCCATATCTGCGCCAGAACTTGCACCGGTTTCAGTAATAATTGCAGAAACGACTGCCCTGATTTCTTCTTCAGAAAGTTGTTTTGGAAGAAATTTCTCAATGACTTCCATTTCTTCTCTTTCTTTTACAGCAAGATCTTCCCTGCCTTGCTGAACAAAAATTTCCAAAGAATCTTTTCTTTGCTTCATCATTTTTTGCAAAAATTTCTGTTCGGTGGCTTCGTCCAATTCTGCGGGCGCTCCCGGTTCTGTTTTTGCTTTAATGATTTCCGCTTTGATTGCTCTTAATGCTCTTAAAACCGCTTCATTTTTTGATTTCATGGCGTCTTTCATTTCCGCCATTATTTGTTGTTCGAGTGCCATATTCGTTTTGTTTATTTGGATTGTTCATTGATCATTTCATCCCTGAATTTTTTAAAAAACTCTTTAGCGAAACTCTTCATCTCAGCGCTCAAACCATCATTTTTTGTAGCTCTTTGAAAAGTATCTGCCATTGTCATCATCATCTGATAGAAAAAATCACCCATTTCATCTACCATCATATCTTTAGTCCATAAATCTATTCTTAATGCGGATTTGTCAGCCCCATCCCAAAAAGCCAGACACATTGCCTTCGATTTTTGTTGCATGTCCGCGCTACTGTCACTTGCCTGCCAATTAATCTGTTCAGGTACTTTGTTTGGGTCTAATAATACATCAATGGTTATGGTTGATTTGTGCATTTTAAATTCTTTTTACAAAGGTAATATCTTTAAGTCTGACTCTTTTCAATGATTTCCGTCCATATTTTTTCGGCAATTTTATCCCACCAAACCATTTCTGAATATTCAGCAGCTTTTTTGATCAACGCAGTGCGCAAATCTTCATTCTTATATAGTAAAATCATTTTTTCAGCAAGTTCATTTCCATTGTAATACAGTATATTTTCTGAAAAAGACGAGCGTAGATAATCATCATCCGAGACAATAACGGGTATTCTTAAACCAAAACACAAAAGTATTTGTTCGGATTTTATTTTTTTTGAATTGATAAAAATGACTGAATAAGCACTTGAAATAAGTTCTTTTTCAGATTCAGCATACATTTTATCGGAAACCAGAACAACATCTTCTTTGTATTTATAGTTTGTGATGAGTTTTGTAATTGATGAAAGTTGATTGTCAGCCAACAACAGCATTAATTTATATCCTGATTGCTGCCATTTTTTAAAATGAGAAAAAGACTTCAGAGCATCGATAATTTCCTGATGTTCGACTTCTCTTCCGTCCATCAGAAAGAAATCATTTCCGTTGCAGATTTTATTTTTTATTTCTTCTTTTTTTGACTGTCCTATGGGTGAAATCGCAGATGTTCCATAGGGAATCGTGTTTGTTTTTTCAATTATTGTACTGTTTGATTGAGTCAATAATTTTTTCATTTCATCATTTTCCACAATCAGTGAAAAAGCATCGAATAGCAACTTGAAATTTTTAGATTTTTTGATTTGGAAATTTCTGTCGAGGTATAAAACCGTTTTTAAACGTTTGATTATGTATGAAGATGGGGTCGAAGAAAAATAAATTGTCGCTTTTGTTTTTTTAAGTATGCTATGAATGCCCCTGTTGATAAAGAAAAATTTTCCAGGCAAAAGCAGCCATTTTTTTTCAATATATCTATATTCAATATTATTCGTTGATTTAAGCCCGATTATTTTTTTATTCGTAGTAAGAAATATGAAGTGAGATTCGGGATGTTTTATTGCGATATTGTTGAAGCAATGGTAATAGAAATCGTCAGCGGCGGAAATTTCAATCGCAATAGTCATTTCAAAAACGGATTATCATTAATTAGAGGGACTTTTGAAATATTTTTACTCTTTTTACTTTTTTATTCCCTAAAATTATAGACTGTATTATTTAAAAATTTTCAGTTTAACTGTTTCTATTCTGGTATCACTAACACTCAGTATGTCAATCTCAAAGTTTCCGATAAAGATTTTTTCTTTTGCCTGTGGAATTGACTCATTGTGTTGAATGATATAGCCTGAAAGTGTTTCAGCATCTTCATTGTCTTCAAATGAAATAGCGTATTTCTGAGCAATAAAATCCAGTTCAAGTCTGCCACTGAATAAATATTCATTGCCGGATAGTTGTTTATTGATAAACGTTTCAGGTACATCGTATTCATCTTCTATCTCTCCAAAAATCTCTTCAAGAAGATCTTCCATAGTAACGATTCCTGCAGTTCCTCCAAATTCATCCACCACCCATGCAATTGATTTTCTTTCCTTGCTGAATTTATTCATTAAATCCGTTGCACTCATTGTTTCAGGAACAGTGGGTATTGGAAGAAGAATATCTTTGATTTCAGAAGGATTTTTAAACAAATCCAAATGATGCACATAGCCGACAATATTGTCAATATTGTTTTCGAAAATTAAAATTTTACTCAACTTTGTTTCAATGAACCTGTTTCTGATAGCATCAATTCCAAATTTGATATCTACCCCTTCAATTTCTTTTCTGGGAATCAGACATTCACGTAGTTTTATTTCGCTCAGAGAAAGGGCATTTTCAAAAAGTTCCTTGTTTATTTCCTTGTCTTCTTCCTCTTCGTGGTGTTTGCTTTGCTGTAAAAAATGTTCCAGGTCAACTTTACTGAAAGCAGCTTTTTTAGAAGTAATTTTTACATTGAAAATATATTTCAAAATCCATTCTGCTAGATGAACAAGATAGGATGATACAGCTGACAGAAGCCAGTATAATCCTCTTGAAATGGAACTGATGATTTCGGATTTGAGTAACGAGTTGCTTCTTGCTTTAAAAAAGGCCTTGCAGATGAATTCAGTTAATAATATGATTGCTGTAGAGAGGGTTGTTTCAATTATCAGCCGTATGAAATTCAAATATCCTGATGCATTAGAAGGAAGTTTGCTTTCTATCCATTTCCATATCGGATAAAGCATATCGCCAATCAGTAAACCATATATTACTAAAATGATATTAAGTCCTACCAGGATTGTACCGATGAACTTTGCAGGATTTTCTGAAAAGTATCCCCAGGTTTTTCCGGAAACAGTCCCCTTTTTTTTGCTGAGTTCTATGGATAGTTTATTCGCAGAAATAAATGCTATTTCTAAACCTGACAGAAAGCCAATTAGAACCAAAGAAAAAAATATTGAAAACAATGCCAACCAGTCCATGGGATAAAATTAATAAATTACCTGAGATTGTGAGTTTTCGGATTTAAGATTGTAAAAATACTGAAACGATATCTGTTGCATGTGCACAGGCTTTTTCAAGATTATCATTGATGATAACCCTGTCGAAATTATTTTTAAATGAAATCTCATAAGAAGCTTTATTGATCCTTGCATACAATGATTCCTCTGTTTCGGTACCTCTGGATAAAAGCCTGTTTTTCAATTCGTCGACTGAAGGAGGATCTATGAATAGGCTCAGTGTGTTTTCAGGATATTGTCGTTGAACATGGATAGCACCTTTTACATCAATGTCCAACACGGGAATTTTTCCTAAAGACCATATTCTTTTTAGTTCGGACTTCAAAGTGCCGTAATATTTTCCCTCATAAACCATTTCCCATTCGGCAAATTCCTTTTGTTTGATTTTGGTTTTGAAATCTTCCATGGATATGAAATAATAATCTATACCATCTTTTTCCTGACCTCTTGGAGTTCTTGTTGTTGCAGAAACAGAGAATGAAAGGACAGGAAATGTTTCCATCAGATACTTTGTAATGGAAGTTTTGCCGGCGCCGGAGGGTGCAGTGATGATTAATATTTTCTGATGTTTCTCCGGCATCTTTATTTGTTCTACTAAATTATTAAAATTTATTGAGCAGGAACTCTCTTGATGGCAGCTCCGATTTGGATAAGTCTTTCATCTATGAACTGATAACCCCGATCTATTTGTTCAATATTTTGTATCACACTTTTTCCCTCTGCGCTCAAAGCTGCGATTAACAATGCCACACCAGCTCGTATATCCGGTGAGCTCATGGTAATACCCCGAAGATTTTTCTTTCGTTCCATTCCAACAACCACGGCGCGATGTGGGTCACATAGAATCACCTGTGCTCCCATTTCTATCAGCTTGTCTACAAAAAACAATCTGCTTTCAAACATCTTCTGATGAATCAACACACTGCCTTTTGCCTGTATTGCAGTCACCAGAATAATGCTAAGCAAATCAGGTGTAAGTCCAGGCCAGGGATGATCGTAAATGGTCAATATCCCTCCCTCCAAAAATGTTTGAATTTCATAGATTTCTTGCGATGGAATATGAATGTCATTACCCTTGAGTTCAAGTTGAATACCTAATTGCTGAAATTTATCGGGGATCACTCCAAGGTCTTCTACACCTGCATTTTTAATAGTGATATCACTTTGTGTCATGGCAGCAAGTCCTATAAAGCTACCTACCTCAATCATGTCCGGTAAAATAGTATGGTTTGTGCCGTTCAGAGAAGCAACACCTACTATCGTAAGCATATTGCTGCCTATTCCACTGATTTTAGCGCCCATTCTATTCAGCATTTTACAAAGTTGCTGAATATATGGTTCACAGGCAGCATTATAAACAGTGGTGTTTCCATTCGCTAGTACGGCTGCCATTAATATATTGGCAGTTCCTGTAACGCTTGGTTCATCCAATAATATAAATGTGCCTTTCAATTCGCTTGCTTCCAGCTGAAAATAATTCGAATCTTCGTTGTAAGTATATTTTGAGCCCAACTTCTGAAAGCCGATGATGTGTGTATCTAATTTTCTCCTCCCGATTTTATCGCCACCCGGCTTAGGTAAATAAGCTTTTTTGAATCTGGCCAGTAATGGCCCTGCAAGCATTACAGAGCCTCTTAGCCTTCCGCTTTTTTTATGAAACTCATCGCTGTGCAGATAATCAACATCAACTTCATCCGCTTGGAAAGAACAAGTGTTTCGATCAAGTCGATTTACTTTTACATGGATGTCCTTCAACAGTTCAATCAGCAGATTAACATCAATGATATCTGGAATATTGTTGATGACAACTTTTTCTTTTGTAAGCAATACAGCACTGATGACCTGAAGGGCCTCGTTTTTCGCCCCCTGGGGTGTAATTTCACCCGAAAGTTTATTTCCTCCGATTACTTCAAAAATGCTCATATTGTTTGTTTTTCACAAGCTGCTTGGATTGGCTTCCTGTGAAGAATATCATGTTTATTAAACGAATGGTTCGTTTAGATTAATAACGTTTTTTGAAATTTCTGTTATTGCTTCTGTTGTCTCTGCCTCCGCTGTTGCTCCTGTTGCTGCCTCGGTTATCCCGTGAACCTCTGTTGTTATCCCTGCCTCCAAAATTTTGTCGGTATTGGTTTCTGCCACCTCCGGAGGAATATTCATCTCTTTCATTTCGGTTATCTGTTCGGTGCTTTACAAATGGACGATTGTTGAATTCCAGCTCTCCATTTGTAATTGAACTCAACTCTGTTTGAATGTTGTCATCGTGAACCAATTCCTTGTGCCAGTTGCTGTAGGTTAATTTCATGTAATAGGCGATTGAATTTGCGAAGCCCTGCTTTTTCTCAGGATTTTCTTCGCTCAACGCTTTATCAATCACCAATTCAATGTTCTTTCCTAGGTGGTTGAACTTAGGATATTTTTTTGGATAACGTAATTTTTCAGGTTTGGCCTTTAGGGTTTCTCTTGTTGGGATGGGGTAGGGACTTTCTACATCCAATGTGAAGTCGCTGATTAAAAAAAGGTGATCCCATAATTTATGTCTGAAATCCTCCACATTTTTTAAATGTGGGTTCAGAAATCCCATCAACTCAATAACAGCGTTTGCATTTTTTTGACGCTCTTCCCTGTTTTCGATTTTTAGTAAATACTCCACCATTTTTTGAATATGCCTTCCATATTCTTTCATGATTAAATGGTTTCGTGTTGTGTTGTATTCCATATTGCAAACATTAATCATTGTTCAAAGTTAAGCAGTTAGAGCCGTGTAAACAAGTGTATTTACACAGTTTAAGCCTTGAGTGAAATTGAAGAAAATAAACAGCAATAATCAGAAAGTCCTTTTATTGTTGAAGTTCTTTTTTATTTATATACAATTGTAGTAAAAAATATACTGAAATTACCCCTATGCAATCTGCTGTCCAATCCACCAAGTCATAGCTTCGACCCGGAACGAAAAGCTGAATACATTCTGTGATATAACCCCAGCAGCAGGTGGCGATTGCAATTGAAACAAAAACTTTTTTTCTGAATTTTAATGAAATTTCCGCTTTTAAAAAAGGAATCATAAATAACAGTGCCAACACACCAAACATGGCTCCATGAATCATTTTATCGAAATCCAGAATCAGATCAATCCATTTACTGACCCTTGGTATGTCATTTCTTGGCAGTACAATACTGATAAAAACAATTAAAAACCAGATGATACCCGGAATAAATTGCCGGAAAGATAAACTTTTCAAAATAATGAATGATTACCCCACTAACGAATTGTAAGACTCTGCGGACATCAATTTATCAGCGTCAGAAGGATTGTCAATGGTCATTTTAATCATCCAACCCTTACCGTAAGGATCACTGTTTACATAATCAGGATTGGCTTCTAAATCTGGGTTTACCTCAACAATAGTACCGTCTACAGGTAAAAACAAATCACTTACTGTTTTAACTGCTTCTACCGTGCCAAAAATCTCTTCAGCTTTCATTGATTTGCCCTTTGTGTTGATGTCAATGAAAACAATGTCACCCAGTTCGTGTTGAGCAAAATCAGTAATACCTATAGTGGCTTCGTTGCCATTCACAAGAATCCATTCATGATCCTTGGTGTATTTCAAGTTTGAGGGAAAATTCATTTTATTGTTTTTTTTACAAAAAAAAAGTAATGTGTACAATCAACTATTCGACTTCTATTTTATCAGTACCATTTTCATGCGGATATCTTTTTTAGGCCTGTCAGAACCATCTTTATCCGAAGCGGCAATTTTATCTATTACACTTAGTCCGCTTATTACCTCACCAAACACTGTATATTCCATATCCAGAAAAGGAGTACCACCCAATGTTTTATAAATATTTTTTTGCTCAGGAGTATAAACATATCCTTTTTGTTTACTCATCATATCCAATTGTTCTGGGGGTGTAGGGTTACCTTGTACAATGTAAAACTGACAAGCACTGCTGGCTTTTTCAGGATTTCCATCTCTTGCAGCTGCCAATGCACCTTTTTTGTGAATAATTTTTTGATCAAATTCTGCAGGAATTCTTTCCATATCACCACCGCCCATTCCAAGCATGGTTCCCGGCTCTGCATTTTTGCTCATAGGATCACCGCCCTGAATCATGAATCCTTGAATGATTCTGTGAAAAAGTAAACTGTCGTAAAATCCTTCTTCAACCAGCTTAATAAAATTATCCCTGTGTTTTGGAGTGGCGTCATAAAGTCTAACCATGATTTCACCCAAATCTGTGGTAATTTTTACTTTTATATTACCTGGTATTTCTTCCTCTTTAGTAATAGGTGATTTAACAGGGGCTTTTGAAACCGCTGGCTTTTTGGTGGTGGTTGCACTTTTGGATTGAGCCAATATGCTCATACTTAAAACACTGAAGCACATTGTGCAGAAAAGTAGTTTGAAAAGTTTCATTGTATTTTAATTTTTAAATAAATTCTAAAGATTGAAAATAAAGCAAAATATGGTCTTTGAGAAAATTTTCTTGCTCTATCAATTCAAAGGCGGGCAATTCTTTCATTTGAGTGAAGTGAGGCCAGCCCTCCTCGTCCTTTCCATTGCAAATATAGTACCCACTTGGCATTAATAAAGTACAAACTGCAATATGCATCAAATCTTGCTTTTGCTCTTTACTGAATTCCTGAGCACCCATGCCAAGTTCCTGCACTCCAATGAGCAATAATATTCCATTCATATCAGGTTTTATGCCAAATTTCTCCTTCAACTTTATCCTTAACTTAAGCCACCTGATTTGTAAATCTTCTTCCATCGTTTGCATTTGGCAAATGTAAGTAATATCCAAATCCCGTTTATATTTGCATGAATAATGATTTATTAAAACAAAACAAAATGCTTCAAATAAATTTTTTAAGGCAACATACTCAACTCGTTAAAGAGCGGCTTGCAGTCCGTAATTATAAAAATATTGAAATTCTTGATCTTATTTTAGAACAGGATGAGCAATTGAGAAAGTTGAAAACTGCAAGTGAATCCATACAGGCCAACATCAACATTGCATCCAAAGAAATCGGAGTATTGATGGCCAAAGGAGACAAAGAATCAGCTGAATCAAAAAAGCAGGAAGTATCCGCCCTTAAAACTGAAATGTCTGAAAAGACAGAAAAGTTACAATTACTTGAAATTGAGTTTAACAAAAATATTTTATTGCTTCCAAACCTTCCTCACGAAAGTGTTTCTGCAGGCAAATCAGCTGAAGACAATGAAATCGTAAAGGAAGGGGGAACAAAACCCTCATTAAAAGCCAATGCAAAACCCCATTGGGATTTGATTAAAGACTACGATTTGATTGATTTTGAAACTGGTGCAAAGCTTGCCGGTAGCGGTTTTCCTTTGTACAAAGGCAAGGGTGCAAAATTGCAAAGATCACTGATTCAGTTCTTTTTGGATTACAATACTGCTGCGGGTTATGTTGAATTCATGCCGCCGCTGATGGTAAATGAAGCAACGGCCTATGGTACCGGACAATTGCCTGACAAAGAAGGTCAAATGTATCATATTACTGCGGATGGGTTATACCTTATACCAACCGCGGAGGTTCCTGTTACAAATGTTTACAGTAATGAAATATTGAAGGAAGCAGATATTCCCGTAAAGATGACTGCATACACGCCATGTTTCAGAAGAGAAGCAGGCAGTTTCGGTAGTGATGTCAGGGGATTAAACAGAGTACATCAGTTTGATAAAGTTGAGATTATTCAACTCGTGTATCCTCAGGATAGTTATAAAGTTTTGGATGAAATGGTCGCTCATGTTGAAAAGCTGCTGAATTTACTGGAGCTTCCATACAGAATTCTTCGTTTATGCGGCGGCGATATGGGCTTTACTTCAGCTCTGACGTATGATTTTGAAGTATTCAGTGCTGCACAGCAAAAGTGGCTGGAAGTCAGCTCTGTCAGCAATTTTGAAACATTCCAAACAAACAGAATGAAAATCAGGTACAAGGATGAATCAGGCAAGACACAACTGCTTCATTCATTAAATGGTTCTTCATTGGCTTTACCAAGAATAGTTGCTGCATTACTTGAAAACAACCAGTCGGATGATGGCATTCGATTGCCAAAAGCATTGCAACAGTATTTTGGAGATACTTTAATAAAATAAAATTTCAAGGAAGGATGAAGAAAAAGAATATTGCTATAAGCACATTCGTTGTTTCAGTTGCTTTAATTATCGGCTGTTCACATAAAACAATATCCACCACCAGTCCCTCAGCTACTCCTTTGCCCGCGAGTGTATCAATAGCCCAAGGAGAAAAAATATACAAATCAAGTTGTGGCAAATGTCATGAGCTTAAAGATCCTGCAGATTATGCTCAAAAGGATTGGGTTTCTATTATGAGAAGCATGTCTAAAAAGGCTCAATTAAATGAAGCTGAAAATAACAACGTTACTGCCTATGTTTTTAGCTTAGCAAAAAAATAAATTTAGGTTTCATTAAAATAAAAAAGCGACACAAATTTTGTGTCGCTTTTTTATGTAAACAAAACTTGATGGGGTTATCTAACACCATTCATCATTTTCAATAATTTGCTGCTCAAAATAAACAATACAACTGAAGCTGCTCCTGCCATAAAAACGAAAAGCATGAAGAAGTCATATAAATTTTCAATTTTAACAAAAAACGTTGGCTTTTCCGGCTTTAAATTCCAAGTTTGTACACGTTCTTCTTTTACAGACACTTTTTTTCCTTCGATTGTTTTCACAACATCTACTGAATCGTGCGTAATCAGCAATGTGTCATTAAGCATTAATGCCCGGTTGCAATTCGCATTATTGGATTTAATTACTTTTAAATAGTAATTGGATACATTTACTGTTTTAACTGAATCGATATTCAAACCCGTCAAACTATCCGTTTTTCCATCAGAAGCTTTTACAGAGATTGCTGCGGCTAGTTTTAGTGGCTGATTCCCTTTGGGATCCAGTTGTAGCTTTTCATCATCAATAACACCAAGGCTAAGTGATGCCATTGATTCGGCACTTGCAGCCGATGAAAATACTTTTTCGTTTTTTACTTCTTCAGGATATAAGGCACTAAGTGTTCCTGCGAATTTATTTGCTGCTGCAGTAGATAAAAACCAAACACCCATCAGCAGTGAAGCTAATTTGACAGGAGCCAGTTTATTTACCATCGAGAGTCCAATTGGAGACAGGCATAATTCTCCAAACGTATGAATGGTGTATAAGCTCACCAGCCAAACCATGCTCACTTTCGTACTTGGGTCAATTCCCTTTACTCCAAATGCTATAACCAAATAACCGATAGCAAGTAAGAACAGTCCCAAGGCTTGTTTAAATGGAGAGGCGGGTTCCAGATTTCTTCTTCCTAATCCGCCCCATATCCAAACAAATATGGGAGCAAAAATAACGATGGCTACTGCATTAATGGCTTGGAAATAAGAAGTAGGAATGGTTTTTCCAAACAACATTCTGTCGGTTTGTTCCTCGGCAAAATAAGTGAGTGAAGCACCAGCTTGTTCAAAAGCGGCCCAAAAGAAAATCACAAAAAATGCAGCAATATAAATAACCCAAATTCTTTCCCTTTCAATTTTTGTTAAGGAGGGATCTGTTATTATGTAACCCGGAGCGGCAATGGTAAGGGAGAAGATAAATGCACCTACCCAATCCATTTCAAGTTTATTTAAAAAGGTGTAGAGTAATGTAGCAAATATTGCACCCCATATTAAAACGGCTTTCCAGTTAACAGGAGTTTTTTCACCGTTTGTATTTTCTTCACGGCTGGAATTTGGTTTTTCTCCTATTTGCACACCTTCAGGCGTGACTATATACTTGTTTTTTAAAGCGATGAAAAATATCAAACTAAGGCACATTCCCACACACGCAGCCAGAAATCCCCATCTAAAGTCAGCCGCATTGCCTGTATCACCTAAGTATCCACAAACCAGCGGTGCAATGAATGCGCCCAAATTGATGCCCATGTAAAATATGGTGAACGCTGAGTCTACTCTCTTGTCTCCAATTGGATAAAGCTGACCAACCATGGTCGAAATATTTGGCTTAAAGAAGCCATTTCCAAAAATCAAAAATCCTAAACCTGTAAACATAAGTGGCGTTGCCAATTCCGGTTGCTGGTAAAATGTACCTGCAAAAAACATCAACAACTGTCCTATTGCCATTAAAACCCCGCCAACAATGATTGATTTCCTGTTGCCCCAATACCTGTCTGCCATATAACCACCCAATAGGGGAGTCAGATAAACTAGTCCGGTATAACTTCCATATATCTGTGATCCTAGTGCTTTGTCAAATAACAATGCTTTAGTCATAAACAAAACAAAAAGGGCTCTCATTCCGTAATAGCTGAATCTTTCCCACATTTCCGTGAGGAAGAGAACATATAACCCAGAGGGATGTTTGCTGTTTGAGTTTACTTCTGCCATAATCTTTGAAGTTTAGTTGCTTTTAATAGGTTTGAAAAATTTGATTATCACCCAAAATACTGAAATTATTCATACATCCATCAATTTCAAGTCTTTAAATCAGAATATTCCTCCTTTAATCGAAAGATATTTTTGGCTAATAAATTTAGCAAGGCCTCCCGAAAATTATTTGATTTTTAAAACAGTTATTTTTAAAATAGTTTTTAAAATAAACCAATCGCCGTTGTTAATTCCAATAAATTACATCAACTTTGTTTTTATTCAAACTTTGAAGATCTTATTAAGCACAACATGGGTATTTTTAATTTTTTTACACAGGAAATTGCTATCGATTTAGGTACTGCCAATACACTGATTATTCATAATGATGAGGTAGTTGTCAATGAGCCGTCTATTGTTGCGTTAGATAGAAACAATCCAAAAATATTATTGGCTGTTGGAAAGAAGGCTTTGATGATGCATGAAAAAACCCATGAGAGTATTCGCACGGTTAGGCCATTGCGTGATGGCGTTATTGCAGATTTCAATGCGGCAGAGTTGATGATCAGGGAATTGATCAAACTTGTTTATCCAAATAAACCTTTGTTTGCTCCGAGTTGGAGAATGATGATTTGCATCCCAAGCAGTATTACTGAGGTAGAGAAGAGAGCTGTAAGAGACAGTGCAGAGCAGGCGGGAGCCAAAGAAGTCTATTTGATTCATGAACCAATGGCTGCAGCGCTTGGAATTGGAATTGATGTGGAAGAACCTGTTGGAAATATGATCATTGATATTGGAGGAGGGACTACTGGTATTACAGTAATTGCATTGGCCGGAATTGTTTGTGATCAAAGTATTCGTATTGCCGGAGATGAATTTACTGCCGATATCATGGAAGCACTTCGCCGTTACCACAGTTTGTTGATTGGAGAAAGAACGGCTGAGCAAATCAAAATTCAAATTGGTGCTGCAATGAAAGATCTGGATAACCCACCTGATGACATTCCTGTAAATGGTCGTGATCTTGTTACCGGCATTCCTAAACAGGTAATGGTTAGCTATCAGGAAGTAGCAGAAGCACTTGATAAAAGCATTTTCAAAATTGAGGAAGCCATCTTAAAAGCCCTTGAAACCACACCGCCTGAACTTGCCGCAGACATTTATCGTCGTGGATTGTACATTACCGGTGGAGGTTCTTTATTAAGGGGTTTGGATAAAAGACTTTCAAATAAAATCAAATTACCGGTGCATATTGCCGATGATCCTTTAAAAAGTGTGGTGAGGGGAACTGGAATTGCATTGAAAAATTACGACAGATTTCCATTTGTAATGAGATAACTCCTTGTAACTTTTAATGTTCACTTCATCTCATAGCGTAAGTGTAACAAAAATTTCGGAAGCAGTTGAGAAACATTTTTCTTTTTATTCGCCGGCATTTTAATTTATTGCTGTTCTTTTCTTTGCAGATTTTTTCTGTTTATCTGATTGTTACATACAATGATTATCATCGTGTGATATTCAGCAATTCCTCAAATGAAATCACCGGAAGCATCAATAAAAAATTTGCTGAAATACGTCAGTATTTTTACCTCAAAAAAACAAATGATTCATTGCTGAAGGCAAATGAATTTCTCTACAATAAATTAAAAGCAGATTTTTCTGTCCCGGACAGTTTACCCCGTACATATATAGACTCAATCAAAATAGATTCTTTGGTAAAATACAGAAAGTATTCCTACATGGGTGCAAAAGTTGTATCAAATTCAGTGACTACCCAAAGTAATTATATTGTGCTCGACAAAGGTAAAATCGATGGGGTAAAGGAAGGTATGGGAGTCATTGATCCGGGAAGTGCAGTAGTGGGAATTGTTGCAGAAGTGACGGAAAAATATTCTGTAGTCATGAGTCTGCTTCACAAAGACAGTCATATCAGTGGAAAATTACAAAAGGGAGGAGAAACGGGGATATTAAACTGGAACGGCATAGACCCGGATTTTATTTCAATCAGCAACATTTCCAAGAGTGCCAAAGTGCTGAAGGGCGACACCATTATCAGCAGTGGTTTCAGTACTGCATTGCCTAAAGGGATGTACATTGGTTTTGTGGAAGCTTTATATAAGGAGAGCGGGAGCAATTTTTATAAAATAAAATTTCGAAGTGCTGCAAATTTTCACAACATTCAATATGTCTATATAATAAGGAACGAAGATCAGGACGGCACAAAAGAAGCCCTGGAAAAAATAAAAAAGCAACCTTGAACTGAAAGATAAAATGAATAATCTTATTAAAAATGTACTTCGGTTTTCTGTTTTGATACTGGTACAGGTATATGTGCTGGATAGAGTTTTGCTTCATCAAATGATTACGCCCTACATCTATTTTGTATTCATTTTGTGGTTGCCATTTAAAATTAACAGAAGTACGTTGATGTTAATTTCTTTTTTTCTCGGCGCCACTTTAGATAATTTTCGCCACAATCCCGGATTTCATTCTGCTGCATGTGTTTTAATCGCATACATCAGACCCTTTGTAATAAATTTATTGATATCTCAGGAAGGGTCTGAAACAAACTTTGATGAACCATCCATAAAAAGTTTCGGAGGATTTATCCCCTATTTTATCTATGCCGGATTTTTGATATTGCTTCACAATACCTGGCTTTTTTTACTGGAGGCATGGCAATTTGCCGATCCGTATTATTTTTTTATGAAAACAATGATGTCTACCTTGATAAGCATTTTGCTGCTGCTGGTTATCGAAATGATATTTTACCGAAAACAAAAATTCAGAACCAATACCGTATAGTTTCTCTAATGAATCCTCATCAGATCAAATCATTGATAAATCAACAGTTAATAATAGCTAAACCTTCATAAAGTGTCTGTAAATAACGAGTCAAGAAAAAATGAGATAAAGCTTGTATTTATTGGGCTGTTTGTAATTGTAATTATCAAACTTTTCATGCTTCAGGTAATAACCAGCAAATATAAAGTGCTGGCTGAAGATCAAGGTATTTTTAGAAAAGTGGTTTATCCAGACAGGGGAATAATTTTTGACAGAAAAAAAAATGCCATTCTTCAAAATACCAATATATCCGATTTGATGGTCACTCCCAATAAAATAAAAGGGATTGACACAGCCTTGTTTTGCAAAATAATGAACATAGATACGGCACAATTTAAAAAAAGAATTGTCGAATTGATCATAAAAAACGGTCGATCAAGACCTTCTGTTTTTGAACCCTTGTTGTCTGAAGAAAAAATGGCCGTTCTAAGTGAATCGTTGTATAAATTTTCTCCCGCATTTTATTTGCAGGAAAGGTCTATTCGTTCTTATCCCTATGAAGCGGCAGCGAATGTTCTTGGATACACAGCCGAAGTAGATACAACATTTTTAAGAAAACATCCCGCAGAAGGTTATGTGGCCGGAGACTATGCCGGAATGACCGGACTTGAAAGAAATTATGAAAAAGTATTGATGGGCGTAAGGGGAATAGAATATTGGAAAAGGGATAACAAAAACAGACTGACAGAGAGGCTGGAACAAGGTAAGTACGACACTATTGCAATTGCAGGACAAAACATTTATACTTCCATAGATATTGAATTGCAGGAACTGGGAGAAAAACTAATGAAAAACAAACTGGGTTCAATAGTAGCCATTGATCCAAGAACAGGGGGTATACTTGCCATGGTAAGCGCACCTTCTTACAAGCCTTCTTACCTTACGGGCAGCGAAAGAAGAAAACATTTTTCCGAACTTTTTTTAAATCCTGCATTGCCATTGCTCAACAGAACTGTTAGTGCTACCTATTCTCCCGGATCAACCTTTAAAACCCTGCAGGCTTTAATTGGTCTTCATGAAGGTGTAATTTCAACTGATACAAGATTCGTTTGCAATGGTGCTTATTATGGTTGCGGCAGCGCAAAGCCGATGCGTTGTCTTGATTTTGGAGTGTTTGATTTAAGAAACGCGATTACAGTTTCCGACAACACTTATTTTGCTAATGTTATGCAAAGGGTAATCAGCAATCCAAAATATGCTTCACCTTCAGTTGCATTGACAAGTTGGGATAACTACATGTATGCGTTTGGGTTAGGACACAAATTAGGTATAGATCTCCCATCTGAAAAATCAGGAAACATTCCCACACCAAATTATTACAATAAAGTTTATGGAAAGGAAAAGTGGAATTTTTGTACTTTTCGTTCAATCAGTATTGGGCAGGGAGAGGTGGATGTTACTCCGCTACAAGTTGCCAATGAAATGGCCTATATTGCCAATAAAGGATGGTATATTACACCACACATAGTGGATTCAATTGAAGGAGGGGATAAATTTGGGTTGTTAAGTAAATTTAAAAAGAGAATACGGCCTACTGAAATACCGGATAGCATTTTTAATGCTGTGCATGATGGAATGCAAGGAGTGGTTGAAAGAGGAACAGGCGCCGGAGCAAAAGTGAAAGATATAGTAATATGTGGCAAAACGGGAACTGTTGAAAATTATTACAGAGGTGTCAAGCAACCAAACCACTCCTTTTTTTGTGGCTTTGCACCAAGAGAAAATCCAAAGATTGCTATCATGTGCGTAGTAGAAAACAGCGGCAGGTTCGGAGGAACTTATGCTGCTCCGATTGTTGGATTGATGATTGAAAAATATTTAAAGGACTCAATCACTGAAAAAGGAAGAATCGAAAAGGTTGAACAACTCTCCAACTTGAAATTGATGCCATCAAGAATTCTTCTGGAAATAAAACGCCAGGATTCCCTCAGGCATTTGAAAGACTCCCTTTATTTGGCAGCAAAAGGATTTATCAAGGCAATTAAGGATACAGTAGGATTGGACGATGATCAGCCGGACAAAGATGACTGGGGAAAAATGAAAGAGAAAAAACCTAAAAATCCGGACTCATCAGACAACAGCAGTGAATTATACCAAAAGGCAATATTGTTACCGGATAAAAAAAATCTTGTACCAAAAAAATCGAATCCAAAAAATAACAACTGATTTTGTAAAATGTATCAAAGAAGACCTGATATCTCTCAAAGTAAAGATTGGCGTATAATTGCATTGTACGCTGTTATTGCAATATTGGGGCTTATTTCTATTTTTTCTGTGGAGTTTAGAACAAACGACGATTTTTTTTCAAGCATTTTTGCATTTAAAAAGAATTACAGCAAGCAGTTTGTGTATTTGCTGGGATGTGCTGTTATTGCAATTTTTATATTACTGACAGACAGCAAATTTTTTACGGCCACCCCAAACCTTTTGTATGTTTTTGGAATAATATTGATGATAGCTACTTTTGTGGTAGGAAAGACTGTCAATGGTTCAAAAAGCTGGATTCCCTTGGGTTTCATGAATCTTCAACCTGTGGAGACCTGTAAAATATTTACCTCACTTGCACTTGCAAAATATCTCTCGGGATCAGACACGGATTTTTCAAAATCCAAATCTCAGCTCATTGCATCCGCTATTTGTTTTCTGCCAGCTGTGTTTTCTATTTTGCAAAATGAAACCGGTCTTGCGCTGGTCTATTTTTCATTTTTGTTACCAATGTACAGAGAAGGCTTTCCGCCTGTATATCTGGTAACAGGGTTTTCACTGGCTATTTTACTGATCCTTACATTGTTAATGACACCAACTCAATTAATCATCAGCTTAACAGTTTTGGCTTTGCTTGCAATTAATACACTTAAAAGAAAAATCAGAAGAAAGAGAAATATACTTTCCTTGATTGTATTGATTTGGCTGACCAGTCTTTTTTTTGTGGGCATTGCAGTACCTTTTTTGTTTAAAAATGTATTTCAAAAATACCAAACTGAAAGAATATTCAGTTTGGTGGGAAGAGATAACCCCTACGATACAGATTCCAAACCTGATGAAATTACCAGCATTACGGAAAATAAAAAGCAAAAAAAAGACCATGAAAATTACAATGTTAAACAATCAAAAATCGCCATTGGTTCTGGCGGCTTTTTGGGTAAAGGTTTTTTGAAAGGAACGCAAACTCAGGGAGATTTTGTACCGGAGCAACATACTGATTTTATCTTCACTTCAATAGGAGAAAGTTTTGGCTTTGTAGGTTCATCAATTCTTATGCTACTTTTTATGACACTATTACTCAGAATAGTTTTCATAGCAGAAAGGCAAAGAAGTACATTCAGCAGAGTCTATGCCTATTGCGTAGCATCAATAATATTTTTCCATGTAGCCATTAACATTTGTATGACAATAGGCCTCGCCCCAGTAATTGGAATTACACTTCCGCTGATGAGTTATGGAGGGTCATCCCTATTGACCTTTACGATTTTGATATTTGTACTGGTAAGACTTGATGCTGACAGGCAAATGATTTTGAGATAATCTTACAAATAATTATGCAATTTTAATTTTTTCGCATCTCCTTAAAAAAACTTTTATATGAATCAGTTTAAAAAAGCCCTTTTGATTGTTGTTTTATTTATTGTTAATCAAACTTTTGCCCAAAAAAAAGATACTGTTTTTGCAAGCTCAACCCTTGATAAAGCTACTGTTTATTTTGGATATGGTGCCGATTTACACCATTCGAGTAAAGCCAATCTAAACGCCGGGTTGCAGGAGCTGGTCATTAACAACATTTCTTTGAATCCGGACATCAATACAATTCAAATCGCATGTCCTGAAAATGTAACCATACTTTCCTATACCCACAGGATATTTTACAAATATCCCGGGGTAAAACCTATTCCGCTTAATTCAAAATCATATGATACCATCAAACAACTTCAAAAAAGAATTTCCGATCTTAATAATGAAATAAATATCAATGCCGAGTTGCTGGATAAAATTTCAAAAATGGTTGAGAATAATTTTACTACCCCTGATAAAAAAAATATCAGTTCAGACGAACTTATAAAACTTACTGTTTATTATACGGATAGAATAAATACATTGAGACAAAAAAATTATGTATTCAGAAATGATATTTCTCTATGCAATGAAAAAATCGAAGAAATAAATGAAAGACTGTCTAAAATAGAATCTGAAATCAATAACCAGGAAGAAAGAAAACCTGTGGGACAATTATTGCTCCAGATTATATCAAAAGAACCCGGCTTGGCAGAATTTGCAGTAAATTATTTCACAACAAATGCAGGATGGATTCCAACTTATGATGTGAGGGTTAAAACAATAGACAACTCGTTTAAAATTGTATACAAGGCCCTTGTATCTCAAACCACAGGATTAAATTGGAATAATGTAAAACTAAATCTGAGCACAAGCAATCCCAATCAATCAAATACAGTTCCGGTGTTGTCTCCTTTGTACCTTCAGTTGTATGTGCCTGTATTGTATAGCAGGATGCAGGATAAATCTGCCATTATTGCCTATGCCGCACCTGTTATGTCGGCAAATGAAATAAAATTCGAAGACATGAAAAAACAAATTCAATCAGATGATGAGTCCACCTCAGACATTTCAGAAAGTCTTACGCTACGTGAAAGTCAGTTGAATACAAATTTTGAGATTGATTTGCCTTATACAATTCCAAGCGATGGAATTGCCTACAGTGTGAATATCAAAGAGGAAAAAATCAACGTCTCCTATCAGCATTTTGCCATACCCAAAATAGATAAGGATGCGTTTTTATTATCAAGAATTTTCAACTGGGATACTTTAAACCTGCTTCCCGGACAGGCAAATATTATTATTGACAATGTTTATACTGGAAAATCGTATTTAAATCCCAACACAACAAAAGACACACTGGAGCTTTCATTGGGCAGAGACAAAAGAATTGGAATTGAAAGAACCCTGAAGAAGGATTATAACTTTGTAAAAAAGAGTGACAACAAAGTTGAACAATACATCTATGAAATTGTGGTGAAAAACAATAAAAAGCAACCGGTTGAAATGGTTTTAAATGATCAGTTTCCTGTAAGTAAAACCAAAGAAATTGAAGTTACGTTAAAAGACAGCGATGATGCTGAAGTAGATAAAGAAACCGGAAAATTGAGCTGGAATGTAAAACTTCAGCCTGGCGAAAGTAAAAAATACAGATTCAGTTATCAGATAAAATATCCCAAGGATAAAACAATTCAGGAAACAAGATAAAACTGTCAATCAAAAATTTTAAGCTGCATCGGATTTTTCGGCGCAGCTTTTTTTATGTGTTGGATTCCTGTTTCAAATAATGGTGTTTCATGGTATCTTGAAGCGACAATAATTTCAGTGTGTGTATTTTCCCGGCTGAATAATTCCTGAACAAGCAAAGGGTCATTGTTTTCCTTTGATAAATGCGACAAAAGCAAATGGCTCAAATGATCTGACCGGTGTTCAAGAAACAATTCCAAAGCCTGATTGTTTGATAAATGACCAACATCGCTTGCAATTCTCTTTTTCAATAAGAATGGATAAGATCCTTTTTCAAGCATGGCTTCATCATAATTCGCTTCTAAAAAAACAGCATTACAATTTTTAAAATAGTAAACAACATTATCACATGCCCTTCCAATATCCGTAAAAACGCCCACTGTCAGATTTTCTTGCGAAACTGTAAAACTGCAGGGTTGAGCTGCGTCGTGCAATTTTGAAAAAGCTGATACTGTTAATTTGCCAATTTGAATAGTATGATTGTGTTCCAGATCAATCACATTATACTGAGGTATCGAAATATTAGAGAAACGGTATGTTTCTTTTGTCATGTAAGCCGGAACTTTATATTTTTTAACAATGCCCTCAATTCCTTTTATGTGGTCGTTGTGCTCATGAGAGATGAAAATTGCCTTCACTGAATTCATGGAGAGATTTAGTTTTTTCATTCTTTTTTCGGTTTCCCTGCAGGACAATCCCGCATCAATCATGACAGCTTCCGTTTTATTGCCTATATAATAGCAATTACCATTGCTTCCCGAGTTTAATGAAGTGAAGTATAGTGACATCTGTACAAAGAAAGCGATTTTTTAATAGAGGTTAAAATATACTTCCAATAATTTAGGATATCCTTTTAAGTAGTGTAGCTTTGATGAAAATTTAAAATAAAAATGAGGATTATTCCATTGAGTGAGGGAACTTTTACTATTGATCATTCCAAAGAATTCATTCCTTTTAATAAGGAAAAAGATGATTTACAAAAAAGAAATGTCGGCAGTTTGCTGGTTGAAATTCAGCCTTTTGCTGTTGTTACCCAAAAAGATATTATTGTAATTGACTGTGGTTTAGGATTTTCAAATCAAGATAATATCCTTCAAATTCATCAGAATCTTATCGATAACGGCATTGACCCCATGGCAGTAACGAAAGTGCTGCTCAGTCATTTGCACAAAGATCACGCAGGCGGTATCGGTAAATTTGATTCAATTTTAAATAAAACATTTTTAAGTTTTCCCAACGCAACCTATTATATTAATCGTGATGAAATGGAGATTGCCAATAAAATGAACAATCCATCATACAATACAAAAAAAACAGAGATACTTAATCATTCAGAAAATGTTTCAATGCTTGAAAGCGAGGGAGTAATAGACGAATATATATCTTATAAAAAAACTGCTGCTCATTCACCTAATCATACAGTATTTTGGATAAAAGAAGACAGTCAAACTTTGTTTTTTGGGGGGGACGATGCGCCTCAGCTTCAGCAAATGAAAAGCAAGTTCATTGCGAAATACGATTTCAATGGAAGAAAATGCATGGAGTTGAGATCAGCGTGGTGGGAACAGGGAAAAAAAGAACAATGGACATTTCTATTTTATCATGATATTAAATCACCTGTATTTTCATTCAATCAGGGATGATTTTCAAATTTTTCATTGTTTTTTTTAAATTCAGCTTTATTCTTCATTCTTTGATTTTTTAATTTTTCCACCAGTTTATTTCTGAATTCTTTATCTTTTTTGTAAAAAAGATTGGTGCGTTCCTGACCAATAATTTTAGAAAATTTCGGAACATACTTTTTTCTGATTAAAAGTTCGCTCTCTTCTTTATCTAGCTCATTCAAATTGTTTTTGCGAGCATTTTTAAGTTCTGCGTCATATTGCAAATGAACGGGCCAGAATTTTTCTGACTCCTCTACATTAAGATTCAATTCTTGAGTAATAAAAGCTATGTAAAGCGCCTTTATTCTTTCTTTACCCCTTTTGTTATTTTCCTGGTTATTTTCATTCGAAAAATTCTGGGCAACAAGTTGGCATGCAAATCCAGTCATCATCAATAGAATAAAAATTATCTTTTTCATAGCTGTAAAATTATTAAAAATGCAAAAGCATTTTATTTAATTGTCAAAATAGTTTTTAAGTAATTCTTCGTTCAATAAATAATCTTCTTCATCGGGAAGATTAGTATTGTCTGTAAGGGATGCTATAATTGCAGCATTGACATCATGTCCGTTTTCCGTAAGAAATTCAATAGCATCAGATTCAGTAACAGTTTCCAATTCTTCATCAATCCGATGATTCCGTAGAATTTTATTTGCGTCGTTCATAACAGAAAACTCGCCTGCTGTTTTTTCAGAATAATCATTTATTGTCAAATTGTGGAAAATGATTGCGCCCAACAAGAATACTGCAATTGCAGCTACGGAGTATTTTAAAAAGTAAATACTGACAACAGGATTTGACATGTTGTTTTTATGTTCAATTCTATTAATTATCTTTTTGGGAAGTGTAGAAAAATAATTTTTGGGAGCACTAAACAATTCAACATTGGAATTGCTATTTTGAAAGGACGCATTACATTCGGGTATATAGAAATTGTCTTGTGATTTATTTTTAATGATTTTATCATTGATGATCAAGGGTAAATTCTCAAAATAGCCCGA
>CAZCOL010000007.1:0-10882 GCA_964500545.1 uncultured Ferruginibacter sp. | reverse complement strand
AAAACATCATTGGTATCCTCATGGCTGATCAGCATTCTTCTGATGTGTGCATATAATTTCTCCTGATACTTTTTAATGATATTTGTAAAAGCCGATTCCTTTTGACTTCCATTTTTAAATTGAAAGACAAGGTCATTATCATCTGGAAAATCAGGCATGATTGATTTATAAATATGAAAGAGAATTAGACAATATCTTTCCTGTATAGTTTAATCAATGCTGAGTTTCTTATTTATTTTTTCTGGAAATCGCTTTTTCTGCAGCAGCCGAAACAGAATTGGCATCTAGGCCGTATTTCAACAAAAGATCTGCCGGTGCACCGCTTTCTCCGAAACAGTCATTGGTGCCGATAAGTTCTATGGGTATAGGAAGATGTTTTGAAGCAATTTGTGCAATGCTGTCACCCAGTCCACCGATAATATTGTGTTCCTCAGCAGTTACAGCACAACCGGTCTTCTTAATGGACATTAGAACGGATTCAACATCGATGGGTTTGATGGTGTGAATGTTTATGACTTCTGCATTAATTCCTTTTGACGCTAATATTCTGGCTGCTTCTACTGCAATCCAAACGAGGTGTCCGCAGGCAAATATGGATACATCAGATCCATGAGAAAGTATCTGAGCTTTTCCAAGTACAAAATCTTCTTCTTTAGTAAAAATGGGCCATGCCGGCCTTCCGAACCTAAGATAGACAGGTCCTTCAAATTTTGCAATTGCTTTTGTCGCAGCTTTTGTCTGGTTGTAATCGGCAGGAACGATAACTGTCATACCGGGCAACATTTTCATCATGCCAATATCTTCAAGAATTTGATGAGTAGCTCCATCTTCGCCAAGGGTAAGACCTGCATGGGAGGCACAAATTTTTACATTTTTTCCGCTGTAAGCAATGCTTTGTCTGATTTGATCGTAAACCCTTCCGGTAGAAAAGTTTGCAAAAGTGGTTGTATAGGGAATTTTTCCACCGATGGTTAGCCCTGCGGCAATTCCCATCATATTGGCTTCTGCAATACCACATTGAATAAATCTTTCAGGAAATTCTTTAATGAAACCATTTAATTTCATTGATCCTGCAAGATCTGCTGTTAAAGCGATAATATTTTCATTTTCTCTTGCGGCTTCTAAAATTCCGTCGCCAAAGCCACTTCTTGTATCTTTATTTCCCGAAGATTTAATCGTATCCAGCATAGTAATTTGTTAAATAAACAGTTTATCATTTTGCATTTTCTGCTCCCAGTTCCAAGCAGTAAGAAGCATTTCTTTCAGCGAAGCACTTGGGAACCAGCCTAAAATATTTTTTGCTTTGTTGTTGTCTGCAAAAATAGCGATTACATCGCCGTTTCTTCGGTTTGTAATGGAATAATTTAATTTAACATGGGTGATTTTTTCAAAACAATCAATCAACTCTAAAACACTATATCCGTTTCCGGAACCCAAATTAAATACTTCACAATTTGTTTTATTTTTTTTCTCTATTATAAGTTTCAATGCAAGAGTGTGTGCGTGGGCTATGTCTGAAACATGAATAAAGTCCCGTATGCAACTCCCGTCTTTTGTTGGATAATCATTTCCAAAAACATGCATTTCCGGTAGTTTCCCAATAGCAGTTTGGGTGATAACCGGAACTAAATTAGCAGGCTTTCCAATGGGCATTTCTCCGATTTCATTTGAAAAATGAGCACCCACAGGGTTGAAATACCTCAGTAAAATAGATTGGATGTTGTTGCTGTTTATAAAATGGTGTATAATTTTTTCACCAATTTGTTTGGTATAACCATAAGGAGATTCGGCCTCTTTCAAAGGGGTGGTTTCAGTGACAGGGATCGTATCGGCATTTCCGTAAACCGTGCAGGAGGAAGAAAATACAAAATTTTTCACAGAAAACTCTTCACAACAACTCAGGATATTTATTAAAGAATTGATATTGTTTTGGAAATAGAGCAGGGGTTTTTCAACAGATTCGTTTACGGATTTTAAAGCTGCAAAATGAATAATTCCGACAATGTCTTTGTTTTCAATGAAAATATTTTTGGTTTCATTCAGGTTACATAAATCAACACAGTAGTTTTTTACAACTTTACCCGTTATTTTTCTAACACCATTAAGAATATCAGCATTGCTTCTGATGTTATTATCTGCAGAAATGACATCAAATCCGTTTTGAATCAAATCAACAATTGTATGTGAGCCGATGTAGCCACATCCTCCTGTTACTAAAATTTTATTCATTGATATTAATTTATTCCGAACCAATTAAGACGAAACAATATCGTCAAGAGTGAAGATACAAAAGATGACAGAAGTCATCAATTTTCATAACCGGTCTAAATTTACAGATAAGGATAAAAATCGCATCAATTTTCCCAGAAAGGAAAAGATCTGTTTAAATAATTTGAAAATCGACAATTTCCAAAGGGACTAAAAATAATTATGAAACAACAAGAATAATATTCCTGCGAGCAAACCGGTAATGGGAATGGTTAATACCCAAGCCCAAAGAAGATTTACGGTTACACCCCACCTTACTGCGGAAAGTCGTTTGGTGGCGCCCACCCCTATGATGGATCCTGTTATAGTATGAGTGGTACTTACCGGAATTTTTAATGCTTCAGTAATGAATAAAGTCATTGCACCGGCTGTTTCTGCTGCTACACCTTCAAAAGGAGTTACTTTTGTAATTTTCGTGCCCATTGTTTTAACAATTTTCCACCCCCCACTAACTGTTCCAAGGGCAATAGCAGCATAGCATGCAAGCGGAACCCACCAAACCATATTTTCTAAACTATAATTACCGGGATTGTATGCAATAAGTGCAGCCATAATTATACCCATTACTTTTTGGGCATCGTTACCACCATGTCCAATACTGAATGCGGCAGAAGAAACCAGTTGAAGCTTTTTGAACCATAAGTTGGCTTTATTGGCATTCAGGCTGTTCAGAAATAAAGTAAAAATTGTCATGATGAACAGAATTCCAGATAGTAAAATCCATTTGAAATTGGAAGAATGAAATACAACTTTCAGAATATGATTGCTAAAGTGGGTTTTAAGTTTTTCAGGATCAGTGATCAGGTTATTTTTTAAAAAAAAGCCAATCAATAAAAATATCAATGCCGCAACAATCTTAGGTGTCCATCCTTTTTTGAATGAATGGATAAACCACAAAGAAATAATAAAGGCCACCAACATTCCAATTACAGGTGCCAATAAAATAAAAGAAATTGTTTTGAATACAGGCTCGGAATTAATGGCATTAAAACCACCAAATGCAATTGCCGCACCGGCAAAAGCTCCAATTAATGCATGTGAGGAAGAAGATGGAATTCCAAACCACCATGTAAATAAATTCCAGAAAATTGCAGATAGAAGACCGGCTAAAATAACCAACAACATACTATGACCGGAGACAACATCGGGCTTTACAGTTTTTGCAATAGTGTTGGCAACTCCATGATCCTTAAAAATAAAATAAGCAACAAAATTGAATAAGGCAGCCCAAATAACTGCTTGTCCGGGGGTTAAAACTTTTGTTGAAACAATGGTGGCGATTGAGTTGGCAGCATCATGAAATCCGTTTATGTAATCGAAGATCAATGCAAGGGCAATGATAACTATCAGAAGCGTCATAATAGAAAATTAAAGGATAAGAAATGATCGCAGGAACATTAAAGAGAAATTAAGCGTATTTAACAATAATTGATTCAATAACATTTGCAGCATCCTCGCATTTATCTGTTACAACTTCCATAATCTGGTAAATCTCTCTTTTCTTGATGACCTCTTTAGCATCAGGCTCTGTGGCAAAAAGTCTCTCAATGCTCATATCGAAAATATCATCACCCTGGTTTTCAATGCTGTTGATGGCCACCAGGGCATCCGTTATCTGCCGCATATTTTTCATATTTCTCAATTCAGTAACTGCTTTATGAACCTGGGTGCATCCCAGTGCAATTAAATCAGCCATTTTTTTAATTCCGATGTCGTTGGGGTCAACTTTGTAGAAATTAATTTTTTTTGCTGAAGCATAGATATAGTCGGCAATATCATCTAATGAGGTAGCCAGGTAATGAATATCTTCTCTGTCAAATGGAGTGATGAAATTTTTTCCCAGCTCAGTAAATATGCTGTGAGTCAATTCGTCATTTACATGCTCGAGGTCTTCGACCTCTTTGATCAGTTTACCTCTTTGTTCAAAATCCGGTTCATTTACCACTTCTTTGAGTTTTGACCCCATTTTTACTAGTACTTCTGAAACGTTTTCAAATAATTGATAAAAGACCCTGTCTTTTGGAAGGAAAATTTTCAGGATTGTATTAAATGCCATATTTGATGATTTATGAAATTGAAAAAAGTAAATTAAATTTTAAAATGAATAGAATAAAAATGGACTATAGAATATGCTAAGAAAAACAAATTTTCCATTAAAACCCACTATTTACAATCAAATAAATGAATCCCAATTTAATAATTTTAGAAACCTAGTATTTACAACTATTTCAGGGAAAAAAAGTCAATGATGTTATTAAAAAATAACAATTTAATAATATTGTGAAAACAATAATTGACATAAAAAAAGACAGTTATTGCTACAATTTCCAATTTAAATCAACCGTATTTTTTAATTCAAAATTTTAGGAATAAAGTTTGTATTAAGGTATCTTTGGAGAAGGGCTAGAAATTTACTTAAATTCATAAGACTCTATTATCAAAAGTATACTTATGTTTAATGCAATCAAAAAATACAGCTTATTATTAATATTTATTATCAATATTTTTTTTTCCTCCTGCCTTTCTCCAAATAAACTTTATTTTTTTAACGACCAGGTTCCTGGAGTTCAGGACTTGGAAAAAACAAAAAATTATAATCTACACTTCATCAAACCAAGTGACAGGTTGTCAATTACGGTTAACAGTCCTGACCCTTCGCTGACAAGTTATCTTAATTTGAATTCCGGAGGTGGTTATCTAGTTGATGTGAATGGAGCGATTGAGTTTCCTATGTTAGGAAAAGTAAATGTTCAAGGGTTGTCAGCCAATGAAGCAGAAATGTTATTGAAAGAAAAACTTTCCTATTATTACAAAGATCTTTTTATCAGTGTAACATACATGTCAAAAGTATATTATTTAAGCGGCAGGGGTGGGGGATCACTTCCAATTCAAAATGAAAGATTGACATTATTGGAGGCATTGACACAATTACCAAATTTCGATCCTTATAATTTCAAAGTGAATGATGTTTGGATTATCAGAGAAGACAGCGGGAAAAGATATTTTGCTAAAATAAATATGAACAAGAAAAAAATATTTGAATCTGAATATTTTTATCTCAAAAACAATGATGTGCTATACCTTAAAAGCAGGTATAAAAACAGTATTACAGGTGCTACAAATAATCTAAGGATTGTTTCTACAGTAATCGGTTCTATGTTGGCTGCATATATCACAATTAAAAATCTTAAGCTCTAGTAGTCTATGGGGAATAATGATTACAATATTTGGGAAGGTAAAACAGAGGGCCCCTCACAGGAGGTATATCAGTCTAAAAATGAGGCTATAAAATATTCAGCAGATATTGATTTCAAAAGGCTGATTGGATTGTGGCCTTTTGTGCTGATGTTTGCAATTATTGGATATTCTGTAGGCAAAATAATTTTGAGATATGTAACACCAATATATACTGTTTCTACAAGTATTACGCTGGAGGAGGAAAAAACTGAAGAAACTGAATTGGAGCAACTATTGGGCAAAAAAAAGAAAAATTCTTTGGTTGATAAAATTGCCTATTTCAAGTCCCCGAACTTGGTTGCAAAACTAGTTGATACGTTAGGCCTACAATATCATTCAGAAGCCCAGGGAAAGTTTAAAAAAATAGATTACTATGGTCAGATAAAATGGAGAGTATTGTCAGCAAATGAAAACAACAAATTGATTTCATTTTCAATTACTCCAAAATTAAATGGTTTTCATTACACATCCGGAACAATATCCGGAAATGCATATTGGGGAATTCCATTTAACATTGCTGATAATCGAATTGTGGTGGAGAGATTAAAAACCATACCAAAGGGGGTATTAATAAATTGTTACAATGATTTAAAATTCAATGAGGCTTTTCGATTGAGTGCAAGTTTGTATATTGCCGCTATTGGTCAGGGAAGCGCATTAATAGTAAGCTATACAGATATCAATAGCGACAGAGCCATTGATATTCTGAATGTATTATTGGATTTGCAGAAAGTTGAGTTGGAAAAAGATAAATCAATTGGATTTTCCAAAACAATTGATTTTATTGATAAGAGATTGGGTCCTCTAGCAAATGACTTGGATTCTATCGAGGCGTCCATTGCTGAGTATAAAATTGCAAAAGGAATCATTGGGACAACTGGTTTGGTTCAGGGTTATGAGCAAATCATAAAAAACGCTCATGATGGATTGGAGCAATTGCGTCAAAAAGAATCAGTGTTGAAAGGGGTAGAGGAATTCATTAATAATCCCAAACACCTAGAAACCGACCTTGAATATATTGGGATCGAAGGTACAAATCTTGCCAGCCTCTGCAGTAAGTTTGAGCAACTTCGAAAAGATAGAGAAAAGTTGACTTTGGTTGCACAGGATGCAAATCCTAAATTAAGGATGTTGGATAAGAATATAACTGAAGTAAGACGGAGCATGGATAGGGAGTTGCTTAATTATAAAAATAGCTTAAGGATATCAAAAAGCAATTTGGAGCAGCAATTGGCAGATGCCACATTGAAATTGTCTGAAGCCCCTTCCATAGAAATGGAATTATCTGAGAAATTAAGATTTAAAAGTATCAAGGAGGCGCTTTACTCTTCTTTATTGCAAAAGAAAGAGGAAGCAATGATGTCTAAAGCCTCTGTAAATGTAGATAACAAATTAATCTATCCGCCTCTAAAATCAAATGCAACCATTCGACCTTCTAAAGAAATTGTCCTATCGGTTTCAACTGTTATTGGATTTCTGATACCATTAATTTTCGGTGTAATTAGGGAGGTTACCAACAAAAAAATCATAACCAAAAAAAATCTACAAAACAATACAAATCTGCCAATCCTTGCAGAATTGGAACATGTTTCCAAACTCAAAACATTTCCTTTTGCAGTTGGAGGAAATAACAGATCTATGTTTGGCGAACAAATCCGTTCTCTTAGAACAAACATGAATTTTTATTTAAATCAGGAAAAACCTACAAATTATATTCTTTTAACCTCCAGTATGAGCGGAGAGGGGAAATCCTTTCTTGCCATGAATATTGCCAAAAGCTATTCTTTGCAGGGAAAAAAAGTAGCCCTTTTGGAATTTGACCTCAGGCGACCAAAAATTACATCTGCTATTGGTCTTCTTGACATAGAGATGGGACTATCTACTTTTTTGATAGGAAAAGCCAGTGTTGATGAAATAGTCCATACTATAGTAAAGGATGAGGATGAACATCTTGATCTTTTTCCCTCGGGCTCAATCCCACCAAATCCACAGGAGCTGATTTCATCAAAGTATATGAAAGTGCTGAAAGATTATCTCGATAAAAATTATGAAATTGTAGTAATAGATTCTCCTCCCTTTGGTATTGTTGCAGATGCTCAGATTTTATCGAAATATACCGACATTACATTAATTGTGACTAGATTTAATCTCACCACCATTGATCAAATAAAGGAAATTAATTCTTGGAGTGAGCGGAAGATTTTTAAAAGTATGGCTATGGTATTTAATGGGGTTAAAAACAGTGGATATTTTGGCTACCATTATGGTGGAAATTATTACTACAGAAGAAAATACGGCTACGGTTATTACGGTAGCTATTATGGGTACGTTTCAGATAAAAAAAATAAAAGAAAAAATACTTAAGTTTTCAATTTTTTACATAAAATGCAATTTTGATCAATCCCAACAATGAACTCAAAAAAATTGATTGTCACTGGAGGCGCCGGATTCATTGGCAGCCATCTATGTGAATACCTTTTAAAGAAAAACCACAAACTTGTTGTAATAGATAATTTTGATCCGTTTTATTCTACATTGATTAAAAAACAAAATATTGCAGGCTTTGTAAATCACCCCAATATTAGTTTTATCGAACAGGATATTTTACAATTTAATCAATTAATCGAAAATCTTCATGATGATTACGATGGGATAATTCACCTTGCTGCAAAAGCGGGAGTGAGACCTTCTATAGATAACCCTAAGGAGTATCAAAAAGTCAATGTAGAAGGTACTCAGAATTTACTTGAGATTGCAAGGATTAAAAAAATTCCACAATTTCTATTTGCCTCATCCAGCAGTGTTTACGGAATAAACCAACAAGTTCCCTGGAAAGAATCTGATGGGTTGCTTAAGCCAATCAGTCCTTATGCCAGCACAAAAATCTCTTGTGAGTTAATGGGACATGTATATAGTCATCTTTACGGAATCAGGTTTATTTCGATGAGGTTTTTTACTGTTTATGGACCAAGACAGCGACCCGATTTGGCAATCAATAATTTCAGCAGAAAAATATTGAATGGAGAACCCATACCTTTTTTTGGAAACGGAAATACCAAAAGGGACTATACTTATGTTTCTGACATTGTAGAGGGCATCCACAAGGCACTTGAATATAAGGATTCTATGTTTGAGATTTTTAATTTTGGAAACTGCAATGCGGTTTCATTGGCCGATATGTTGTCTGAACTTGAATTTGTATTGAATAAAAAAGCGTTGATTGAAAAACTTCCTGAGCAACCCGGTGATGTTTCATTGACCTGTGCAGATATTGAAAAGGCAATGCATAAGTTGGGATACAAGCCTAAAACCACTCTTCGTGAAGGTTTGACAATATTTAAGAATTGGTTTGAAAAGAACCAGCAGTATTCTTAATAATACAAGACTAGAATTATATGTCTAAAACCAGGGTTCTGCATATCATAAAATCTTTGGGTAGGGGCGGAGCCGAAACTCTGCTCCAAGAAACGCTGAATTTTCACAACAAAGAAAAGTTTGAATTTTATTGTGTGTATTTTCTCCCTTGGAAAAATCAGATGGTGCAAGGCATAGAAAAAAACGGAGGAAAAGTAAAATTAATTTCTGCCACAAATAATCTACAAATTATTTTAAGATTTTTTAAGATAATAAAACACATAAAAGCGAATAACATTGATTTGGTTCATTGTCATCTTCCTTGGGCAGGTTTTGCCGGAAGACTGATTTATTTTTTCGCAAAAATTCCGGTAATCTATACTGAACACAATATTCAGGAAAGGTATCACTACATAACACGATTCATCAACAGAATTACATTTAATTTTCAATCAAAAGTGATTGCCGTTTCTTCTGATGTCGCAAATTCAATCAAATCCAATATTAATACCAAAGTGCCAATAGTTGTTGTTCCAAATGGTATAGATACAGAAACATTTAAGAAAGACTCCTTTTTTCGCAACTCAAAAAGAAACGAACTGAATTTGAATGCTGACAATATATTAATTGGAACAATTGCCGTGTTTAGATTTCAAAAAAGGCTTTGCGAATGGGTAACACTTTTTAAAAAAATTCATGATCAATTTCCGCAAGTCAGAGGTTGTATCATTGGGGATGGTATTCTGAAAGAAGAGGTAATAGCTCACGTAAAAGAGCTCAATTTAGAAAATCAAATCATTTTTCCTGGTTTACAATCTGAAGTTTTACCTTGGTTGTCCGCAATGGATATTTTTTTGATGACTTCTCAATTCGAAGGTCTTCCTATTGCTTTGCTTGAAGCAATGAGTGCCGAGTGTGCGATTGTTAGTACCGATGCGGGAGGAATAAAAGAAGTGATTAGAAATGGTATAGATGGGTTTATTGAAAAAACGGAGAAATGGGAAAATTTGATAAATCCGGTTACTTATTTATTGACTAAAAGGGATGAAATAGAGCATTATGGCAAGCTGGCAAGAAACAGGGTAATTCAATCATACAGTATCAATCGAATGGTAAAAGAAATTGAAATTCAATATCAATCCTTATCAGGCAAAAATTAAAATATGGAAATTGTTTTCTCAAGAGAGGAAGATATTCCGGAAATAGTTGAATTATTAAAGAGAAGTTTAGGGGAGAGATTAACTCCTAAAACGGAAGAATATTTTTTTTGGAAACATTATAAAAACGCTTTTGGTCAATCGATATCCATCGTGGCAAAAGAAAACGGAAAAATAGTCGGAGTAAGAACGTTTATGAAGTGGGAATGGTGTTTTGAAAATAAAAATATTTCATCCGTAAGGGCTGTTGATACTGCTACTGACCCTGATTTTCAGGGTAGGGGTATTTTTAGCAAATTAACTTTAAATGCAATTGATGAGTGCCAAAAACAAGCGGTTTCTTTTGTTTTTAATACACCCAATCCGATAAGTTTAAAAGGCTATTTAAAGCTAGGCTGGCATTCGATAGGCAAACTGCCATTGTCTGTAAGATTGGGTAGTATGTTTCCAAGACTTTTTGATTTGAAAAAGAAAAAATTATTTTACGAGGAATTTGATATTTACAATCAAATCAAAAAACTCGAAAAAAGCTGGTCCTTTCAAGAAACAAGATCAGTTTCCACCAAATTGACAATCCCTTATTTGTGCTGGCGATATGTTGAATGTCCTGTTGCCTCTTATGGGGCTTTGATAGAGCCCGGAAAATTTGGATTTATTTTTCGGTTAAAAAAAATAAAGTTATTTTACGAATTAAGAATTTGTGAGTCATGGCTTGAACATAAAGTTTACGAATCGGAAGCTCAAAACAGAATGAGTAAAGTATTAGATAAGATCAGACCTTTGATTATTACAGAATCTTATTTTGCTAAAAAGTTTCATTGTTCAAATAGAATAAAATTGAACTTTTTTTCACATTTTCCTGGTCC
>CAZCOL010000006.1:61186-63538 GCA_964500545.1 uncultured Ferruginibacter sp. | reverse complement strand
CCACAATCAACTTACCGTCATTTTGCTGAACCACACATGTTACATTACCTCCAGAGAGAACTGGTTGAATAAAATTATTGTCTAGCTGCATGTTTTGAGAAAATGTAGTTATGGAATTAATAAGCAACATAAAAATCCAGCAGATAAAATGAGTATAAGAATTTTTCATAACTTAATTTGTATTTTTTATGTTAAATTTAATCAATCCCCCTTATAATCTAAAAATTAAAGATAGTTAAATTAAAATAAGTTATTATTTTAATTTATGAGTTATATAAAATCTTTGAGTGAAAGGGAATATTCTGGAAATAATTATGGCGCGCTAGTCTTTATTGAATAAATTGAAATGATTTTTTTAACATCGAAAAAATGAAAATGTTGTCTTTATTCTCTTAGATGAACTGAATATGTAATCCTACCTAATTTTAATGTCAATAAATATTCAGCATTACAAAACGACCAACAAAGTCACAAAAAGCATTGAATTTACAATAAGTGTGGGCAAGATGTGGGCTAAAACTAAAAAATTTACGCATGATTTAGGGATTACCTCCGGTGATCCCAAGGGATGGTCAAGAGAAAATGAAACTTCGCTTCGCTCATTCATTTTGCTTTTATTACAGTGCTTTCAAGCAAGGCTTGAGCCCTTTCATAAAATCAAAATACCCCTTGCGGGGCATTCATTTTCTCTTGCGGAGAGTGAGGGATTCGAACCCTCGATACGGTTTCCCGTATACACACTTTCCAGGCGTGCTCCTTCAACCACTCGGACAACTCTCCAATTTTTGGGAAGGCAAAGGTACACCCTTCATTCCTTATTTTAAAATCATTCTAGAATCTTTTCCATTTGAATGCTTCGGGAGCCCTTTATCAATAACTGTTTATTTTCAAACTGCATTTGTTTAAACCATTTTTTTGCTTCTGTGACTTCAGGAAAAAAAACAAACTCACCATGTATATCTTTAAATTGATTGCCAACCAACACAACTTTCTCCCATGAAAATTGATGGATGAGATTAACCAAATTAATATGTTCCTCAACACTATCTTCACCCAATTCCATCATACCACCCAACATCAAAATTTTATTGGAACCCGGCATATTCGCAAAGTTTTCTATTGCCACTTTCATACTGCTGGGATTTGCATTATAAGCATCCAATATAACTGCATTGGTTCCACTTTGCATCCATTGAGATCTGCTATTGGATGGAGTAAATGACTCCAGGGCATTTTTAATGCCCTCATCTGAAACTTGAAAGGTTTTACCAACACAAATTGCAGCCATAACATTCGGTAAATTATACCCTCCAACCAAGTGGGTATCAATAAAATCTATTGAAGCTCCTTTTTTTATCTTTACTTTTAAAAATCCTTTATCATCAGAAACTACTCCTTCGAAATCCGCAGCATCGATACCAGTTCCATAAGTAATTATTTTTTCAATTCCTCGGCTCATGTCTTTCAAATAATCCAAATCGTTGCATAAGAAAACAGAACCATTGTGAGCTTTCAAAAACTGATACAACTCTCCTTTACCTTTTCTAACACCCTCAATTCCACCAAATCCCTCCAAATGAGCCTTTCCGCAATTGGTGATCAAACCATGTGACGGCAAAGCATATACGCAATAAGATGCAATCTCTTGCTGATGATTGGCTCCCATTTCAATAACGGCTATTTCTGCATCTTTTTTTATTTTCAAAATTGTTAAGGGAATACCAATATGATTGTTCAAATTTCCTTCTGTGGTATATGTTTTATACTTTTTAGACAATACCGCATGTATCAATTCCTTCGTGGTGGTTTTTCCGTTGCTACCTGTAATGGCAATGAATGGAATATCAAATTGCTCCCGGTGTTTTTTGGCAAGCATTTGCAATGTTGTCAATACATCACCAACTCTTATAACCCTTTTATCTGCAAAATTTATTTCTTCATCTACCACACAGAATGATGCACCTTTTTGTAATGCCTGTTCAGCAAATAAATTTCCATTGAAATTGGGTCCTTTCAGTGCAAAAAAGATGTCTCCCTCCAGCACTTTTCTGGTATCGGTTTGTACTGAAGGATGTTCTAAATAAATTTGATATAGTTCGTTGATTTCCATATTTTATTCATTTATTGAATGAAAAAGTTGATTTGCATTATTAGTTGTAATACTTTCTATTTCTTCATAATTGCAGTTTTTTATAATCGCTATTTTTTCTGCGATTGTTTTTAAATATTTACTCTCGTTTCTTTTTCCCCTAAAGGGAACAGGGGACAAATAAGGCGCATCTGTTTCGAGGACAATGTGTTTCAAATCCAACTCTTTCAGTACAATATCCAATCCTGCATTTTTATAGGTAA
>CAZCOL010000006.1:17790-61086 GCA_964500545.1 uncultured Ferruginibacter sp. | reverse complement strand
TGTTTCAAATCCAACTCTTTCAGTACAATATCCAATCCTGCATTTTTATAGGTAACCACCCCTCCAATTCCAAGATAAAAACCCAATTCTATGATTTGTTTTGCTTCTTCCATGCTACCGCCAAAACAATGAAATATACCTTTTAATTTTTCTGATTTGTACTTTTTAATCACATCTATTGTTTCCTGCGTGGCATTTCTCGTATGAAGTATTATTGGAAGTTGAAATTGTAGCGCCCATTCAATTTGCTTTTCTAAAACGATGTACTGTTCTTTTATAAAAGTCTTATCCCAATAAAAATCTAACCCACACTCTCCCATAGCCGAGAATTTTCTTTTCTTCAACCAGGCTTCTACATTGGATAATTCTTCTTTATAATTCTCTTTTACATAACAGGGGTGTAAGCCCATCATGGCAAAACAATTTTTTGGAAATTTTTCTTCCAAGCTCAATAATGCCTGCGTCGTTTCACTATTGATGGCAGGAAGATAAAATTTTTGCACATTATTCATTCGTGCATCTCCAATAACCTCCTCAATATCTTTTTCAAATTCCTCTAAATACAAATGACAGTGCGTATCAATCAACATAATCTATTCATGGTTTAAAACATCCAAACTAATTTTTTTGAATTGAAATCCTTTTTTTGAAAAATATTGCAGCACTTCAGGCAACGCAAAACGCATTCTTTCGCTTGCTTTTTCACTATCATGAAATACAACAATGGAGCCATTTTCAGCATTTATCAACACATGATCTCTGCATGACTCCTTTGATAATTTTACATCAAAATCACCACTCAAAACAGACCACATAATCGGCTTTAATTGAAAGCGCGGCTTTGACAACTGACTCAATTGAAATCTTGTAATTCTTCCGTAAGGAGGCCTGAAAAGATTGCTGTCAATTATTTTTTTTGCATTTTCAATATCATTCAAATATTCTTCATCTGCTGTTTTCCAACCATTCAAATGATGATAGGTATGATTGCCTATAGCATGGCCTTCATCAATGATTCTTCTATACATATCCGGATACAATTCCACATTTTTGCCTATACAAAAAAAAGTAGCCTTCGCATTGTACTTTTTCAGTTCATCCAATACAAAGGAAGTGATTGATGGGTGTGGTCCATCATCAAATGTCAGGTAAATCGTTTTATCAGAAGTCGGAATTTGCCAAATGCAACTTTTATACAACCATCTGATCCAACCAGGCGTTTTTACAAAATAGAACAAGATTTTTTTCATAAATTTAAACTTCTTTAACTTCAAATTGTCTATCTATTCTAAATTTTTATATCATGAAATACATAAAAACAATTTTATTTGGCTTTACCGGTCTATTATTACTCACTCAAACTTCTTGCAAAAAAAATGACAGTTCATCAACCGATGAAATAGAAACTTCTTTTGATTTGAGCAGTAAACAAGCAGTCAGCGAAACTTTAACCGATGACGTCAATAATTTGGTTTTTTCAACGATTGATTTGAACAATTATTCCTTTAAAAATCAACCCAATACTTCTGTTGAAAATGCCTTACCGCCATGCGTTTCAATTGCCGTATCCGGTAATTTTCCCAACAGAATAATTACACTTGATTTCGGGTCTGGTTGTACTGACACCTTTGGCATATTCAGGAGTGGCATCATCCGCATTCAATTATCAGATTCGATCAGAAACTATGGAAGCACAGCTACCGTAACTTTCGATAATTTTCACATAAAAAGATTTAAAAAAGCTGGAAGTATTATCTGGACTAATTTAACGCCAAACAATTCCTTTAATTCAAGAACCTGGAGAAGGCAAGTTCAAAATGTAGAAATAACCGATACAACGGACGGAAGAAATTGGTTGCACAATAGTAACAAAACCATTACCCAATATGAAGGTGTCGCAAGTCCCCGTTACCGATTCGATGATAAATACAAAATTTACGATGGTTCCGGTTCTGTTACCAACATTAATGGAACAACAAGGAATACTACGATTTTAGATACACTTTTCAAATCTTTTTTATGTCCTCATATAGATAAAGGATCCATAAAAATAGAGAGAAGCAGTCATTTTGTAGTGTTGAATTACGGAAATGGTAATTGCGATAATATTGCTACAGTTACCCTTAATGGAAATCCTGCAAGCACAAGAACAATTATTCTTCCATAGTTTTTCAAAATAACCTTGAAGAGCTGCAATTTAAATGTTGCAGCTTTTTTTATGCTTTTTGTTGAAACGAAAAAAAACAATATCTTCAATAAAATAAATTGCTATGAGTGTACACATCAGTGCAAAGCAAGGTGAAATAGCTTCAGTGGTTTTGATGCCGGGAGATCCATTAAGGGCAAAATATATTGCAGAAAAATGGTTAAGCGAACCCAAATTGGTAAGCACTACCAGAAATGTATTTTTTTATACCGGAAAATATAAAGATCAAAATATTACCATTGGAGCAAGTGGCATGGGATGTCCTTCCATTGGAATTTACTCCTATGAATTGTTCAAAGAATATGGAGTAGAATGTATTATTCGCATTGGAACTGCAGGCTCCTATCATCCAAATATCAAACTGTATGATATCATCAATGTCGACGTTGCATGCAGTGAATCTACTTTTGCGAAATATGCTTTTGATATCGAAGGAAATACCATCCCACATCAGGGTAAAGCGTACGAAGTCATCAATCAAACAGCAGCTGAAAAAGGGACTAATATTTTAAAAGGTGCTATTCACTCCAGTGATATATTCTACAGAAAAAGCATGGAAAATCCCGCTATTGTTGCCGAACACAATTGTCTGGCTGTAGAGATGGAAGCTTTTGCGCTGTTTGCAAATGCCAAGTTTTTAGGAAAAACGGCTTCTACTATTTTGACGATTTCTGATGTAATACCCACCCACGAACAAATTTCAGCGGATGCAAGGGAAAAATCGCTGAATCCCATGATTGAACTGGCATTGGACGCTGCGGTTAATTTTCAAAAATCACTTTAGTCGCTAATAACTTATCTTTGTAACCCAGTTTGAACAAACTAATTACAAAGATTCTTTATGCAAAAAACAAACGGAAAAGTGAGGGTTAGATTTGCTCCAAGTCCCACCGGTGGACTTCACCTGGGAGGTGTTCGAACCGTATTGTACAATTATTTATTTGCCAAAAAATTCGGAGGAGATTTTATTCTAAGAATTGAAGACACCGATCAAACAAGATTTGTGGAAGGTGCCGAAGATTATATTTACGATTGTTTAAGTTGGTGCGGAATAGAGCCCGATGAAAGTCCGAAGCATGGTGGTTCATTCGGCCCTTACCGACAAAGTGAAAGAAAAGAATTGTACAGAAAATATGCTGAGGAACTAATTGAAAAAGGATATGCCTATTATGCCTTTGATACGCAGGAAGACCTCGAAAAAATGAGGACTGAATGTAAGACTGACGAAAATCCCTCCCCTCAATATGACAGCAAGATAAGAATGAGGATGAAAAACTCATTTACACTTGCAACCGAAGAAGTTAACGCAATGATTAAAGAAGGGGTTCCTCATGTAATTAGAATTAATATTCCTTCTAACGAGACCATTTCTTTCAATGATTTAATTCACCATGAAGTATCATTTGATTCTTCTACTGTGGATGATAAAGTTTTATTAAAAGCAGATGGTATGCCTACTTATCATCTGGCAGTGGTAGTGGACGACTACTTGATGAAGATCACGCATGCCTTCAGAGGAGAGGAATGGTTGAGTAGTGCGCCAGTACATATTTTGCTATGGAAATATCTATTTGGTTTGGATCAAATGCCACAATGGGCGCATCTTCCACTTATTCTTGGACCTAACGGAAAATTGAGTAAAAGAGATGGCGCTAAATATGGTTTTCCTGTTTATGCAATGAATTGGACAGACCCCAGAAGCAATGAATTTACAGAGGGATTCAAAGAAAGAGGATTTTTGCCGGAAGCCTTTGTTAACCTATTGGCTCTGCTTGGCTGGAATAGCGGAACAGAAAAGGAGATATTTTCTCTAGAAGAAATGATTGATCAATTTTCAATTGAAAGGGTTCATAAAAGCGGTGCAAAATTTGATTATGAAAAAGCCAAATGGTTCAATCAGGAATGGATTAAGATAAATGCTGTTGAAAATTTATTACCCGAAGTAAAAAAAGTATTGCATTCAAAATCTGTTGTTATAGAAGATGATGAATTTTTAAAAACGATTATTACATTAGTCAAAGACCGTTGCGTTTTAATGACAGATTTTTTTGAACAATCCGTTTACTTCTTTAAAAACCCCGATTTCATTGACCTTGATTCTATTAAACCTAAATGGAATGAAGAAAAGAAATCTTTTTTTGAAGAATATTGCAACAAATTAGAAAACTTGACCAATTGGAATGTTGTTGAAATTGAAAACATATTTAAAAGTTTGGCTGCTGAAAAAAATATCAAACCCGGGGAATTGCAATTACCCATGCGCATTATGCTGGTTGGTGGAAAATATGGCCCTGCCGTATTTGACATTGCGCATCTTATTGGAAAATCAGCTACCATTCAACGAATAAACATTGCATTAACTCAAATTATTAACCAATGACAAATAGACCTATAAGGGTATTAGTTGCCAAAGTGGGATTAGATGGTCATGATCGGGGAGCAAAAGTAATTGCAACCTCATTAAGAGATGCCGGAATGGAAGTGATTTACACAGGTCTTAGGCAAACTCCTGAAATGGTTGTAAACACTGCTTTACAAGAAGATGTGGATGCGATAGGTGTCAGTATTCTAAGTGGTGCTCACAATACGGTTTTCCCAAAAATCATTGCACTGATGAAGGAAAAAGAAATGAATGATGTACTGCTTACCGGCGGTGGCATCATACCGGAAGAAGATATGAATCAATTAAGTGAATTAGGTGTTGGTAAACTGTTTCCCCCTGGAACTACCACCACTGAAATTGCTGATTATATAAAAAATTGGGTTAAAGAAAACAGAAGCTTTTAAATCAACGATATGTATTCAACTCTGATAACAAATTTAAACGATGGTATACTAACCATAACTGTCAACAGACCTGATAAATTAAATGCTTTAAACAAAAATGTGTTTGATGATCTAGATAAGGTAATGGATGAAGTATATGCTAATCCTGAAATTAAATCGGTCATCATTACAGGTTCCGGAACAAAGTCATTTGTTGCAGGTGCTGATATTGCTGAATTCTCTTCCTTCAAAAAAGAGGAGGCTACAAAATTATCATTAAGAGGTCAGCAGGTTTTCTTTAAAATTGAAAACTGTCCAAAACCAGTTGTTGCTGCAGTCAATGGATTTGCATTGGGTGGAGGTTGTGAACTGGCAATGGCTTGTCATTTCAGGATTTGCAGCGAGAACGCCAAATTTGGACAACCTGAAGTAAACTTGGGTTTAATTCCCGGATATGGGGGAACACAAAGACTGACTCAGCTGATTGGAAAAGGTAAAAGCATGGAGCTTCAAATGACAGCACAAATCATAGATGCAAACGAAGCTTTGCAATTAAAGTTGGTCAACCATGTTACTACTATCGAAAACCTACTTACAAAAACAACAGAAATTCTTACAGTCATCAACAGCAAAGCACCCATTGCAATCAGCAAAATAATTGATTGCATCAACACTGCTGCAACATCAGGCAATAATGCTGTTTCCGGCTATGAAAAGGAAGCCAATCATTTTGGCGACTGCTTCAATACCGAAGATATGAAGGAAGGCACCACCGCATTTTTAGAAAAGAGAAAAGCAAATTTTACAGGAAAATAAAATTTATGACTACAATGGAATACAGAATCGAGAAAGACACCATGGGTGAAGTAAAAGTACCTGTGAGTGCCTATTATGGAGCACAAACACAAAGAAGTATCGATAACTTCAAGATAGCTCAGGATATAAATAAAATGCCAAAAGAAATTATCAAAGCATTTGCTTATCTTAAAAAAGCAGCAGCGATTACCAATTGTGAAGCAGGTGTTTTAACGGAAGATAAATGCAAACTGATTGGACAGGTTTGTGATGAGATTTTAGAAAGCAAGTTGGATGATTATTTTCCATTGGTGGTATGGCAAACCGGAAGCGGCACACAAAGCAATATGAATGTAAATGAGGTAATTGCCTATCGCGGGCATGTATTAAATGGTGGCGATTTGAATGATAAAGAAAAGGTATTACATCCGAATGATGATGTAAATAAATCTCAATCCAGTAACGACACTTTTCCCACGGCCATGCACATTGCGGCTTATAAAATACTGATTGAAATCACCATACCCGGAATAGAAAAGTTAAGAAATACACTTGCGGAAAAAAGCAAGCAGTTCATGCATGTGGTTAAAATTGGCAGAACCCATTTCATGGATGCCACCCCACTTACGGTTGGTCAGGAGTTCAGCGGATATGTATCTCAGTTAGATCATGGCATCAAAGCCATCAAAAATACTTTAAGTCATTTAAGTGAGCTGGCTTTGGGAGGAACTGCTGTTGGAACAGGCATCAACACTCCTGCTAATTATTCAGAAAATGTGGCCAAGCATATTGCTTCATTAACAGGATTGCCTTTTATTACAGCCGAAAACAAATTTGAAGCATTGGCTGCACATGATGCTATTGTAGAAGCTCACGGTGCTTTAAAAACAGTAGCAGTCAGCCTGATGAAAATTGCCAACGATATCAGAATGTTGTCATCCGGACCAAGAAGCGGCATTGGTGAATTGTTTATACCCGATAATGAACCCGGTTCATCCATCATGCCCGGAAAAGTTAATCCTACACAATGTGAGGCATTGACTATGATTGCTGCTCAGGTAATGGGAAATGATGTTGCAATTGGAATTGGAGGAAGCAATGGACATTTTGAACTGAATGTTTTCAAACCAGTGATGATTTATAATTTCCTGCACAGTGCGAGATTAATTGGTGATGGCTGTGTGTCTTTCAATGATAAGTGTGCAGTTGGTATAGAGCCCATTGAATCAAATATTAAAAAGCACGTAGACAATTCCCTGATGCTTGTAACCGCATTAAACACTAAAATAGGCTATTACAAAGCAGCTGAAATAGCTCAGAAAGCACATAAGGAAGGTTCCACACTTAAAGAGATGTCCGTTAAGTTGGGATACCTCACTCCTGAAGAATTTGATGAATGGGTAATCCCCTCAAAGATGGTTGGAAAAATCTAATTATAAATAAAAAGCCGCTTCAATTGAAACGGCTTTTTGTTTTTCTTAAAAAATCTTTTTTAGTTCAAAGGCAAATCAAAATATCCAAGTGAAATTGTCTTTTGCCCCGGACCTGCTCCATTGTTATCTTTTACAGGGCCATAAAACCTTCCCTTGATTCGGGCCGGGCTTGTAGTGGTGATGGAAGTAATGACCACAGTAAATGGATTTGTTTGAGGACTTGTTCCGCTCATAGCCATGAAGTTGATACTGTTTGCATCAAAATAGTCGCAACTCAAAAAAATTCCTGAAGTATTTACATTGATGGAGTCTGCAACAATACTGCCTGGTTTTGAAATTTGAATATTGATGGAAGGATCGCTGGTGCTTGGGTCAAACTGGCTTCCATCAATACTCAGTAATGTTCCTCCTGCCTGAGAAGTCAATCCTGCTGAAGCACCAAAATTAAATGTAGTAAATACACCATCCAGATTACAAATTATATAATTACCAGAAACAGGTATAGAGAATGTACAGCCGTTGCCAAGCGTGTATTGGAATGGATAAGGTGCAGCGGTGATGGGGGTTCCAGAAGCATATAATGTGACCGTTTGATAACCTGTAGAAGTAAATACTCCATTGGCTGCAAATGTAACTCCATTCACTTCATTGGTAGAAATCTGATAAGTTCCTGTAGAAGTAACATTTACGGTAAGCGTTACAGAATCAGACGAATTGGTCTGAACCCCCTGGGTATAAGTACCATGAGGTACTGCATTGCAATTACCATTCAATCCTCCGATAGAAAATACAGCTGCAGGGGCAGCAGGAAGAAAAGTAACACTGAATGTGCAAGTACTATTCCCTATGATTACAGTATAATTGTATGAACCGGCATTTACAGGTGTACCCGTTGCCGTTAGTATCAGGGAATTGTCTCCTAAATTTGCAATACCTGCACCGGTAAAACTCACCCCGTTAACATAGGGCGTTGCAATTGAATAATTGCCTGGAGTTAAAACAGAGATGTTAAGAGTTACATTGTTATTGGTGGACAAAGGCAATGTCTGCATATATGTTCCAGTCAACATGGCGCCACTGCAGGTATTGGGTTGACCTCCAAGTTGAATAACCGCATCATTATTGTTGGAATTGTCCTCAACCAATACTTCTGCACTGCAAAAACTGCCGTTGTATGAAATGGTAAAATGAAAAAGACCATTTTCAATAGGTGTACCATAAGCCCTTAATCTGGCTTTGTTTATTCCTACAGAACCAAAGGTACCCTCTCCTCTGAAATAAAAACCATCAATTGTATCAGATTGAATAAGGTAGGTACCTACAGTAGTGACATTTGCTTTCACATCCATGTAGTTGGATGTGTTTAAAATTGTATCTTTTTGATAAAATCCGTAAACGGAGTCACCTGTACATTCAAAGGACAGGTTGGCCTGAAGGGTTCCTGCTGAAGGAGCGCTATAATCGAAATTCAATTCTTTTTGACATGCAGAAAAAATGAACAATGTCAAAAAAACAAGGAAGATGTGTTTAAAATGATTCATTTTTATTTATTCATTTAAGTATTAAACAGAAGCATTGTTGGCATGTTTGTCTTCTGTTGCAAATTGATCTTTTTCTTTTAAAATTCTCTTTTGAAACACAATGATACTTATTACACCCCCACTAATGGCTGCGTCTGCTATATTGAAAATGGGTCGGAAAAATTCAAACTCCTGCCCGCCCCAACCGGGAACCCAGTCTGGAAAATGTCCGCGAAGAATTGGAAAATAAAGCATATCCACTACATTGCCATGCAGAAAAGAAGCATATCCTTTGCTTGACAATTTTGCCAGTCCTTCATATCCTGTGTAATCATTGTACTGAGAATTTAAGATCATTCCTTTGTCAAATATTAATCCATAGAAGCAACTGTCAATCAAATTACCCAAAGCACCGGCAAAAATCAATGATGCACAAATGATAAATCCTGAATGATATTTTTCACGAATTATTTTACCCAGGTAAAATACTCCAAAAATGACTGCAAATAATCTGAATGTTGTTAAAATGACCTTGCCCCAGTTTCCACCAAATTTCCAACCATAGGCCATACCGGGATTTTCTACAAAATACAAATGGAACCAGTTGTCAAAAACAGTTCTTACCGAATTCAGCTCAAAATTTGTTTTTACATAGTATTTCAACAACTGATCAGCAAATACAACCAAAAAGATTATCAATATTACATGTAATTTTTTCATATTATTCTACAAAGATAGGGTGTAATTAAATGAATGAGGAGGGTGATGATTGTACAAATGGGGAAAGAATTTTTAATGAGCTTTTACTCCTCGTAATAGACCCTTTTTACCCTTTGAGAAATATTTGTTAATACTTCATATGGAATAGTATTTGACCACTCGGCAATTTTTGCAACAGAAAGATTTGCTCCAAATAGTTCAACGGAATCTCCTTCATTGGCATCAATTCCTGTTATATCAAGCATAGTCATATCCATGCAAACATTTCCAATTACCGGAGCAAGTTGTCCGTTTACGTACATGCTGCCCCTACCATTTCCAAAAATTCTTGAATAACCGTCAGCGTAGCCAATTCTTACTGTTGCAATTTTTGAATCTTTTTCCAAAAATGCACTTCTGCCATATCCCACTGAATCCCCTTTTTTCAGATATTTTATTTGTGCTATGGTTGATCTAAGCGTTGTTACATTCTGCAGATGACTGATTTCACCGACTCCATAAAGCCCTATACCAAGACGCACCATATCGAATTGCAATTCGGGATGTCTTGATATTCCTGCAGAATTGGAAAGATGTTTGATAAAAGAATATCCAACTGCTTTTTCAATACCCTGAGTCATTAATTGGAATTGAGCAGCTTGCTGATAGGTAAAATCATCATGTTTGCTGCTTTCACTTCCAACCAAATGAGAAAAAACAGATTTAATGATGATTGATTCATTTGATTGCAACATCTCGCATAACAGGGATAAATCCTCGTACATAAATCCCAGACGATGCATTCCGGTATCAAGTTTTATATGGACAGGATGGTTTTTTAATTGATGTTGATCCAAGTATTTGGAAAATCCATTAAGAATATTAAAAGAATAAATTTCGGGCTCTAATTTATATTTTATCAGGTTATCAAAATTTTCTTCTGAAGGATTCATCACCATTATGGGTAAACGAACACCGGACTTTCTTAATTCAACACCTTCGTCCGTGTAAGCGACAGCCAAATAATCAACTCCTTCATGCTGCAAAAGATTTGCTATTTCATGGCTTCCGCTTCCGTAACTGAAAGCCTTTACCATAGCCATAATCTTTACATTTTTTGCAATCAATTGCCTGTATATGCTTAAATTATTCCGTATAGCATTCAGGTCAATTTCCAATACCGTATCATGTGTTTTCTGTTCAAGGAGTTTAGTTATTTTTTCAAACTGAAAAATTCGGGCCCCTTTTATCAAAATGGTTTCATCGCTGAAATCCATGTCTTTTAATGATTGGATAAACTCATCCGTGGTTGAAAAAAATTGTTTTTTGTTTAAAAACTCAAATTCATTTTGATAAGCTTTCATAAAATTTCCAATTCCTATCAACCTGTTGATATTTTTAGTGCGAATAATTGATGATAATTGATTGTATAAGCCTTCGCTGCCGACTCCTGATTCCATTACATCGCTTAAAATCAAAGTCTTTTTGGCATGGACATCCTGATGGGATAAAAAATCCAGTGCAATCATTAAGGAACTAATGTCTGCACTATAACTGTCATTAATGACCGTACAATTATTAATTCCGCGCTTTAATTCAAGTCTCATGGCCAAGGGCCTGAGTTCACTTAAAGATGCCGTAATTTTTGAAATTTCCAAACCAAGAGAGAGCATTACAGCACAGCAAGTTATGGCATTGTAAATAGAAGCCTCATCTGTAAAAGGAATATTGAAACCAAATGATTCATTCTTATAAACGCATTGTATGGCTGATTGATTTTTCTCTTTTATCACAGAACTGATTGTCAAGTCAGCACTCTTTTCTTTACTCCATGAAAACAAACGTAATTTCTTATTGAATTGCTCCGAAAAGTGCTTTACGCAATTGTAAACAATATTATTGTCCGCACAATAAATCAAAGTTTCAGAATTAATGAACAATTGCAGTTTTTCATTCACTTTTTGAACAGTATTTTCAAATCCTTCATCATGCGCATCGCCGATAAATGACAAAACACCGATACTTGGATTGATTACCCTTTGAAGCCTTTTCATTTCACCTACTTTTGAAATGCCCGCTTCAAATATTCCCAGATTGTTGTTGGAATGCATTTGCCATACACTCAATGGCACTCCAATCTGAGAGTTATAACTTTTAGGACTTCTTACGATTCTGTACGACTGAAACAATGATTGAAACAGCCATTCTTTAATGATGGTTTTACCATTGCTTCCGGTAATTCCAATTACGGGATATTGAAATTGATTTCTGTGGAGAGCAGCGAGTTGCTGCAGCGATTCAATTATATCTTCAACAAGTAAAAAATTTGCAGCCGGATATAGACTTATCGAACCGGGTTCAAATATTTGATCCACTACAAAATTTCTGACTCCTTTTTCATACAATTCAGGAATAAATTTTGCTCCACTTCTTCTTGGTCCAGGAATGGCGAAAAAGAGGGATGTTTCTGGAATAATAATTTTTCTGCTGTCAAGCAAAATATGTTCAATGGTCGAATTGTCTGTTTTTTGCAATATTCTTGCTGAAAGTAATTGAGCAATATGTGAGATTGTATAAACCAATTAAATCCATTTTATTTTTTTTCAAAATCCTCAGGAACACCTTTCTTCTGATGATAAACAGAATATATGATTGAGGCCGATATGCAAAGAATAATCACTGACAACGAAAGTAAAATTTGAAAATTTTCACCAATTAGATTATCAATATATTTTTCCAGCAACATTTTTACTCCAATAAAAACCAAAACTACCGCAATGCCCTGCTGTAAATAGTCAAACTTTGAAACAGCACCCCTCAATAGAAAAAACAAACTCCTCAAACCCAATACTGCAAAAATATTGGAAGTGTATATTACCAGCTTTGTTCTTGATATTCCCATAACGGCCGGAATGGAGTCCAATGCAAAAATAAGGTCAATAGCAGCGAGTAAGACAACCACTACAAAAAGACTCGTGTAAACAGGTTTTCCTTTTTCTTTAATAATGAATTTACCATTGCCATCGTGATTGGTAAGAGGCAAAAACTTTTTCATTAGTTTATAAATTCTGCTGTCATGCGGATCAAATTCCTCATTTTCAGACGATACGAACATTTTATATCCTGTATATAAAAGAAACAGGCCGAAAATGTATAATAACCAGTGAAACTGTTCAACCAATGCAACTCCAACCGTTATAAATATAACTCTGAAAATTATGGCCATAAGAATGCCAATCAATAAAACCCTTCCGTAAAATTTTTCTTTCACTCCAAATGAAGAAAAAATAATGATGAAAACAAAAATATTATCCACGCTCAAACTCCATTCCATCAAATAGGCACTCAAATATTCAAGACTTATTTCCCTTCCATCCTCAATCCAAAGAAACACAAAGAAAAGCATCGCAAGCAATACCCAAAATATAGTTTGTACCAAGGCTTTCCTCATGGTAACTACAGCGTCTTTTTTGCTCAATAAACCCAGATCAAATACGAGCGCAAACAATATGACAAGGCCAAAAACCAAATAAGTAATTTGTGTAGGAGTCATAATAAAGTTAAGCTGTAAATTTTCTTTTTCTTATCAGTTGAAATATCATACCAAACAAAAAAACGATCAAAAGTGGTGATACCAAGTTAATCAATTGCCATAAATTTTTAGATTCATTTACCTTTTTACTGTCTAACATACGAACTACATATTCTTTTGACTTTGCATCAATTAAACCATTTTCATTTATCATGAATTCAATTGAATTCAACAGGAAATCTCTGTTTGCAAATGGAAATTCTCTTTGAGATCCGTAAGTAAACGAATTCATACCCATTGCTATTGGTTCATTACCCCGTACAACGGAATTTAGAACAATATCTCCGTCGGACACTACCATTATTTTATTTTCCTTCAAGGATTCCGTTTTAAACGACATTCCACTTTGGTTCAATGTGTCATGAAGTGCATCCGTCAGCCTGTTGGCAAAAAGTGATTTGAATTTTCCCTGCATCAAAACTGCAACAGGCAACCCGGATTTTTTGTATTTTTCATCTTCTGGAGCTGCCACGTTTTCAGCTCCACTGATCAAAGCAGGTGTTGAAATGATTCTGGCGTTTACAGAAGAATTCAAAATGATATCTTTCGTTATGCCCGGAGTTTGAATCGTATCAATGGTATTGACAAATCTGCCTGACACAAAACCGAGGTTCTTATTGATTGCATGATATCCATTAGATTCGAGTACCGGAAAATAATTCCACGGCAGAAATTCAAACTGCCCGTTTCCGTTGACATCAAAGGGCAAATAATCACATTGAAGATCCATCAATAAATCAGCATTGATTCTCACACCGTATTTGAAAAACATGTCCTGCAGATTCAAATTACGGTCAAAGGCTACTACTTCATTTTTGATTTGCAAACTGTCCATCTCCGCATTTAACCTGTCAATAAAAAAAATAACCTTTCCGCCCTGCATGATGTATTGATCAATCTTCAGTTTATCCGCATCACTGAAATAAATGGTTGGTTTTACTACAAGAAGGATGTTGCAGTCTGGATTGATAAAGGGTTGTTCTTTAATATTGATCAACTGCAAATTGTATTCAGGTTTTATGGTCAATTCCGAAAGATCATAAACACTCATGTCCGTAGGCTCACCATTACCGATTGCATAACCAACAGTTGATTTTTGCTTCCGAAGCAACTTTGCAATTCCCTTAGCAAGATTGTATTCAAGCATAGCTTCCGCACTGCTCAATTCACTGAAATTTACAAGAGGTGTTTTCCCCTTGTATAATTCAATCGCAAGCATCCTGCCTTCATAATGAATGATTGCCAGTGGATAAATCAGTTTCTGCTCTTGGCCGTCTTTTAATTGAGATGTCAGATTAATAGGAAAAAATCCCATTGAAGAAAGTGTATCTGCATAGGTGACTGAGCTGTTTTCAAAAGTTTCAGCAGGAGATACAAATTGAAAAAAAAAGTTGATGCCTGACTCTTCCTTGAATTCCCTTAAAATGTCTTCAGTGCTTAAGGCCAGGCTTTTGAAACCACTTGGCAAATCACCTTTCAGTAATATTTCTATTTTTAACGGCTGCTGTATTTTGTTTAAAAGCAATTTTGTAGAATTGCTCAGGGTGAACCTCTTTTCATTTGTAAGATCAAATCTTGTATGGTAAGTTGAAGCAAGTATATTGGTAAACAACAACAGAATCATTATGAATACTATTGCCCATTTTCCCCGCAGTATTTTTTTAAAAAAATTCATTCTAATTATCGTACAACTTTTGTTTCGTGATAAAAATCGAAATAAATATCAAACTTAAAAAATAAACGAGATCTCTGGTATCGAGCACACCCCTACTGATACTTTTATAATGAAAATCCATACCAAGCATTTCAATATAGTAATCAATACTACCCTGAAAAAAAGTTATTTTACTTATGGCACTGAATCCAAAATAAAAAGCCAGACAGATAAATCCACCCAATAAAAAAGCAACTACAGAGTTGGAAGTAAGTCCACTGCAACAAAGGCAAATTGAAGCGAATGCAGCACTCAGTAAAAAAAGACCTATGTAGCTTCCTGCTATTCCGCCAGTGTCTATTGAACCCGAACTATTGAAATAACTGATGGTGATAATATAAACAAACGTCGGAAGTATTGAAATCAATACTATCATAAGAATGGAAATATACTTTCCAAAAACGAGTTGTAAAGGTTTCAAAGGCTTAGTTTTCAGCAACTCAAAAGTTCCCGATTTTAATTCATCCGACAGGGAACGCATGGAAATTGCAGGAATCAAAAAAAGCAAGACCCAGGGGGCAAGATCAAAAAATTGATTCATATCGGCATAGCCATACTCAAAAATGCTGCTGTCCTTTAATAGAAAAAGAAAGATACCATTGATCAGTAAAAATAATGTGATGGCTATATAACCTGTAAGACTGCTGAAAAACTGATTAAACTCTTTTTTACAAATACTCCACATAAAGGAAAAATATGTGCAATTTAATACTTAACTGAGTAATTAAAAATAATTATAACATTCTTTGTTGTAAATTCTACGTTAGTGGGTAACATATTAGTTTAACTTTAAAATAAACTAATGATTGATATTCTATAGTTTTGAATGTTGAACTTAAAAAATCAAATGTATCAGAAATTAAAGCTGGCGATTGGTTATTGGATAATTTGGGTACTGTTATTTCAACTTGCCCGATTGACATTCACATTATATTCCTGGAACGAAACGTTGAAAACCGGTATTGTGGAAATTGGAAAGAGTTTTCTTTATGGGATCCGGATGGACATATCTTTATCAAGTTATTTTCTTATTCCCTTCTGCCTGATACTAATTGCAGGCTCTTTCATTAAAAACAACAAACTTCAAAAATGGCTGTCCTTATACAACACAATAATACTGATTCCTGTTTCAATAATAATAATTTGCGATCTGCCTGCATATAGTTCCTGGGGATATCGGCTGGATGCATCCCCTTTAAAATATTTGCAATCTCCTAATGAAGCGTGGGCATCAGTTAGTCATTTACCTGTAATATGGTTTTTCATCTTTTGGGTTTTATCAATTATAGTTGTGATGAAATCATTTAATTTTTATCTAGACAGAAACTTACAATCCTTCAAAAATGAAACAATAAACCTGAAGCAATCATTAGTGTTATTTGCGTTTACATTTCTGCAAATCATCCCTGTAAGAGGTGGACTGCAACTGGCTCCGCTCAATCAAAGCAGTGTTTACTTTTCCGAAAATAATTTTGCAAATCTTGCTGCCATCAATGTCACCTGGAATTTTTTACATTCCATCAGTCATCATTTGAATGACAATACCAACCCCTATACTTTTATTTCACAAAAAGATGCAGACAGCATCACCGACTCGCTTTTAAATTCAAATGCTGAATCCAATCAACTGATAGACACATCCATTAAACCCAATATTATACTAATAGTATGGGAGAGTCTGACAAAAAAAGCAATCGATCAATATAAAAATGGAATTGAAATCACTCCCGGATTCAATAGATTGAAAAAAGAAGGGATTTATTTTTCGGATATTTATGCTACGGGTGACAGAACAGATAAGGGAATTGTTGGAGTGTTGAGTGGTTATCCATCACAGCCAACCACTTCCATCATCAAAATTCCTCAGAAAGCAAACAAACTTCCTAAGTTGCCTCAAATTTTTCTCGATCAAAAATATCATACCTCCTTTTATTACGGTGGTGAGCTGGAATTCGCCAATATGAAATCTTATTTGCTTGGTTCCGGATTTAAAAGTTTTGTCAGTAAAGATGATTTCAATTCAAAAGACCAGAATTCTAAATGGGGAGCACATGACGGTGTAGTGAAAGACAGGTTGTTACTGGATCTCCATAATATGCGCGTTCCTTATTTCACAACATGGCTGACATTGAGCAGTCATGAACCTTATGAAACACCCGTTGATCCCGTAATTAAGGGAGAAGATGACGAATCCATGTTTCTGAATTCGATTCATTACAGCGATTCTGTCATTAGCCGATTTGTTGATGATTTCAAAAAATATCCAGCCTGGAGCAATTCAATTATCATTATTATTGCAGATCACGGACATCGTCTTCCCAGACAAACTAAAAAACTGGAAGATTTCAAAATTCCAATGCTTTGGATTGGCGGAGCCCTTCAAAAAAAAGGCGAAATTATTTCAAACACCGGATCACAAATTGATATTCCGGCTACCTTACTGGCACAATTAAACCTGTCCAAAAAAGATTTCAAATGGAGCAAAAATCTTTTAAACGAGGATCAAAAACAATGGGCTTATTTTTCCTTCAATAATGGCTTTGGATTTGTACAGCCAAAAAAATATTTGATTTACGAAAATATCGGCAAATCTATCATAGAACAAAACGGCAATATTGAAATTGATGATTTGAATACAGGAAGAGCCCTGCAGCAATCAACTTTTGAAGATTATCTTTTAAAATAGATCAGTTTTGATCAGGATTTTGGTGCAATGCATTAAATACAATAATAGCCTTAGACTTTCCAATTGACTGATTGAGCTGATCAATATCCAATGCTTTGATTTTTTTCACTGACTTAAATTCCCTCAATAACTTTTGAGCAGTGGATGAACCGATTCCCTCAATTGATTCCAATTCATTTTTAATGGCAGAAAGACTTCTTTTTTTTCTGTGAAAAGTAATTCCGAATCTATGTACTTCATCTCTTATTTTTCTGATGAGCATCAGGCTCTTACTGTCCCATGGCAGCAAAAGAGATTCTCTGTCACCGGAAAAAAACAGTTCCTCTTTGTTTTTGGCAAGCCCAACTAAAGTTACCTTTCCTGTTAAACCAAGGGCTTCGATGCTTTCCATTGCAGCACTTAATTGTCCTTTACCTCCGTCTATGATGATCAATTGAGGCAATGGCATTGATTCATTCAATACTTTACTATACCTTCTGTAGACAATTTCTTTCATAGAGGCAAAATCATTGATGCCTTCAACCGTTTTTATATTGTAATGCCTGTAGTCTTTCTTACTGGGAATTCCATTTTTAAAACAAACCATTGCTGCAACCGCATTTGTTCCATGCAAATTCGAGTTGTCAAAACATTCTATGTGGACTGGCAAATCGGATAATTTCAAATCTTGCTGAATTATTTTTAAAACCGCTGCTGCTTCTTTTTCAGTCTCTTTGTGGATTTGCAGTCTTTTTTTCGCTTCAGTCATTTCTTTGAAATACCTGACATTTTTTAAAGAAAGCTCCAAAAGCTTTTTCTTGTCGCCCAACTTTGGAACAGTAAATTTGATTTCCTTTTGAGGATATTGAATGAAAAAAGGAACCACTATTTCTTTGGCTTCACTGTTGAATAACTGGCGCAATCTTGAGATTGAAAAAATCAATATCTCGTCCATTGTTTCATCCAGTTTTTTATCAATTGAAATGGTTTTTGTATGAATAACACTTCCATTGTTTACATACAGGTAATTTACAAATGCGGTTTGTTCATCATCAATGATGGAAAAAACATCTATGGTTCCTGTATTTGTATTGATCACCGCTGACTTTGCCTGAAACTGAAACAGGTTGTTTAACTTGCTTTGCAGCACTGCAGCTTTTTCAAACTCCAGCTTTTCGGAATGCTTATTTATTTCATTTTTAAAATATTGAACAACAGGTTTTAAGTTGCCTTTTAACAAGGCGATCAATTGCTGAATTCCTTCATTGTAATCTTCCAGGGATTGAAATCCTTCACAAGGGCCTTTGCAATTACCAAGGTGGTATTCAAGACAAACCTTGAATTTGTTTTTTTTAATATTGTTCTCTGTTAAATTTAATTTACAATTCCTTAAGGGAAAGTTCTGTTTAATAAAAGTGATCATTTCCATAACCGCGGCCACAGAAGTGTATGGGCCAAAATAAGAAGACCCATCTGAAACTTTTTTTCTTGAAATAAAAACCCTTGGGAATCGTTCTTTCCTGATCACCACAAAAGGATAACCCTTGTCATCTTTTAAATTGATGTTGTAAACGGGCTGATACTCTTTAATTAAATTATTCTCCAGCAAAAAGGCATCTTCTTCTGAATCTACAATAGTAAATTCAATTCTATGGATCCGCTTGACCAGTTCGATTGTCTTTTTATTGTCAATGGATCTGTTAAAATAACTGCTGACCCTTTTTCGCAAGTGCTTGGCCTTACCAACATAAATCAAATTCCCTTCAACATCAAAATATTTATAAATACCCGGAAATACGGGTATATCATGTATAAGGTTTGAAAATTCTTCTGCTGTCATTTTTAATTTAATAATCCCATTTGGTCTTTATTTCACTATCCACAAATGATGAATCTCCATTGGTAGTGATAATCACCAGCTTACAGTTTTTATAAGGCAACCATGTTAACTGCGCAGTTTGTTTATCACTGATACGTTTCATCATATAAATTCGGTCAACATTCCCGGTTTCAGGATTAATGTATACATTCCAACCTTGCCATACCAGACCAGAGGCATTTGTTTGATTGGCTTCATAGGTTAATGTAATTTCATTAAGCGTTTGATCAAAAAATCTTTTGCCGGTGTAATAGTTTGCCAATTTAACCGAATCAATTTCCGGTAATAAAAAATCTGAAAAGCTATCATTTAGTTGATTCATATTAAGCCAGGAAGAATCTGTTTGATTTCCTTTTTTAATATATCTCAAGGGAGTAATTCCTTTAGCTTTTATCTCAGCAATCTGACCTTTTAAATACTCTGTAACAGGAAAAAAAACTTCTTTTTCTTGGCGCGATTCTTCATTAAAGGATTTATTTTCATCTTTGTTTGTACAAGAGCAATAAGCTAAAAAAAAGAAGAGTAATAAAGTGTTGGTTCTCACAATTAATGATTAAAATATTCATTTACAAAATTAGTAAAATCGACCAAGAAGCAGCTTTTAAAAAATGAAATGTGCTGCTTAATAAATTTATATTAATACCGAGCCTGTCATCTCTTCAGGAACAGAAAGATTCATAGCTTTTAATATCGTAGGTGCTATATCTCCCAACTTTCCCGATTTTAATGCACCCTTCCAATGTTTATCAATTATAAACAATGGAACCGGATTGGTCGTATGAGCTGTGTTGGGAGAACCGTCTGCATTTATTTCATAATCAGCATTGCCATGATCGGCAGTTAAAAAAACCATATAATCATTTTCCAATGCTGCGGTTACAACTTTCTCCACCGAATTGTCCACTGTTTCCACTGCTTTGATTACTGCATTCCACACACCGGTATGTCCAACCATGTCGGCATTTGCAAAATTCAAACAAATAAAATCCTGTTTGGAATGATTGATTTCCTTGATTACAGCATTGGTCACTTCATTAGCACTCATCTCGGGCATCAGGTCATAGGTGGCAACTTTAGGTGATGGGATCATGATTCTCTTTTCGCCCTCAAAAGGATTTTCCCTGCCCCCGCTGAAGAAAAAACTAACATGAGGATATTTTTCAGTTTCGGCAATCCTTAATTGTGTCCTTCCGTTTTTAGAAATGACTTCTCCCAAAGTATTTTTCAAATCATCGTTTTCAAAAACAACATGAACATCCTGATACTTATGGTCATACTGGGTCATGGTAGTGAAATGTAAATTCAGTTTTTTCATTTCATGCTCCGGCATTTCAATTTGAGATAGAACTTCTGTTATTTCCCTGCATCTATCGGTTCTGAAATTGAAACATATTACTGCATCACCATTTTCAATGGATGTCTTTTTTAATTTTGAATTGATGATTGGTTTAATGAATTCATCAGTTTGACCATTCTCGTAGGATTGCTTGATTGCTTTGGTTAAATCATCGGTACATAAACCTGTTCCATGCACCATCGCATCATAAGCAATCTTCACTCTTTCCCATCTTTTATCACGGTCCATCGCATAATACCTTCCACAAATCGTGGCAATTTTTCCAACTGAATGATTAAGATATTGCTGCAATTCATCCATAAAATTTATACCTGACTTTGGATCTGTATCTCTTCCATCTGTAAATGCATGAATCAATACATCATTGAATTGATTCATTTTGCATGTATCCAATATCGCTTTTAAATGATTGATGTGGGAATGTACACCTCCGTCACTTACAAGTCCTAACAGGTGAAGCGTTTTATTATTTTCTTTTGCGTATTGAATGGAACGGAGCAACGTTTTATTCTGACAAAATTCATTATTGCGAATGGCCACATTGATACGTTGCAATTCCTGATATACAATTCTGCCTGCCCCTAAGTTAAGATGTCCCACTTCGCTGTTCCCCATTTGGCCCTCCGGCAAACCCACCTGCTCTCCACAAGTGATTAATGTAGTATTTGGATATAGCTTATACAATGAATTTACAAAAGGAACATGCGCATGTTGAATGGCATCACTTTCCTTTACTGATCCCAAGCCCCATCCATCCATTATAATGAGTATTACTTTTTTATTATCCATATTGTAAAACTAAATATTTGTATTGACAGAATAAAAGAATAATCAAGTAATTAGCAGTTAATTAATAAACAACTAAAATAATTTTAAAGAGAACAAATAACTGTTTTAAATTCAATGCGTAGATTTGTAATTATGGATTATGATATGCTATTGGACAGAATAATTAAGAGTGCTATTGAGGAAGATTTGGGTGATGGAGATCATTCAACCCTATGCTGCATTGAAAAATCTGCCAAGGGAAAAGCGGTGCTGAAAGTTAAAGAAAATGGCATCATTGCCGGTGTTGAAGTCGCAGAAAAAATTTTTAAACAACTGGACCCTTCCGTTGACTTTTTAACCATTTTACAGGATGGAAAGCCAATATTGACGGGCGATATTGCTTTTGAAGTATATGCGCCCGTTCATACAATTCTAAAAGCCGAGAGACTGGTACTCAATTGTATGCAAAGAATGAGCGGTATTGCGACACTCACAAAAAAATATGTAGATAAACTTTCGGGCTATAAAACTCAATTATTGGATACCAGAAAAACTACTCCAAATTTCAGATTGCTCGAAAAAATGGCTGTGAAAATCGGTGGGGGGCAAAACCACCGTTTCGGACTGTATGATATGATCATGCTCAAAGACAATCATATTGATTATTGCGGATCCATTGAAAAAGCCATTGAAATGGCTTATCAATATGTTCAAAATGTTAAACCCGAATTGAAAATAGAGGTAGAAACCCGAAACATTGAAGATGTAAAAAAAGTAGTTGCTTCCGGAAAAGTGGACAGAATCATGCTTGACAATTTCAAACCTTCAGAAATCGTATCTGCATTATCAATCATTGAAGGTAAATTTGAAACTGAAGCAAGCGGAGGAATTAATCTTGAAAACCTCGAAGAATATGCTGCAACTGGTGTTGAATATATTTCAAGTGGAGCAATCATTCATCATGCCACCAGTATTGACTTGAGTTTAAAAGCCGTCATTGTTTAAATTTAACTTGTGAAAAATAAAAAAAACAATTCAGGTATTGTTTACTCAACCGACCCTGATTTTAAAATTGAATCAGAGGGTCAGGAGGAAATCATAACACTTCCACCTGGTGAACAAGCATTAAAAATCAAACTTGAAACCAAACACAGAGGAGGAAAGGTTGTTACAATTATTGAGGGATTTAACGGACTTGATAATGACCGGGAGGATCTTGTTAAAAAACTAAAAAACTTTTGTGGTACTGGGGGATCCGCTAAGGATAATGAAATGCTGATTCAAGGAGACCAAAGGGAAAAAGTTTTACAATGGCTTCTAAAAAACGGATACACCAAATCAAAAAAAATCAATTAAATTGAATCCTGTTTAACCATTAATCCATTTTAATGAACTCAGCAATTTCTGAAGGTGTGAGCATAGAAGTAGAGACATTCTACCAACCGGAGTACAGCAACCCTGCAAAAAAAGAGTACCTTTTTGCCTACAGGATTACCATAAAAAACCACAATAATTTTCCCGTTCAATTGATCAGCCGTTACTGGAACATCTTTGACAGCGATGGTACAAAAAAAGAAGTGGAGGGAGAAGGTGTTGTTGGAAACCAACCTGTTATACTTCCATCAGAAACTTATCAATATATCAGCTCCTGCCTTCTTCATACTGAAATTGGCAGAATGAAAGGTGCATACCTCATGCAAAACCTACATAGCAAAAAAATGCTTAACGTAACAATACCTACTTTTATGTTACAGGCTCCATCAAAATTGAATTAATTCAATTTTTACCATTGATATGTAAAGTCCGGTTAAAAGTTTTCTACATTTTAGCTTCAGCGGATTTTCTACAATAAGTTTGATTATCTTGTAGTCTACATTAAACTTATCTATGTCCAAATTAACCTTCAACAACAACGATAATCGTTTTTTCCAAAGTTTAAAATCAGAGGTGGATGATTATTTTAAAACAAATAATTTAAGAAAAACCGGCGATTACAGGCTTTACCTTAAATCGATTATTTTAATAGGTGCTGCTATATTGATTTATTTGAGTCTGATGACTTTTCAATTGAATGTTTTTACTGCATTGTTTTTGGCCGCTACGTTTGGTTTTCTTTCTGCATGTATTGGTTTTGGTGTAATGCATGATGCAAACCATGGCAGCTACAGCAACAGTCACAAATTAAATGATATCATGGGATTGATTGGTTCAAACGGCCTGGGAGCGAACGCATTTTTCTGGAAACAAAAACACAATATCATTCATCACACCTATACAAATGTGGATGGTATTGATGACGACATTGCCAAAAGTCCTATCATTAGACAATGTGAAACTCAAAAATGGGTTCCTGCTCACAAAGTACAACATTTGTATATCCCTTTTGTATATTCCCTTTCTTCTATTTTCTGGATATTTTTCATGGATTTTTCAAAATATTTTACCGGTAAAATAAATACAACCGAGGCCTGGAAAATGAGTTTTAAAAATCATCTTGTTTTTTGGTTGACAAAATCATACTATCTGACGGTTTTCATCATTATTCCGATAATAATATGGGGATTTACAGGATGGCTGACCGGTTTTTTGGTTTACAATATTTTCATGGGATTGACATTGTCCTTCGTATTTCAATTGGCACATGTAGTTGAAAATACTGAGTTTGAGCATGTTCCACTCGACACAACAAAACATATTGAAACTGCATGGGCTGAGCATCAAATAAAAACGACTGCCAATTTTTCAATGAGCAATAAGGTCGTATCTTGGTTTGTAGGGGGATTGAATTTTCAAATAGAGCATCATCTATTCCCAAAAATCAGCCATATTCATTATCCTGCGATAAGCAAGATTGTTCAGAAAAAATGCAATGAATTTAATTTGCCTTACAACTATTATCCTACACTTGGAAAAGCATTGGGATCTCATTTCAGAACGATGAAGGCCTTGGGTAAAAAACCGGATATCACTGCTGAAGGTAAAGTTCAGTTTGCCTGATTAAGGCTTGTATTTTGTGGTTTCGAAAATCAATTCAGCATCCATACTCATCAAGTCTGACAGTTTTGTTTCGCTCTTCTTGTTCATGAATTTTTTTACAATTTGCCAACCCACAAAAGCACCTATATTACCGGGAGCATCTTCACCCAACTCCTGAGTCTTTGGACTTTCTCCAATGTAATTTTTAATGATGTTTTTATCTATTGTTTGAAGCAGGTCGTTTTGAATGAATAAATTCCAAATCTCTGCTTCATGTTTGTAACAATCATTTAACTGCTTATCAGAATAACCTATCAAATCTGCAGGATTGAAATCGGGTAATAGCTTTTCCAGCACAAAAATTCTTTTTCCCCTTTCAACCATTTGAACAATAAGACTTGATGCGGTTTTGATATCGGGATACAAATCTGACACAACATTTTTCATGCAATTGATTGCAATGTGATCAGGTGTAAATTGATACAGTATATAACCGGGATATGTTTCCTGCAGCCATGAATCACTATAAAATGAAGAATTTCTACCCAAATGATGATGGAGGCCAACTACAAACGCATCATCCGTAATTATGTCGCCATAGCCATCCAATGGACCTATATAAGTAATGATTTTAGAAGGGGCTTTGTAATTTGGAAAATAGTATTTAAGGTATTGAAGTGATTTTTTAATTTGTAGCTGATAAGGCGTAAAATCAGCATAAATTTTTTCTGCAGTATCATACAATTTTCTGTAGGAGGAAATAAACCCTTTGATATATCTTTCACTTGTGTCTTTTGCCCAATTAGGATCTGAGTTTAAAATGATTGATAAATAATTACCCATGAAATTGGGGTAGTTCTGATCCAGCGATTGAATTGATTTTTCCAACTGATTGGTGTCGATTGTAAAAAAATCTTTTTCAAATCGTTGGGTTGATAACCTTATGTCAATTTTTGACACATCCGGGTTTTGAATCGGATGTGTACAGGAAAATAAGAGTGAAGTCAAGATAAAACTTATAGTTAAACGCATACAAATTATTTACCTTTACAATTATTATTACTCACTAAAAAGCGGGTAAAGATAAATCAAAGTAAGGTATCTATATATGACTAAAGGTATGTATCCTTACAAAAAATATATCGGTTAATACTTATAATGATCCAATGAAGATTTTTTTAGCCCAACAGAATTACCATATCGGCAATATTAAAGGGAATACACAAAAAATAATTGATGCAATTCGGCTTGCAAAAAAAGAACAATCCGATCTGGTCGTATTCAGTGAATTGTGTATTTGCGGATACCCGCCTAAAGATTTTCTTTATTTTGATGAGTTTCTGGAAAAATGTGAAGAATCCATCAAAACAATAATGGATGAAACAGAGGATATTGCAATTATTATTGGAGCTCCCCAAAAAAACAACACAGGTTCCGGGAAAAAACTATTCAACTCAGCCTATTTTATTCAGAATAAATCCATTCAACAAATCATTCAAAAAACATGCCTGCCTTCCTATGATATTTTTGACGAAGACCGATATTTCGAGCCGGCAAAAGAATGGAATGTAATTTCATTTAAAGGCAAAAAAATTGCCCTTACCATTTGTGAGGATATATGGAGTATCCAGAATGACAGGATGTATCAAATTTCCCCCATGGAAAAACTTTCGAAGTCTCAGCCTGATTTGATGATTAATATATCCGCTTCCCCTTTCGACTATAATCATGATGCAGACCGACTTTCCATTACAAAAGCCAATGCATTGAAATACAAAATTCCTCTTTTTTATTGCAACACAATTGGAGGTCAAACGGATATTGTATTTGACGGCAATTCACTGGTATTGGACATAAATGGAAATTTGATTGGAAGACTCAATTCTTTTGAAGAGGATTATGATAGTTACATTTTAAACGAGGATGGAACCATTGAAAACTCAAAGGACAAAAAAAATATTATTGTAACAGAAAAAAATTACAAAAGAGAATCATTGGAGCCATCTTACAATATTGAATCTGTTTACCAGGCAATCATTGTCGGCATTAGAGATTACTTTTCTAAAATGGGATTCAGTAAAGCCATCGTTGGAAACAGTGGCGGAATTGACAGCGCTGTTACCATTGCTTTAGCTACGAAAGCTTTGGGAAAGGAAAATGTACTTTCCGTGTTGATGCCTTCAGCTTTTTCTTCAGAACATTCGGTTTCAGATGCAGTTGAACTCTGTAAAAAACTTCAAACATTATACCATATTGTACCTATTGAAAATATTTACGACACATTCTTAACCAATCTTGAGCCTGTATTTGATAATAAGCCCTTCAATATTGCTGAAGAAAATATTCAAAGCAGGATAAGAGGAAATATCTTAATGGGCATTGCAAATAAATTCGGCTATATACTATTAAATACGTCCAATAAGAGTGAACTGGCAACAGGCTATGGTACACTTTACGGGGATATGGCAGGCGGATTGAGTGTATTGGGGGATTGCTACAAGCTGCAAGTATATGAACTGGCTAAATACATCAATCAAAATGCTGAAATTATTCCAGCCAATATCATTTCCAAAGAACCCAGTGCAGAGCTTAGGCCAAACCAAAAAGACAGCGACAGCCTCCCGGATTATAAAGTGATGGACAATATTTTATTTCATTACATTGATAAAATGAAAGGCCCGGAAGAAATAATAAAAATGGGCTATGAAAAAGAATTAGTGGAAACAGTTTTAAAAATGGTAAATACCAATGAATATAAGAGAAATCAATTTTGTCCCATTATCAGAATTTCATCAAAATCTTTCGGCTCCGGAAGAAGAATGCCAATTGTTGGAAAATATTTTTCATAACCAGTAATAAATTATGCAGGCAATCGTATATAAATCAACCGGAAGCAGGTATATCGTAAAAAATAAATCAGGCGACACCTTTAATGTCAGGATAAAAGGAAAATTCAAAATTGACAATATCACTTCCACCAATCCGATTGCTGTGGGCGACTTTGTTGAAGTTGAAAATGAAGACGACATTGAAAGCGCTATCATTACTGAGATTTATGAAAGAAAGAATTATATCAACCGGGTGTCTCCGCATAATAAAAACCAGCACCACATCGTTGCGTCCAATATTGACCAATCCCTGCTTTTCGCAACCTTAAAAGAACCTAAGACTTCATTGGGATTTATAGATCGTTTTTTAGTTACTTCTGAAGCATATCATATACCTGCAATTATAGTTTTCAATAAAATTGATCTATGGTCTGATAAGGAAAAAAAGAAAATGGAGCATATCAGCAATTTATATGGATCTATTGGTTATAAAATTGTACAAATCAGTTTGAAAAATAATGATGGTACAGATGAATTGACAAAAATTTTAAAAGACAAAAAAACCCTATTAAGTGGGCATTCAGGCGTGGGGAAGTCCACTTTCATCAATCAGATTTTTCCTGAGTTAAATTTAAAAACACAGGATGTAAGCGGTTGGAGTGGCAAAGGAATGCATACGACTACTTTTGCCGAGATGTTTGATTTGCCTATAGGCGGAAAAATCATTGATACACCCGGCATAAGAGAAATGGGGTTGGTTGATATCAGTAAAAATGAATTGGCCCATTATTTTCCCGAAATGAGATCCATAATGGGGGCTTGTCAATTCAACAATTGCATGCACATCAATGAACCAGATTGCGCAATCAAAAAAGCGGTAAATGATTTTTCAATAGATACTGATCGATATGTCAGCTATTTGAATATACTTGATTCAATCAGCGATAAAAATTACTGATTGCTATTCAATCAATATTTCCTGTAGGGCATATCTCCCTTAAATTTTGATTTCCTTGCAGCTTTTAAAACTTTTCGGTCATTGGACATCAATCTTTCTGCTCCAATGGCAGCGCCACTCATAGGGCATCCTGTTTTTTGTGACCCTTTAAAAACACTGCAACTAATAAGTGTTATTAAAGACAATACGATAAACAAATATTTCCTCATTGAAATAAATTTAAAGCTTTATTCTATTGCAGGTCTTTGAACCAACTGCTGTATTTCACATAATTTTCGGCTATTCTGTTGATCTCACCATTGATCAATTCCTGACTGATATCCTTTACCTTTTTTGCAGGAACTCCGGCATAAATACTGCCAGGTTCGATAATCGTATTTTCAAGCACTACGGCTCCTGCAGCAACAATGCTGTTGGTTCCAATTTCAACATTGTCCATTACAATGGCTCCCATTCCTACCAACACATTTTCAGCAATTTTACAACCATGCACAATTGCATTATGCCCAATACTTACATTGTCATTGATGACCGTAGAGGTTTTTTGATAGGTACAATGTATCACTGCCCCATCCTGAATATTGACTTTACTGCCAATTGTAATGCTGTTTACGTCACCTCTGACTACTGCATTAAACCATACACTGCATAGGTTTCCCATCTTTACATCTCCGACAATTGTAGCATTGGGTGCTATGAAACATCCGTCTCCAATTTGCGGCTCCTTACCATTTACAGGGAAAATAATCGGCATATTTTTTTAATTGTCTCTGATTACGTTTGAAATCTGTGTTTAATATACATGCAAAATAATAACTTGCGTAAAAATACAACAATACTTGCTATCTCTGACTAGCAGTTATTGGAAAAGTGCAACAAAATGAACAACCGACAACTTTTTTTAGACCATGTTGGACAGACTTCCACAGCGCCATTATGCTTGAATATCGTAAGAGCTGAAGGCTCAATGATGTGGGATTCAGATGGAAAAAAGTACATTGATTTAATTGCGGGTATCAGTGTGTGCAATGTGGGACACAGGCATCCAAAAGTAGTGGAAGCCATTAAAAAGCAAGCGGATGAATACCTACATATTATGGTGTATGGTGAGCTGATAGAAAATCCGCAGGTAGAATATGCAAAGTTGCTTGCCAAACATTTGCCTACGAATTTGAACAATGTTTTTTTTACCGCCAGTGGAAGTGAAGCAACTGAAGGTGCCATGAAACTTGCAAAAAGACATACAGGAAGAACAAAAATAGTCTCCTTTAAAAATTCATACCACGGCAGTACACAGGGGGCTTTAAGCGTTATGGGAAGTGAATACTGGCAACAGGCATTTCGCCCATTGCTTCCGGGTATTGTTCAATTGCATTACAATTCAACTGATGATCTGGAGTTGATTACAGAAGAAACAGCTTGTGTAATTGCTGAAACCATACAAGCCGAAGCGGGAGTGAATGTTCCTTCAAATGAATGGATGAAAGCACTCAGAAAAAAATGTGATGAAAAAAATGTGTTGCTTGTATTAGATGAAATTCAATGTGGATTTGGCAGAAACGGAACTATGTGGGGGTTTGAACAATTTGATATTGTACCTGACATTTTATTGTTGGGAAAAGCATTGGGTGGAGGCATGCCTCTTGGTGCATTTGTTGCCGATAAAAAAATCATGTACTCCCTGACCAACAATCCTGTTTTAGGACATATCAATACGTTTGGAGGTCATCCTGTTTGTTGTGCTGCAGGACTTGCTTCCATGAAAGTGTTGCTGGAAGAAAATATCATTGAAAATGTAGTTTCAAAAGAAAAACTTTTTTTGAATTTATTACAACATCCTAAAATAAATGAAGTCAGTAGCAAAGGATTGATGATTGCCGTTAAATTTGACAACTTTGAAATGAATAAGAAAATTATTGATGCTTTAATTGAAGAAGGAGTATTTACCGATTGGTTCCTATTTGCGTCCAATGCAATGAGAATAGCGCCACCATTAAACATCACAGATAAAGAAATTGAAACAGCCTGTTATACTATTTTAAAAGTTCTGAATAAAATTGATTGATTCTATTAATCGGAAGATTGCTTTGTTGATTAAAAATCAAGCCCCAGCGATACATAATTTACCGATCTGCCCTTGAAAAAAGTACTCATTGGCCATGAAACATCATATTTTATAAAATAACCAAAAAAAGTACTTCTGACACCAAAACCATATCCGCCAATAAATGGACCAACACCGCCCAGTTTTTGTTTTACGGTTACAAATCCCGGGGGACTTCCTCCAACATTTGTAAATGTTGTCTCAGGTCGCTTGATGCCTTTATATGCTCCATTCCAGGCAGTTCCAAGGTCAATGAACTGTGTTATTTGAAAATCCCTTAAGAACGGATTGTTGATGGTTCTGTCAAAAAAAGTCGAAATTACCGGTAACCTGAATTCACTGTTCAATACAACCGCGTTGTTTCCATTAGCGGCATTTTGAATAAATCCGCGCATATTTACAGCAAGTGTCTGAAAAGCGTATGTCTGGTCATTGTCTGGCCTGTTTTTCGAATTAAAATATCTTTGTCGGGTTGTTCCGGGCTTTACATTATTTCCAAACATGAGCCAACCATCTACTCCGCCTAAATAATAAATCAACTTTTGGTCTCCCCAACTGAAATCAGCTGCAGCTCGTCCTGCCCAAATAAAGTTTCTGTAAATAGGATAATAGTATCTGGACTCAAATCCAAAATTGAAGGTATTTGAACCTACACTTCTTTTGTTATCCAGCTGACGGTTCCAGTCCACATACCCCTTGTAACGAATTCCTTGCAGAATATTCAATGCCTTGACCAATGTATTGTCATATACATATTCGATGTGAGACAATGAATAATACGTTTGCTGGTTTTCGATGGATGCACTCAATTGATCAAGTGTGGAAACAGCCAGATTATCAGACCTGATGCCTGTAGAGAGTCTGATGCTTCTTGCTTTATCAAATGGGTAATTGATATTGCCCTGATATAAATTGGTGAATAACTTTGCCGGATATTGTTCTATAATATTTCCGAATTGATCAACAATAACAGCCCCTGTACTGGTAGCATTTCGATAAACAGTGCTTCCGAAATCTAATCTGTGTTTGAGATTCTGATAATTCAATAACCACTCATTGTTTTTAAAATCACCTCCTAATTTAAATGCCCCTGAAAAATGAATGTCCTCGAGCATATCAGAAGTACTTAAAGAAATTAAGCCGTTGAATGAAGAGTTACTGTTTAATTTAATAGGACCAGATCCGTTTCCATATAGTTGGTATTTATTGAAAAGAATATTGTTGTTCAAGCCCAACGCACCGCCGTCAGCAGAAAATTTGATTGGCTTATACCTGTATATTTTTGATTTATTCAGAACATTGTCATTGTATTCAATTTGACTAGTAACATTCAGACTATCAAATTTTGTTTCAATGATTCTTTTTTTGGCATAAGTAGTTGGTGACGCAGTTACATTCCTTTTTGACAAGGCATTTTCATCAATTTTTAACTTGTATAAATTTTTCTGTTTATCCTGATTGGTCACTTCGCTGAGGATGCGTTGTTCACCTGCGGTTCTTGTCTCGGCAATACTGGTTTGGTAATTGGTCAAAGGAAAAGAATAAGCAGAATCTGCAGTCATTGATACATAAGCAATTGAGTCAACGGCTGATTTTTTTTGAACCTTTAAAGCGCTGTCAATTTCGGTTTGAAGCGGATTTCTAAGTATATCATCTCCAATCAATACCAGGGTATCCAATCCCAGTTTTTTGGTTGTAAAAAAGCCGGCATACCTGTTTGCAATGCCGTTTTCATCACTTACAAAAGTGAAGTGATTAACGTTGTATTGAGCAGGATATCTTGCATTGCCGTTTTTAAGTTTGGTCAATTGCGTTATCTGATTCAACTCGGGCTTGTCCCCAAAATTGGTGATCATAAAAACGTTGAATCTGTTGTTGCTTGGCAGAACTTTGTCGGATGAAAGTGCATCTGCAGATGGCCTGTTGCTGACAAATATTATTCCCATTTTATTGGGAAAAGTAACAAATGCTGGATCTAAATTATCATAAACGTCATTAGTGATTTGAGTTGATTTTTCCTTTTCAAGATCATAAGTAAAGAGGTCGGTATGGCCGTTTTTTACAGCGGAAAGCAATAAAGTTCTGCTGTCAAGCATATATTTCACATCCAGAACCTGGTCGAATTCATTTGTGATATCAATTGTAAACATCTCTGTTTTTGCAACAGCATCATACAATCTCAGTTTTAATTTTCCATTCATGGAATATATCAGTGTAATCTTTGTTCCTTTCGGATCCCAGGCTGTGAGAGGGTAAACAGGATCTCGTTCATTCTCAAGACTTAATATTCCATATTTCAGCATGGTTGTTTTTTCGTCATTATCATTTAAAATGACCCGAATGATTCCTTTTTTGAACTGTGTAACCGTATAGGAAGTGTTTTTCTTATTGGGATTTACATTGAATTGATAATAGTTCAATCTGGGACTGACATCAAAACCGTCGATTAAATTGCCTTTTAGATAATTCCTCCTTTTGAAAATATCAAGGGTATATTTATCTTCCTGGTATTGCATAAATTCCTTCGTGAGTTCATTGATTTTTTTCTTGGCAATCTTTATGCTTGCCTTATTCATACTTTTTAATGTTCTTGAGAGGTAAAAAAAGTAGGTAGTATTTTCTTTTTTATATTTTTCCTCAATAAAATACCAAAAGGCATGTCCTGCAAGTCTTGGATTTTCAAATGCGAATCGAGAGAATTTTGTATAATCTCCGCTGAGCATTTCGCCTTTAAGTTCATCGTCCAGCGCTGTGTTCCAATGTTCTGCCAAATATGCTTTGTAACCGTCTACGTACCACTTGGGTAAATCAAGAAGTGTTTGATTGCCGGCAGTTTCACTGAAATCCTCACCAAATAAAATATTTCTGATTAAAACATCGGCTAAGCCTTCTCTTATTCTTAGTCTGAGATTGCTATGGTTCCCATCAAAGTATATCAGCATTTTGTTGTTGATCAACTGAGTATTTCCCCCGTTGTTGATTATATCAGATTCCAGACCTATGTTGCTTTGCTGATAATCCTTGTAAGAATTGTACAAAATGATATTTGTTCTTTTGCGGATTTTAGATTCAGCTTCTGCCTGAATTCCCGGCAACTCTTTTTCAGCAGACTGAATGACATATTTGGCAAGCTCTTCCCCGTTTTCGTAATAAAACACATTAAAACGGGATGATTGTATAAAATACCAAGTTTTTTTACCATGCTGAATTTTATTTTTTCCAAAAACCACCGCATTTACCTGAGCGAAGGAAAAAAAACTGCTTAGTAAAAAAATCAGGGATGTGAAAATTATTCTACTGAACTTTGCCATTCTGAAATACTGTAATTTACTACTAAATTAGTTGATTCGTATTAATCGTTAAAATCAATTTACAAACCGATGTTTCATATCAAGAGCTTTACATTCAGTCCAATCAGCGAAAACACCTACATATTATACAATGATGATAAAAATTGCATCATCATTGACCCAGGATGCTATTTTGATGAAGAAAAAAATGAACTTCATCAATTTATAAGCAAACATGAATTGGTGCCAAAGATGTTATTAAACACCCATTGCCACCTGGATCACGTATTTGGAAATAAATTTGTTGCTGAAGCATTCAAATTGATTCCGTCTATTCATGAATTGGAAAAAGAAATGCTTGATTATGCTTCGGTCAGCGGTCTAATGTATGATTTGCCTTTTGAAAATTATGCCGGTGAATTAGATTATTTAACAGAGGGGGCATTGATTCATTTGGGCGAAGATGAATTGAAAGTACTTTTTACACCCGGACACAGTAAGGGAAGCATCAGCTTCTATTGTCAAAAGCAAAATTTTGTGATAAGCGGGGATGTATTGTTTTTCAGGAGTATCGGAAGAACAGACTTGCCCGGAGGAAATCACGAAACGCTGTTAAAAAGTATTCGAGAGCAATTATTCGTTTTGCCCGATCATACTGTTGTATACAGCGGACATGGACAACAGACAACTATAGGGGATGAAAAAATATCAAATCCATTTTTACAGTAAAAAATCAGGTAGCAGACTGACACAATTCAATCAAAACACCATTAGTGTTTTTAGGATGCAAAAAACACACCAGCTTATTATCTGCTCCTTTTTTGGGGGACTCATTCAATAATACAAAACCTTCAGAAGACAACCTTTTCATTTCTTCATGGATGTTATCCACCTCAAAAGCTATGTGATGCAGTCCCTCCCCTTTTTTTTCAATGAATCTGGAAATTACACCATCAGAGTTGCTACTTTCAAGAAGTTCCAATTTTGTTTGACCAGTTTTAAAAAAAGCAGTCATAACCTGCTCACTTTCCACCAACTCTTTTTTATAACAAGCAGAATTTAATATTTTCTCAAAAATAGGAATGGAGACCTCAAGGTTTTTTACTGCAATACCAATATGATCAATGTGGTTCATGTATTATTGTTATTTTAATGTTTGCTTTGGCTGGGTAATGGCTTTTTTCCGTTACTCATGACTTGAATTGAAAATATTAAATTAACTTCTGATGATTTGAGCTGATTTTTAAAAAAAATTAATTTACGAAATGCGTTAATAAACCCTGATGAAAGCAATGATAATAGCAAAATAAAACCTTTTATATTAATTTCGTGTTATTATAGGTAAAACCATCATTCACCCATTTCATTTAATATGCTAAAATTACCGATTTATCTGGATAATAATGCTACCACACCCATGGATCCAAGGGTTTTGGAAGCGATGACACCGTATTTTTTACAAAATTTTGGAAACGCAGCCAGCAGAAACCATCCATTTGGATGGGCAGCTGAAGAAGCTGTGGATTATTCAAGAGAACAGGTTGCCAAATTGATTGGAGCGGATCCCAAAGAAATTATTTTTACCTCAGGAGCTACTGAAGCCGATAACCTGGGAATAAAGGGTGTTTTTGAGATGTATGCTTCCAAAGGAAATCACATCATCACAGCAACCACAGAACACAAAGCTGTTTTGGATACCTGCAAGCATATTGAAAAAATTGGCGGAGAAGTAACTTATTTAAATGTACAACCTGATGGTCTCATCAATTTGGCTGAATTGGAAGCCGCCATCAAACCGACCACCATACTTATTGCAATCATGTATGCCAACAATGAGATTGGTACGGTTATGCCTATCAAAGAAATTAGTTCCATTGCCCGTAAGCATGGAGTGCTTGTATTTACTGATGCTACACAAGCTGTAGGAAAAATACCGGTGGATGTAAATAAAGACGGGATCGATTTAATGGCTTTCACTGCACATAAAATGTATGGACCAAAGGGTGTAGGAGCTCTTTATGTTAGAAGAAAAAATCCTCGTGTTAAAGTCACCGCCCAAATGGATGGTGGGGGACATGAACGGGGCATGCGAAGCGGAACTTTAAATGTTCCGGGAATCGTTGGGTTCGGTAAAGCCTGTGAATTGTGTATGCTCGAAATGGAAACAGACAGCAAGCGTATATCAGTGTTGAGGGATAAACTGGAAGCCGCATTGCTTACTTTGGAAGAAGCCTATGTAAACGGAAGTCGAGAACATCGTTTACCACATGTTGCAAATATATCATTCAAACATGTGGAGGGTGAAGGTTTATTGATGGGTTTCAATAAAAATATAGCCCTTAGTTCAGGATCAGCATGTACTTCAGCATCACTGGAACCTTCATATGTACTGAAGGCACTTGGCTTGGGCGATGATTTGGCACATAGCTCTTTAAGATTCGGATTAAGCAGGTTTACCACAGAAGAAGAAATTGACTACACAATCAAAGCCATCAGCGATACTGTTCTAAAGCTCAGAGAAATGAGTCCATTGTGGGAGATGTACAAAGAAGGAATTGATTTAAACAGTATCCAGTGGGCTGCTCATTAATGAAAAATTAACTTTTTAAAATTTATAAAACGTAAATCATTAAATTATGGCATACTCAGAAAAAGTCATCGACCATTATCAAAATCCAAAAAATGTTGGCACTTTGGACAAATCAAGTAAAAATGTTGGAACAGGATTGGTGGGAGCTCCCGAGTGTGGAGATGTGATGCGCCTTCAAATTGAAGTGAACAGTGAAACAGGTATGATCACAGATGCTAAATTCAAAACCTTCGGCTGCGGTTCGGCAATTGCATCATCCTCGCTTGCAACAGAATGGTTAAAAGGAAAGAGTGTAGATGAAGCATTAAAAATTGACAACATGACCATTGTAGAAGAGTTAAATCTTCCTCCCGTTAAAATACATTGTTCTGTACTGGCAGAAGATGCGATAAAAGCGGCTATCAATGATTACAGGGAAAAAAATGGCATGGAAAAAATAAAATTTGAGGAAAGTGTGATTCACTAAAATTTCCATCAATGGTCACCACAGAAAACAGTATTTACATAAGCGAAAAAGCAAAATCGAAAGTCGTTCAATTAATGAACGAAGCCGGTATTGGAGAAGATAATTCCTATTTCCTCCGTGTAGGAGTAGTTGGAGGTGGTTGCAGTGGTTTAAGTTATAAATTGGATTTTGACAACGAGGTAAAGCCTATGGATCAGGTATTTGAAGACAAGGGAATTAAAATTGTGACAGACTTAAAAAGCTTCTTGTACCTTGTAAACACAGAGCTTGATTTCAGTGACGGGTTGAATGGAAAAGGATTTTATTTTGATAACCCAAATGCTAGCAGAAGTTGTGGTTGCGGAGACAGTTTCGCTGTGTAATATAAAGAATTTTGTAAAATATAAAAGCCCTTTTAAATGAAAGGGCTTTTATATTTTGGTATAAATTTAAGAGCGTAAAAAATCAATAACTCCATAAATTTTGCTCATAATTGAATATCTTTTCTTTTACTGTTTCTGCCTCATACAACTGAAATAATCCATTGTCTTTAAGTCCAGGGTAACTTGCTATTAGCAAATCCCTTGGATTATCCATCGTAGTCTTTATAATTCTTGAGGAGAAGATTCTGTTTTCAAACAATTCTTCCCAGCTTAAACGGGCAGAAATATTTTTAGGATTGTAAACTTCGTATTTAGCAAGGATGGGACGCATATCAGGATAATAAACCCAGAATAATTCAGAAGGTCCTAAATCAATACCCGCAGAAGTAATTACATTTTTTACGGGTGAGATTCCCAAAATTCTCCAGAACAAGCGAGAACTTTCTTTATCAAAGATTACTTCTTCCTTTACGTGATACTTATAGAAAGAATCCAGATTAATATCATTACGTTTTTTCTGGGAGCCAACTTGTTGACCCAAAGTATCATAAATAGGCACATCAATCTCTTCTCCTGCAACCATTTTGGCTACCTCACCTTTTGTCATTGGCGTTGTGAATCTGTCATCAGAGAAAGCAGTAACAGCCTCATCCTGAATCGCCTGTAGCAGTATTGAAATAAATCGTTGATTGCCGTCATCTGCATCAGCAGAATACATGAATGGAAGATTAATTTTTTCCCTACAATCAATTTCTCTCATTAATTTCTGGCGGAAAGCTGCATCGTCAGCTCTTAAATGTTCGTAAGCCAATGGAATTCTATCATGTAAATTTCCTGTTTCTACTGCTTCATCCGGCCTTAATGATCTTTTTATTATTTTGATGGGTAAACTGTCATTTTTTACTACCGGAGCGGCTTCTGCAGCTTTAGCAGCAAGAATCGCACTTGAATCAACGGCAGGCTCTGCAGGCTGAATTTCAGCTGTTGTTTTTGCTTTGGAGGTCTTTTTAGTACCTCTTTTGGCTTTTTGTGCGAAAACAATATTTGTAGTCACACAAAAAAACAAACCCAACAACAGATACTTTACATTAATAATTTTCATTTTTATACAATTATAATTACAACATTTACAACTCGCCTATAATATTAATAAAGCGCAATTGACTTACCATCAATTGTTCTTGTTCCATCCGGACCCTGTACCTTGATATTGTCAAATGTTATTACAGAACCAGGACCGCACATGCTGATAAAGGAAGAGATTGGAGCAAGGTTGTTTCCCTGTAATGTTGCAGTTTTCACATTCGGGAAATTTGCACCCGAAAAATAAACGGTAGCACTTACAACATTGTATCGAATATCAAAATCAAAGTTTTCCAATTCAGCTCTGCAAGCTGTCTGGCTTTTGAACTCAATAGAAGGCATTCTTACCTTTCCCGATCCAACTTTAAAAATCGGGTTTGGAATGGTTTTCAATCTGAATTCAAAAGTACTTGCTTTTTTATCAGCAACGACTGTGATTACAGACTTTTGACCAGGCATTGCTGCAGGTTTAACGATTCTGTTAGAACCTTGACCGGAAATGGTTCCATTGGTGATGGATACAGTTGTTTTATCCCAGCCGGTAGGAGAACCAATGGTTACAGGATTTTCAACACCAATGTAAAACACGTTCATTTTATCAGGCATCACAGCGGCACCACCAGGAGTTCCTACCGTGTATTTAACGTCAAAGGTTTTAGTCTCTTTGGTACCGTCAGGCTTGGTGTAAGTAACGTTAACCGGCACAGACCTTGATCCTGACCCACTTGCGTTGAATTTGTAACTTGCACGACCATCAGGTCCAACAGCAGCAGAAGAACCTCCAATTGAAATCTGAGGCTGAGCTGCTTTACTGTATGCTCCTACCCCGGCAGTTATCTCAACTTCTTCACCCGGCATCACATAGTTAGAACTTTGACCAACCAAAGCGGCAAACTGATCGTAAACAACTTTTACGGCACCCACCTGATTGTGACAATAGGTTACAACAAGGTTCTCAGCGTTCTTCACATTGTTTTGGAATTTACTCAATAGTGTAAGTGCGGCAACGCTGGGTGTCATGTGAAAATAGGCATTGGTGAAATCTTTTTCTTTTCCATCCTGACCAATGATTTTTGAAATATCAACAGGAAATGTACCTTCAAATTCTTTTCTGATTGAAGGATCGATGTTCAACATCGCTTCTCTGAAATCTTTCAATTTTTGTTCCAGTTCTTTTCCTTTTTTCTTACCTCCTTCACCTTCACCAAAAAGTCTGGTAGCTGCTTCAAGATCATCTTCCTTGAACTCTTCAACTTTTTTTCCGTCAATATCAACAATTTTAAATCCTGATTCATTTTTCAGGTCAGTTTTTAATTGATTAAGGAAACCATCCATTTCTGATGCAAGCTTTTTGGCTTGTTCAGCTTTTTCATTCCAGGGCTTAGCTTTTTCAGCAGTCATAGGATCTGCAAGCTTAGCTTTTAAGGATGTATATAAGGTGTTGTTAGCAGAACTTAGATTATCATTGGAGGTGATTAAACTTTTGTCTACAACTTTGAAGGCATTTAGAATTTCTGATGATACGTTCAATGCAAGAAGTGCGGTAAGCACCAAATACATCAAATTAATCATTTTCTGCCTGGGCTCTTTAGGTAAAGCCATGATTCGTTAGATTATTATTTGAATAAATATTGTTAGAATTAAATTTTCGCTCAGTATGAACTACTTAGTTTGCATAGCACCCAGCATGTTACCATAAACGGTATTCAACTTACTTAGGTTACCAGCCAAAGCAGCAATTTGTTCTTTAGCCTTTTTAGCATCGTCAACACTGCTCATCATAGACTGGCTTGCTTCCGCCAATTTACCATAGAAAGAATTGAGCGCTTTCAGATGGCTATTACTTTCTTTCAATTCTAATTCATATATCGTATTCAATGAACCAAGATTCTTAGTAAGAACTTGTACTTGATCATGAAATCCTTTTGCGCTTTCAGCGGCATTGTTAAACATGCCCATCGTATTTGCACTTGTAGCAAATGCTGCGCTCATAGAACCGATAGCAGCGGTAGCTTCTTTGGTTTTGTTTCCAAATTCTGATGTAGATTTTACAACATCAGTTACATCGTTTAATCCAGCTACAGTAGTTCCCAATTTTTGAAATCCTTCACTTAATTTTTTCAAACTTGCCGGAGTAATGTCAGCATCTTTCATCATTTTATCCATAGCATCCAGGCTATTGGTAGGCTCAGCAGCTTCTTGACCTTCAAAATCTTCTTTTACAGCCTCATATTTAGCATACAAAATACCGTACAAAAGGAAAATAGCCGCCTCTGTGTACAGACCGATTTTAAGAAACAAATCCGCTATTGGTGTATGAAGAATTTTTTGCAGTGCTCCGAAAATTACAACTGCAGCTGCAACTGATACGGCAACATCCATCCATTTACTCACATTTGAAGGAATTTTAACTGACATGATTTTTGTTTTTGATTTTTTTTAAAAGATTAGTGTTTGATTAATATTTAAAATAGTTGAATATCCGATTTAAAAAATAATTATCTGCTTCTTCTTAAAGAAGGTGGTAAATCCTGTATGCAACGAAAACCAATGTAGGATTTTGCGGTATCCTGGTATTCGTAGGCTCTTGTGCTTGTTTGAAGAAAAAATCCTACATCTTTCCAGCTTCCTCCTCTGATTGTTTTTCTTTTCATACGGGGTGGATCTGATTCTTTTGCATTCCAGCGAATATCAGGATTCATATCATGTTCAAATACTCCTGCTCCTTCATAATACAAGGAAGCAGTCCACTCAGCAACATTGCCTGCCATATTGTACAAGCCAAAATCATTGGGCCAATAAGCATCGGCTCTAACGGTATATAAAGCGCCATCTTCCGGATAGTTGCCTCTGCCTGGTTTAAAATTTGCCAGCAAGCAACCCTTTTTATTTCTCAAATAAGGACCTCCCCATGGGTATTGAGCCTGAGACCTACCGCCCCTGGCGGCATATTCCCACTGTGCTTCAGTTGGAAGACGGAAATCTGGGTTAATCAGTTTTTTCTTAGACTCTAAATATGAATTCATCAAATGTGTACGCCATTCGCAAAATGCAGTGGCTTGTTTCCAATTCACACCTACTACAGGATAATTTCCGTAAGCGGGATGACTATAATAACTTTTAGCCATTGGTTCATTGTAAGCGTAAGCAAAATCTCTGACCCAGCATATCGTGTCAGGGTAAACAGGAGTTTTTGTTCTTACGATAAAAGCGGATCTTGGAAGGGTTTTGTCTCTGTTGGAAGCAGCAGCCTTGTAATCGAATACTTCAGATTGAAAAACAAGTTTTTCCGCATCTAATTCTTTTTTTCCAAAAATTCTGTTATCAGGTGTAACGATGATGGCGTCTATCTTTTCTATAACTGACTTGTCGCCCCATTTAATATTTCTGGCTTTGTTCCAGTCGATGTATTCGTTTCCATCCTGACCTTGTTTTACATATCCCAGAAGCTTTGCAGCAATTGAATCTCTAACCCAATTGGTGAATTGTTTGTATTCGTTGTTGGTGATTTCGGTTGCATCCATCCAAAATCCGCTGATAGAAACGGCTTTGTTGGTAGCAGTGTAAGAATAATTGATATCCTCATCACTTGGTCCCATGTGGAACATGCCAGATGGAACATATACCATACCATAAGGTCTGGTCGTTGTCCAGGTTTTAGATTGCGGAACTCCATGTAACTGACCATCATTGGGGTAAGCACCTCCGGAACCATTTTTTCCTCCAATCATTTTGCAACTGTTGAAGGTAAAGGCCAGTAGAATTACAGCTGTTAGGCTGATTATACGATTTATCATTTTTTCTGCTTTGAATAAAGTTCGCAAATATAAAATGTTCAATTGAAAAAAGCAATAAATAAATAACCGGAACAAAAAATACATTTTTCGGAAAAAAATTATTGCCAAACTACAAACGCAAATTATTCTATTTTTATTTCTGAAAATGTTAAACCACTGTGAAAATCTGAAATATCCTTAAAATCGGCGACAGGACTGTAACATTGATTGTTTTTACATAGATAAATCAGTGCTTTTTGAGTATAATCTTTATTTTTTGTTAATATTAATTCTGTCTCTTTTTCAGCAGAAATCAAGATTTTGTTGGGAATATATTTAGCTAAAGCCTTTTTTCTTTGAAGCTCGGTATCAAATCCCGTAATGACTATTTCAATTGGTTGATGCATAAAACTCAAAGCAGTGCAGCCCCAGTTACTCAATGACTCCGGAAATTGCCTTATTCCGTCAGCTATTTTCAACAACATTTTTTCAGCCAACGACTTCCAATCGGAATCATCAAAAACAACAGACAGATACAACAGGTTTTCAACCATCACGCTATTTCCTGAAGGAACAGGAGAATCATAGATGTCAATTTTTCTTAGGATGATATCACTCACTGACTGATCACAATAAAAGAAAAACCCGGATTCCTTATCCAAAAAATTGCCAACTACGTATTGTGTAAGATTTTTGGCAACGTACAGATAATTTTCTTTCCCCGTAACCTCTTGCAGATGCATACAAGCGCGAATGAGGTAGGAATAATCATCCAGGAAAGCTGATTGAGGGTTGTCTTTATCTGAAAAAGAATGAAGTAAAGTTTCATTCCTGAACATTTTCTCTTTGATAAATTCAAACAGTTCAACTGCAAGTTGGGAATATTGATCATTTTGAAGAGTGGCTGCCGCTTTGCAAAATGAACTGATCAGCATAGCATTACAATTTAATAAGATTTTGGTATCGGTTAAAGGCCTTGTTCTTTTTTCTCTTTGATCCATTAATAATTTTTTGCCTTCCTTGAGTGTTGAAATCAGGTCAATAGTTTTAATTGATTTTAAATCAGCAAACTCGTTCGGGTTTTCTTTGGAAATTAAAATATTAACCCCTTCCCAGTTGCCCTTTTCTGTAACCCCAAACCATTCGTTTAGCAAATCTTTTTTTTCCTGAAGTATTTGGTCCAGCTGATCTTTTGTCCATACATAGAATTTTCCTTCTTCTCCTTCGCTATCGGCATCTATCGAGGTATAGAAACCACCCAGCGGAGCATTCAATTCACGAAGACAAAAATCTATGACTTCTTCAATAGCATTTTTAAATAAATCGTCTTTGGTAATTTGATAGGCATCACTTAAAACACTAATCAGCATTGCATTATCATACAACATTTTTTCAAAATGAGGAACAAGCCAATGATCGTCAGTGCTGTATCTGGAAATTCCCCCACCCAGCTGGTCATAAATTCCTCC
>CAZCOL010000006.1:4621-17690 GCA_964500545.1 uncultured Ferruginibacter sp. | reverse complement strand
AAACAAAAAACGACCGGATGTTCTTAAATGTTCTGTGAGTCTTTCTGCTTGTTTTACGACTTCTGATCTTTTGTTCTTCCATATCTCATCAATGAATTGAAGCGTTTCAATCCAGGATGGCCGTTGATGAGTTCTTTTAGGAGGAAAATAAGTCCCTCCATAAAAAGGCTTTCCATCGGGTGTTAAAAAAATATTCAAAGGCCAACCCCCACTACCTGTGAGCACCTGCAATGCATCCATGTAAATCTGATCCAAATCCGGTCTCTCCTCTCGGTCAATTTTTATATTGATGAAATGATCATTCATGAAGGAAGCGACTACCTCGTCTTCAAAATTTTCTTTTTCCATAACATGACACCAATGACAAGCCGCATAACCGATGCTTACCAGGATGGGTCTATCCAATTCCTCAGCAATTTTCAAAGTTTCCTTATTCCAAATTTGCCATTGAATCGGATTTGTAGCATGTTGCAACAGGTACAGACTTTTTTCATTTGACAATACGTTCTTGAGTTGGTATTTCAGCTTGTCGTTCATGATTAAGGGTTCTAAAAAATGGTTTCAATCAATTGCATCGGCAATCGATTGAATTGAAAATATCAAATTGATTCAGAATTATTTTTTACCGGTGGGGGTAGTTAGGAATTTTTCCAGAGCACTTACCATGCTGGGTGTTTGAGGCATGGGAGCTTTGATATCCAAAGCCAATCCAGCTTCTTCAGCGGCTTTGAATGTGTTGGCACCAAATGCGGCAATTTTGGTTTCCTTTTGTTTGAATTTTGGAAAATTTTCCATCAAACTCTTTACGCCTCCGGGGGTAAAGAGACAGATAACGTCATATTTTTTTGCAATGATGTTTTTTATGTCATTGCTGACGATCCTGTAAAGTACCGGAGTAGCATATTCGCACTTATTGGATTTGAGCCAGTTGGTTATTTCGCTATCGAAAGACTCAGAACATGGATACAAAAATTTTTCATTGTCTTTGTGTTTGTTGATTACATCAAACAAGCTTTTATTAAGACCATCCGCGCCATAGAATACCTTTCTTTTTCTGTACAGAATGAATTTTTGCAAATAGAGTGCAACTGCTTCGGTGATGCAAAAATATTTTGTATTCTGGGATATGGATATTTTCAATTCATCACAGATGCGAAAAAAATGATCGATGGCATTTTTACTGGTAAAAATTACAGCTGAGTAGTTGGAGATGTCAATTTTTTGTTTACGAAAATCTTTCGAGGGAACAGGTTCCACACTTATAAACGGATGAAAATCGAGGGTCAACCCATATTTTACAGCAAGGTCATAATAGGGAGATTTCACTCCTTCAGGTTTGGCTTGGCTTATAAGTATTTTTTTAAGAGAGCTTAAAGCTGCAGTGACTTTTTTATCGATTTTTTTTGCCATACTTATAATGTCCAATAAAAATGCAAAATTACATGTTTTTATTCAGAATTATTATTGCCTGTTTATAAATCAGCAAAATGGGTAAAATTTCAACCCCTGTTACATATAAAGCAAAATGAAAGCGTGAAATTTTCAATGAATAACTTATTGTCCTGTAGGTACGAATGTATCTAAATATGAACATTGCGCAGAAAATAAATCCTGAAACAACTAACATAATGCTGAAAAGATCATTATCGGCGAAAGCCATGATTAAAGTCATAGGCAAAAGAATTATGCCTAGGATTTTGTTGAATAAAAAAACAATAAAAATATAATTGTCTGTCTCACTTCTGCAATTCAACAACCAGCCAAAAAATTTCAAAGTCACAAATTTAACCGTATAAACCATCAATATAAAAGCCATGCATAACAGCAACGTTTTTAAACCATCCTGATTTAATTCATGATAATTGAATACGCTGAGAAAAATATAAAATCCGGCAACTGCCACAAAGAAAAGATTCATAAACAATGAGGGCAACTTGGCTTGCAACAACTGATCCTTCAACTGACCTTGACGAAGTGTGTTATTAAAAAACACCTTCAATACGTTCAAGAAATATCGGTTATTCATCATTCTAAATATTCCAAGGGACAGGAATATACCGGTAAGAAAATAAAAAAGAAGGTTTTTGGAAGTGGACACCCTTTCAGTGATGGCATAATCCAGGGATTTGTTTTGACATTTGATAAGAAAATTTTCATTAAGCAGTTGCTGAGTTGAACAAATTTTTAAATTGGTGACCGTATCTATTGAAATTAAACTGTCCTTTTGAACCTGCAAGCTGTCGGCTTGCAGGGCTTTCATGGATGAAATCATCATTAATAAAGCAAAGAACAAGCAAGTTGAATATCTTAACAATGGACAAAATTTAATTTGTAAAAATAACATTGTTTGAAAAACTATCTTAAAAGTAATTGATGTAACCAAAATGTATTTTTGATGCATCCCTCAGATTAAAAGGCAAATTTTCTTTTTTACCCAGAGCATAACAAATATTTAATAGCCCGGATTTTGTTTCATAAATCATTGATAGACCTGCGCCTATGAAATGTTCAGCAGCTGAAACTTGCTGATACTTTCTGTCGACCCTACCCCAATCAATAAAACCGGCAATATGACTGTTTTGAGAAAGTAACAATCTGTATTCAGCAGTTATGACAACATATGAAGATGCAAAAATGCTTTCTTCATCAAAACCTCTGAGTGTTTTAAATCCTCCAATTTGAAAAAGATCATTTTTAAAAATGGCCGGACTATTATAGTATCCCGAATTTGTTACCAGTTTTATAGTAGACGATTTTGATAAAGGAAAAAAATGGGCAAAAGTCAAAAGAAACCTCAAGTGATAATTTTTTTGCCTGAGTGAATCATATAATCTTGAATAATCAAATCCTGATTCCCGGATGTTTAAGATTTCGTTGTTGGGTTTGAACTTTTTTGTTCCGACAATGGAAGTGAAGTTTAAATGAAACCCTTTTCGGGGATTCAAACGATAATTTGTTTTATTTATTTCAGCATTTATACCTGCATTTGAAGCGCTCATATCAATATTTGATGGCAATGATTTTGTTGCTTTAACAACATTACTATCTATTGCTCCATTCAACAAAGAGAAGTTTTGATATTGAAGAAAAATTCTTCCTGTAGAGAATTCAGAAGAGGGAAAACTGATACCAAATTTTGAATTTACTTGCAGAAAGGAAGAATCTTTTTTGAACATTTCAAACAATACATCCAAACCCAAAGCAGAGCGAAAAACGTAGGGGTAAGACAACCCTGCAATCAATCTGGGTGATTTTATTTGCAGTTGCTGCCATTTCATCAATATATTTTCCCCTCTTCCAAAAATATTTTTCAAGTCCAGGTTAACATCACCGGTCAACTGCAATTTGGATTTGTTTGCAGACGAAGGCTGAAGTCCGATTAGAAAATTGAATTGACTGCATTTTTTGGGTTGTAAATACAGATTTAAAATTGCACCCGATCCGAGCATTGTTAAATCTGAAGGTTGAATGGTATTCAAAAAAGGCAATTCAAGAATTTTAGAATCCACCTTTTTCAGTTTTTCCTTGCTGTAACCGCTGTTGTTGAATATGTTCAAATAGCGTTGTAAAAATACGCCCCCAATGACTGCATCACCGTAAATCCTTATGCTGTCAATATTGTAATAAAGACCTTTATTTACATTCATTTGAGCAGAGAGTATCCCATTTTCCAAAAAAATACTATCAAGAAATACCGATGCGAAAGGATAACCATTGTTTTCGTAATAATTCAACAAAGTTTCCTGTATTGCCTCTATTTTGGAAAACCAGGATACCGATTTATTTTTTTCAAATTTCTGCCGTAATTTATCCATAGCAACCGGTTCAATTTCCGGAAATGTAATATTCACAAACTGATATTTTTTACCCAAAAAAAGAATTACGTTCGAAATTGAATCTGACTGGGATATACTGTCTACAGAAGCAATTGGATAACCCTTTGATGCCAGTAAAACGGGTAATTTATAGATGTATTGGAGAGCATCCTCCTTAGCGTCAAAAATAGATGTTAATTTCAGCGAATCTTTATAAAATCGGTTGTCTTTATCATTTATTAGATAAACGATTGTATGACCATTCTTCACATTTTTATGCTGTGCCTTGGTTTCCATTAAAATAAAAAACGGCAAGAGCAGCAAAATCAATTGAACGATATAATTATTAACTCTAAATTGCATTCCTGATCAATCATGTAAAACTACAACCTTTGGCTGGTATTTATGTTCATATCCCATTTTGCAGGCGCGCCTGCAATTACTGCAATTTTCATTTTTCAACGGATTTAAAAAAAATGGGGGACTTGTTGATTGCTTTAAAAAAGGAAATTTCAACAAATTCAGCTTTCATTTCTGAAGATGAAATTATTGAAACAATTTATTTTGGGGGTGGTACTCCAAGTTTGCTGGAAACAATAGAAATTTCATCGATTTTAAATACAATAGGCAATAGATTTACTATTTCTTCAGATGCCGAGATAACCCTTGAAGCAAATCCTGATGATATCAGCTATTCAAAAGTCAGGGAATGGATGAATTTAGGAATCAACAGAATAAGTTTGGGCATTCAATCATTTTACGACAAAGAGCTGCAATGGATGAACAGAACCCATTCAGGCAATCAATCAATTTTGAGTATCAATCAAATACTTGATGCAGGTATTTCTAATTTTTCTGTCGATTTGATTTTTGGAAGTCCGTTGCAAACGGACAAAGAATTGATAAATAACATTGAAACAATTGCAGAAAAAAAAATACCGCATCTATCTTGTTATGCACTTACGGCAGAACCGAATACGGCTTTAAGCCATATGATCAGAACCAAAAAAACAGAAGAAATCCAATCAGAAAAACAAGCAAGACAGTTTTTGATTGCAATGGATTTACTCAACCAATTTGGATATGAACAATATGAAATCAGCAACTATGCTTTAGCAGGAATGAGGAGCAGACACAACAGCAGTTATTGGGCAGGAAAAGCTTATTACGGATTTGGACCCTCTGCACATTCCTATGACGGAAAAAATATAAGAAGGTGGAATATTTCAAACAATGCTCTTTATATAAATGCCGTACTAAAAAAAAACATTTCATTCGAGGAAGAGGTTTTAACACCAACACAACAATTGAACGAATACATTATGACATCGATTAGAACGATTGAAGGAATTGATATCAATGAGGTCGAGTCAAGATTTGGTAAAGAAAAATTAGAACATTTGATAAAAGCATGTCAAAATAATATTGACAAGAAAAAAATAATTATTACAGAAAATAATATTTTCCTAAACAGGGAGGGCAAACTATTTGCAGATGGAATTGCTGCAGATTTATTTTTTGACTGATTTGATTAAAAGAAAATAATTGCATCAAACAAGCAACTTTTCTAAAGATTTGAATCCATTTCTTGCAGGTAAATTTTCCCATAATATTTTATAAATGATATCTGCAATGGGAATTTCCGCATTATATTTTTGATTGATTGAGTGCATGCATTTGCTTGCATTGTAACCTTCAGCAACCATACTCATTTCCAACTGGGCAGCCTTAACTGAATATCCTTTTCCAATCATGGTTCCAAAAGTCCTGTTTCTGCTGTATAAAGAGTAGCATGTTACTAAAAGATCTCCAAGATAAACAGATGCCGCATAATTGTTGTGAACATCCAACTGAGAGTTGTTTTCATTGTGTTCAGGGTATCCAACTTCAGCATTTACAATACCCGCCTTTCTGAGAAATACTGCCATTTCATTGGCACTATTTGCAATAAGCACGCTCAAAAAATTATCACCATAATCAAGTCCGTGGGCAATACCGGCACCAAGTGCATATATATTTTTAAGCACTGCAGCATATTGAACACCAAGAATATCTTTATTGACAACGGTCTTCAGATAGGGTGTATTAAAATAACCTGCAATTAAGGATGTGGTAGATTCATCTTTTCCTGAAAAAGTAAGGTAAGATAATTTTTCGGCAGCAACTTCTTCCGCATGACAGGGACCAAGCACTGCAAAATAGTTTTCCAATGTCAACTGAAAATTATCTGACAGATAATCATTCAAAAGCACATTTTCTCCGGGTAGTATTCCTTTGATTGCTGAAAGTATTTTTTTTCCATTGAATGTATTTTTTGGCAATGCAGATAATACTTCCGCAATGTATGCAGAGGGCACTGCTATCAAAATGATTTCAGCATTTGAGATAACTTCCTCTATATCAGAGGTCAGGTGTAATTTGTAAGTATCAAATTTTGCAGAAGAAAGATATTGGGGATTGTGTGCACGAATTTTAAATTCCTGAATTGCTTCCTTATTTCTATTCCACCAGAAAATATGCTGACCATTGTCTGTAAGAATTTTAGCCAGCGCTGTGCCCCAGCTTCCGCTTCCAATTATTCCAAAATTCATTTTCATTGTTTTAATTAAAATTCAAATCCTGAATCCAAAGTTCAGAGTCCCATTGTTTCTACAGCCATTTTTGCAGCCAAATAACCTGCATCCTTTTTGTTGAAACCCTTTGCCTGTGCTATAATCTGACCATCCACCCTATAAGCGACCGTAAACAGCCTTCTGCCATTTTCATATTTTTCATCCAATGTTACGAACTCAACATTTTTACCATTTTTATTTGCCCAGCCGTACAATTTGTTTTTGATATTGATTTCAACTGATTCAAGATCTTCGATAAAAAGGTGAGGTAAAATAATATATTCCTCCACCCACCGTTTTGTTTTTTCGTACCCTTTATCCAAAAAAACAGCACCTATTAAAGCTTCCAGGGTGTTCCCAAAAATCTGGGATACTTTGAGTGCATTGTCAAATTTATTGTAGAATGTTATTTTTTTTAAGCCCATCCTTAATGATATCTCATTAAGGATCTGTCTATTGACCATTTTGCTTCTCATTTCAGTAAGAAAACCTTCTCCTTTGTACGGATACTTCCTAAACAAATAATGTGCGATAATGGAGCTTAGTACAGCGTCACCCAAAAATTCGAGTCGCTCATTGTTTTCATCTGAACCTTCTCTTACAGACCTGTGGCTTAATGCAGTTTTGTACAGAGAAATATTTTTTGGAGTAAATCCTAAGACATTGCGGAGTTGTTTTTTAAACTCTTTGGTTTCTTTATTATCGAAGATGCTCAGGTAAAGAGGCAAAATAATTTATTTATCCGAAATTAATTTTTTTATCCGAATAAATGCTGTTAGTGAGTCAACAGGCAAAATATCAGGATTTGTATTTCTTTACTATAACCGAAGCATTGTGACCGCCAAAACCAAAAGTATTGCTTAAAGCGGCATTGACAACTTTGTATTGAGCGTTATGGAAAGTGAAATCAAGTTTTGGATCCAATTCGGGATCGTCCGTAAAATGATTGATAGTGGGAGGAATTATATCTTTTGAAACCGCCATGATACAGGCCAATGCTTCCAAAGCACCTGCAGCTCCAAGGCAATGACCGGTCATACTTTTTGTGGAGCTGATATTTAAATTGTAAGCATGGTCACCAAAAACATTAAGAATGGCTTTTGTTTCTGCAATATCTCCCAAAGGAGTAGAAGTTCCATGTACATTGATGTAGTCGATGTCTTCTGGTTTCATACCGGCATCCTGTAATGCAACACGCATTACATTGTTTGCACCCAGACCCTCGGGATGAGGTGCGGTAATATGATGAGCATCGGCTGTTGCTCCGCCACCGGCAATTTCACAATAAATTTTTGCGCCTCTGGCTAGAGCATGATCCAGACTTTCCAAAACAAGAACGCCTGAACCCTCACCCATTACAAACCCGTCTCTGTCCTTATCAAAAGGCCTGCTAGCTGTTTTAGGGTCATCGTTTCTTTCACTTAATGCTTTCATTGCATTGAAACCGCCCAAACCTGCAGCACTTATAACCGCTTCACTTCCACCTGTAATAATGATATCAGCTTTGTTTAAACGAATGTTGTCAAAAGCATCAATTATAGCATTTGTGGAAGAGGCGCATGCGCTTACCACAGCATAATTTGGACCTCTGAATCCATGCCTCATGGAAATGTGACCTGCAGCAATGTCAAGAATCATTTTTGGTATGAAGAAAGGATTGAAACGGGGAGTTCCATCACCTGAAGCGAAGTTGATTACTTCTTCCTGAAAAGTAATTAGCCCCCCAATACCGCTTGCAAATATCACTCCAACTCTGTCGGGATTTACATTTTCCTTACTTATTCCGGCATCTTTTACTGCTTCATCGCTTGCAATCAGCGCAAACTGACAGTAGCGATCCATTTTACGTGCTTCTTTTTTATCTAGATAATCGGAGGCGTCAAAGTCTTTAACCTCACAAGCAAATCGGGTTTTAAATTTTGTAACGTCAAACTGACGGATGAAATCGCAGCCACTAACCCCCTGTTCGAGATTTTGCCAGTATTCACTGACAGATTTTCCCAGAGGTGTAAGCGCGCCCAATCCTGTGACAACTACTCTCTTTAAATCCATACGATTTGCCTGCGAAAATTAAAGGGTGAATTACTTAGCATTTCCTTCCAGGTAGGAAACAGCCTGACCAACAGTGGTGATGGTTTCAGCCTGCTCGTCAGGAATGGAAATATTAAATTCTTTTTCAAATTCCATGATTAATTCAACGGTGTCCAAACTGTCGGCACCTAAATCATTGGTGAAAGAGGCCTCTGAAGTTACTTCAGCTTCATCAACACCTAATTTGTCAACAATAATTTTCTTTACTCTTGTTGCAATGTCTGACATGGTAGAATAATTTAGTTAATACGAGTGCAAAAATATACTTTTTGAGCTAATAACAAAGAAATACTCAATTATGATCAAAATTATTTTATTAATGTTTAAGAAATATAATAAAAAAAGGGCTTTATTTTGGCAATTTTGCATATATTCGGATTTACAAGAAATTGAGAACAATGGGTTTAAAACAAATAGATTATGGAAGTGTGGAATATGACTTAATGGTGGAGCTTAGAAAACAAATCCTGAGAACCCCCTTGGGATTATCATTTACAGAAGAAGAACTTTCAACGGAAAAGGACGAAATACTGATAGCATCTTTTGATGAAGATGAAATTATTGGATGTTGTGTGCTTTCTCCCTGCAATGACAAAAAAATCAGGTTGAGACAAATGGCTGTAAAGGATGAAGTCCAGCGGAAAGGAATCGGTGCTTCCATCGTTTCCTTTGCAGAATCAATTGCCAGAGATAAGGGATATGACATTATAATAATGCACGCTCGGGACACAGCAATTGGTTTCTATGAAAAATTCGGATACAAGATAACCGGAGATGTTTTTTTTGAGGTTAACCTCCCTCATCATTTAATGGAAAAAAAACTAAACTGACATTTCACTCAAATTCATATTCATACTGTTTTCGTTGGTCAGTTTATTTTTGCATTGAACATATTTCGTATCTCCTTTTCTCCTTCCCTTTCAAAAGCATCTTTTGGAATAAGAAAAAAACTGGTTGCATTTATATAAATATGAAAAAAATGAGGGCTTTCTATCCAATGGGAGAAATCTTTCCATTGATACTGCTTTGATGCTTTTTCATTTTCAATAGTCAAAGTATCATCATTGGCGGATATTCTGAGTCTGTCTTTGAAAGTTCGGGATTTCTTGTAAATCATTTCTGGCAAAAGAAACCAGAAAACCAGCATTAGTATAAACCACAAAACAGAACTCAAAATGAATGCGGTTGGGGTAACTTTTTTTAGATAGTACAAAGCAGCTGACATCAATGCAAAAAGATTTACCACTATCATCAGAATCTTTATTTCTTTTCGACTGATAAAATGATAGCGAAGTGCCTGAACAACCTTAGGTTTGTTGTATTCAAAAAAAACAGTGAACATTTTATTGACTTTATTTTTCATTTGGGGAGGAGTTCCTAAGTGCTTTTTCACTTACCGACCACTCTCCTAATTTTTCTCCTTTGATTCCGATAAATTCAACTCTTAAAACCCTTTCTTTTTTGGGACCGGTGAAAGAAAACTTTGCGAAATTCTGTGCTTCCACCAAGGTACCCGGTTCTCGGTATGGATTATTCAATTCTTCACCGGACACTTTGCTTATTCCGGATGTGTATGGAGATACGGTAATGTCATAAAGTGGATAAGAATCCTGTCTGGGCAATTTGATAATTTCACTATGATGTCTGTCTCCGGTTAAAAACATCACGCCACTGATTTTTTGATTGGTCAGGAATTTCAGTAGTTGGTTGTATTCGTAAAGGTAATGTTGCATGCACTCATATTTATTGTTGGGATTGAGCGTTTGGCTGCCCGTAACAATTATTTTAAAAGTTGCTTTGCTGTACAACAAGGCGTTTTTCAGCCATGTCAATTGAGCTGGACCCCAATATGTTTTTTCAGGATTGGGTTGGCCATCGATTGAATCCAGCAACTCGGATTCTGCCCGAAAAAACCTGTCGTCCATTAAAAACAGGTCTGCGTCACCATAACTGACTTTGGTATAAATCCCTTTACCTTCTTCGCCATAACTGGGATTCAATGTATAATTTTTAAAAATATTCCTGCTTTCATTCTTAAATATATAACTCTTTCCTGCATCGTTTGGTCCATAATCATGATCATCCCAAATGGCATACTGGGGCATTTTTGCCATGAACTCCTGTATTATTTTTTGTGATCTGTCATGCGATGCTCTGTAATTCAATCCCCACACAGTATTGTAATCCACCTCTCTGGTATACCAGTTATCTCCAAGCCAAACATGAAAATCTGCAGAAGTTTTAGCCATTGTTTCAAAAATGGAGGAATCGCCTCCATAGGGCTTTCCGGGTCTGTCAAATTTTGATTCGTTGAAATAAGCGCAACTGCCTGTCAGAAAGCTAAAATCAGGTACAGGTTTTCTGTACTGCCACAAATCCTTGGTGGTAAATTTTGTTTCAAATGGCAGGAAGTATTTTTTACCATCCAGCAAAATTTCGTATTGGTAAGTTGTTCCGAATTCGAGGTTGTTCAATTCGATTTTTACCGGATTGAATTCTTTTCCTAGTTCTCCATTGTATTTTACAATTTTATAATCATCCGATTTTTGGACAGGAAAATATTTAACGGCTATTTTTTTTACGGAAGGTGAAACCTCAAGCCAGATCAATGCATTGCGAAGTTCAACATTTCCGGCCCACGGTCCACTGACCAATTTGTTATTGGGCTGTGCATTCGAAAATAAAAAGAAGAATAGGTAAAAACAGATAATTGAAATAGATTTTTTCATTGATAAAAGTTAATTGATTTGAAAGATACCATTTTGCAGAGATCTACCTGCAGGTAATTTTATTGAACCAGATTAAAAGTTCAATTGATAATTATTATGTTTTTAATTTTTTATTTTTCAGATGCCTCATTGCATCCCTGGTATTTTTTTTTTCAAAATTCTTTATTAATGCTGTTGTCAAATCTACGCCTGTCTGATTGGCCAGACAAATCAACACCCAAAGAACATCAGCCATTTCATCAGAAATTTCTTTTCCAATTTCATTTTCTTTAAACGATTGTTCCCCATATTTTCGCACAAATAGCCGACTGAGTTCTCCAACCTCTTCCATTAAAACACCCAGATTGGTCAGCTCATTAAAATACCTCACCCCTGTTGTTTTTATCCATGTATCGACTAGTTTTTGAGCTTCAGAAATTGTGAGTTCGTTTTCAGTTTTATTCATGTAATCGAGCTTTTTTAAAAATAAAATTACTGATAAAAAAATTGGCCGTTAATTAAATGTAAGTCAATCATTCTTTGTTTTGCGAATCAATCCAAATAGTGATGGGTCCGTCATTTAAAAGCCTGACTTTCATATCTGCGCCAAAAGTTCCCGTGTGGATTTTTTTTTCAAGATCAGTTTCCAATTGTTGAATGAATTGTTTATAAATTTCGACTGCTATTTCGGGTTTGCTGGCATTTATATAACTCGGCCTGTTACCTTTTTTGGTTAAGGCATGTAAGGTGAATTGGCTGATCAGTAAAATATCACCGTTTATTTCTTTAACTGATTTGTTAGGCACTTGATTTTCATCATCAAAAATGCGGAGGTTGATAATTTTTTGACTGAGCCATTGGACATCCTTAATCTCATCTCTGTTTTCAATTCCTACAAATACAAGTAAGCCGATTTCAATGGATGATTTTACCAAATTGTCAACCGTTACCGATGCTTCAGTAACCCTTTGAATAAGCACTCTCATGAATTGTTGTTTTGTTATAGTCAAACATAGGTTTAATTATGATCAACGACATAAAAATTCTTCAATTATTAAAACAAATTTGTCTCAAAAAAAAATTTTTTCTTTCCACAAAAAGTGCAAAACTCATAGAAGTCAGGTTGAATATGTATTACCCAAAAATCAACTGGTTTTGTCCACACATTGTTAATATTTAGACAAGAAAAAGTTGACGCAGTTCGAATATTTTCGTTGACCTCTTTAGAACAAGAGAAAAATCTGTAACTAACCATCAACATATATAATTTTATGCCAGTAAAAAAACAACCCGCAAAAGCACTGAGCTTCCAACGGCAATTCACTAAAGAAGGTATCAGTCCATTCGACATGTTTGAATACGATTATCGTACTTCAGTCATAAAAAATCCGAGTGGAGAGGTTGTTTTTCAAATGGACAATGTAGAAGTTCCAAAAGGCTGGAGTCAGATAGCTACGGATATTCTGGCACAAAAGTATTTCAGAAAAGCTGGAGTTCCTCAACCAGACGGAAGTTTAGGCAGAGAAACCACATCCAAGCAGGTTGCACACCGTATGGCTCATTGCTGGAGGGTATGGGGCGAGCGGAATGATTATTTTGCCACAGAAAAAGATGCTCAAATTTTTTATGATGAGTTGGTATACAGTATCCTTAATCAGGCATGTGTTCCCAACAGCCCTCAATGGTTCAACACAGGATTGCATGAAGTTTACGGAATTACCGGCAAGCCTCAGGGTCATTATTATGTGGATGCAAAAGATGGTAAATTAAAAAAATCTACTTCAGCATACGAACGTCCTCAACCACATGCATGTTTCATTCTTAGTGTAGATGATGATTTGGT
>CAZCOL010000006.1:0-4521 GCA_964500545.1 uncultured Ferruginibacter sp. | reverse complement strand
GAGGAAGATAAGGTGGCTGCCTTGATTGCAGCGGGTTATTCGAGTGATTATGAAGGGGAAGCTTATCGTACTGTCAGCGGACAAAACAGCAACAATTCTGTTCGTATACCCAATTCATTCTTCAAAGTATTGGATGAAAATGGTGATTGGGATTTAAAGGCAAGAGGAGATGGCAGCACAATGAAAACAGTCAAGGCAAAAGAACTTTGGGATCAAATCAATTATGCTGCGTGGAGGTGTGCTGACCCCGGGACTCAATATGATACCACCATCAATGAGTGGCATACTTGCCCTGAAGGAGGCCCTATAAGGGCTTCAAACCCCTGCAGTGAATATATGTTTTTGGACAACACTGCCTGCAACCTTGCGAGTGTTAACCTTCGTCGTTTTTTTAATGAAGACAACAATAAATTTGATGTTGAAGGATTTGAACACACCTGCCGATTGTGGACCGTAGTTTTGGAAATATCTGTATTGATGGCTCAATTCCCTTCCAAAGAAGTTGCACAATTGAGTTACGATTACAGAACACTAGGTTTGGGATATGCCAATCTTGGCAGTATGTTGATGGTTAGTGGAATTGCTTATGACAGTGAGGAGGCAAGAGGTATTGCAGGAGCAATTACCGCAATCATGACAGGAATTGCTTACAAAACATCCGCAGAAATGGCGGGATTTTTAGGGTCTTTTGATAAATATAAACAGAATAAAAAGCACATGCTTCGCGTAATGCACAATCACCGTGCGGCTGCTTACGATGCGATGGAAGCATATGAAGGACTTGAGATCAAGCCTCATGGAATCAATGCTAAATACTGTCCCGATTATTTGCTGAAAGCAGCAACCAAAGCTTGGGATGATGCAGTACAATTGGGTGAAAAATTCGGATACAGAAATGCACAAACGACAGTAATCGCCCCCACCGGTACCATTGGTCTTGTTATGGATTGTGATACAACAGGAGTTGAGCCGGATTTTGCATTGGTAAAATTCAAGAAACTGAGTGGTGGCGGTTATTTCAAAATAATCAACCAAAGTGTTCCTCAGGCCCTAAAAAACCTGAAATATTCAGAACAGGAAATAGAAGAGATTGTAAATTACGCCAAGGGTCACGCTACATTGAATGGGGCTCCATTTATCAACGAAGAATCACTGGAAGCAAAAGGATTTTTACCTGATGAAATTGAAAGATTAAATGCAGCCATGGGCAGTGCATTTGAAATAGGATTTGTATTCAACGTATTTACACTTGGTGAAGCGTGCTTGCAAAGACTTGGTTTTACTTCAGATCAATACAATGATTTCGGATGGAGTTTGCTGGAAGCGCTTGGATACACTGATGATGAAATTGATGCTGCCAACATTTATGTGTGTGGAACGATGACCGTAGAAGGTGCTCCTCATTTGAAAGAAGAACATCTGCCCGTATTTGATTGTGCAAATAAATGCGGTACAACCGGCCAAAGATATATACATGCACATGGTCACATCAGAATGATGTCTGCCGCTCAGCCATTCTTAAGCGGAGCTATCAGCAAGACCATTAATCTTCCAAATGAAGCTACTATTGAAGAAATTGCTGATTCATATCGTTTAAGCTGGGAATTGGGGTTAAAAGCTTGTGCTTTGTATCGTGATGGTTCCAAATTGAGTCAACCATTGAGCAACAAGTCTGATAAAAAGAAAAAAACGACTGAAGAATCAACAGAGCATACTTTATTGAATGAAAGTGGATTGGTGGACATGGGTAAGTTAACTATTGAAGAATTGCTGGAAGAAATGAACAAGCGTGTTCAGAATTCCGCCGACACTTCTTTAAAACGTCAGTTGGCGATGATTGTAGAACGCAGATCTCTTCCGGCCAAACGCAGAGGATTTACACAAAAAGCAAAAATCAATGGACAGGCTCTTTTCCTTAGAACCGGAGAATACAATGATGGCACATTGGGTGAAATTTTCATTGATATGGCAAAAGAAGGCGCAACCATGCGCAGTATGCTGAACTGTTTTGCTATAGCGGTTTCCATAGGTTTGCAATACGGTGTTCCTTTAGAAGAGTATGTGGAGAAATTTGTGTTCACCCGATTTGAACCTGCGGGAATGGTTGACCACCCCAATATCAAAACAACCACGTCTATTATAGATTTTATGTTCCGTTCGCTTGCTTATGAGTATTTAGGCAGAACAGACCTGGTACATGTTTTGGATAAGCCCGAAATTGCTAATCTTGGAAATGAAGAATGGGATGAAACGATGCCCACTATCGGAGAAAGGAAACCTGAGTTAAGTGATGTTAGAGTGCTAGGAAATAATGCAGACGGTACAAAATCACACAGAGATGCTGGTCCGGCAAAAGTTTCAAGTTCTTTGGACGCCATCAATGCCGCCAATAAGTCGATGCAGGGAGATGCGCCCGCCTGCAACACATGTGGTCACATTACCGTTAGAAGCGGAACTTGTTATAAATGTTTAAACTGCGGCAACAGTTTAGGTTGCAGCTAAAAAATAGTGTTTGATTAATTGCTAAACACGACCATCGGGGTAAAAGCCGGTGGTTTTTTGTTTAAAAAACTTTTTTGATCCCAGCCCACCGTTTAAACGGTGGGCTGGGATATTATGATAATTTTATCCCCTCTTCCTCCAGACTTTCATATTTTATTTTTTGTTTTTTTATATACTCATAAACATCATCAACTGCAGAATCACTTACGGAAAAAGCTGAATACCCTTTTTGCCATGCAAATTTTTCAAAAATGAAGTTATGTTCATTGATGAAATGAGAAGAGGATCCCTTTACTTGTTTCATCACTTCTGCACATGATTTTGTTGCATCTAGCATGAATAAACAGTGAATGTGATCAGAAAGACCATTTACAATTTTCAAAATGCAGCCTAATTGACTAAACTCATCGTGTAAAAAGGGATAAAGTACCTCTTCAAGATCAAGTGTAATAATTTGTTGACGATCTTTAGTTGCAAAAACAGCATGAATCCAAACGTTACAAAATGAATGAGACATAGGAGTGTAAAATAAATCAGGAAAAAATCATCCGGTTGCTGTAAATCACGAGAATTAATTGTTTTTTAAACAAAAAGAAAGAGATAATATTCCCCAATTTTTGTCAGCCCACCATTTAAATGGTGGGCTGATGTTTTTACAACTCAATTGTACATTTTCCTTCCCTAATTTTCTATCTTTGCCCCTATGGCAAATGAAATCAATCACTTTCAGGAAATCATCTCTCATTGTAAAGAGTATGGCTATATTTTTCAATCTTCCGAATTATACGATGGCTTAAGCGCAGTTTACGATTACGGACAAATGGGAGCGCAACTAAAAAAGAATCTTCGCGACGAATGGTGGAAAAGCATGACCCAAATGCATGAAAATATCGTAGGGATTGACGCAGCCATTTTCATGCATCCTACCGTATGGAAAGCCAGTGGCCACGTGGATAATTTTAGTGACCCCATGATTGACAACAAGGATAGCAATAAAAGATACCGCGTTGATCATTTGATTGAAGCACATGCTGAAACCATCGAAAAAAATGCTGCTGATAATTTGATTTCAGCAATGGATAAATTACTGGCTGCAGATGATTTGGCAGGTCTGAAAAATTTAATTGAATCCAATAATATAAAATGCAACATCAGCAAAACTTGTAACTGGACTGATGTTCGTCAATTTAACCTGATGTTCAGCACTCAAATGGGAAGTGTTACTGAAGAAGCTGATACGATTTATCTCAGGCCCGAAACCGCGCAGGGCATTTTCGTGAATTTTCTCAATGTACAAAAAACCGGAAGAATGAAAATTCCTTTTGGTATCGCTCAAACAGGTAAGGCATTCAGAAATGAAATCGTTGCAAGACAATTCATTTTTAGAATGAGAGAGTTTGAGCAAATGGAAATGCAGTTTTTTGTTCGTCCCGGCACACAAATGGAATGGTATAATTACTGGAAAGAAACCAGAAAAAAATGGCATCAAAGCATCGGTATCCCATCCGAAAAACTTAGATATCATGATCATGTTAAACTGGCACATTATGCAGATGCGGCATTAGATATCGAATTTGAATTTCCTTTTGGATGGAAAGAATTGGAAGGCATTCACAGCAGAACTGATTTTGATTTAAGTCAACATTCAAAATACAGCAAGAAAAAGATTCAATATTTTGATAATGATTTAAACGCAGACGGAAAACCTTACGGAAATTACACCCCTTATGTTGTTGAAACTTCCGTTGGTTTAGATCGTTTATTCCTGACTGTTGTCTCCTTAGCTTATCAAGAAGAAAAATGGACAAAAGAAGACGGATCAGAAGACAGCAGAGTAGTAATGAAAATTCCGGCAAAGATTGCTCCGGTCAAATTGGCGATTCTTCCTTTGTTGAAAAAAGATGGCCTTCCTGAAATCGCTTCAACATTGATGAATCAATGCAAATCACAATTCCACTGTTTCTACGAAGAAAAAGATGCAATCGGAAAGCGATACAGAAGAATGGATGCAATTGGCAC
>CAZCOL010000005.1:57478-67115 GCA_964500545.1 uncultured Ferruginibacter sp. | reverse complement strand
AAAAAATGTCTCAAATTTGTAACCGATTCTGTCCAAGAATTAAGGGGTCGATACATATCATATTATAGCCTCTTGCTATCACATTCTTCTTGTATTGCCTCACTATTTTTTCGTAATTGTTCAGCATAATCGTGTCTTTTATATTCTATTGAATAATTGTTTATTATCCTGTTTTTCTTATCTAATTCTGGTTCAACGTACTGTATTGATTTTGAAATAATATTATATTCCAAAATTTTAGGATTAAGAAATTGTTTATGATTTACATTAGATAAATTAATTTTTACAAACGAATTTTGATTTAGTTCAATCTCATTAAATGATTGTTTTAATTGCTCAAAATCATAAAGCTTAACTAAGCACTTAATTTTTTTAGCATTAGAATATTTAAAAGACAATTTCAATAATTCAAATTCTATTATTTTAATATCAGGTATTATAAAATATTCTTGTATCGTAAAGAAATGTTCCACTGAAACTGCCTTAATATTTTTAATAAAAATATAATCCACAACTTTCTCGTTGTTTTCAAAAACAATTTGACATTCTAGTTCTTTCCCATTCATTAAAATATTATGAGGTTGCCCCGTATAACCAACAAATTCTTTTTTTATTGTAGAATTATCAACATCATCTTCAAAAAATTGGAATTCGTAGAAAAAATCACGGTGATTAAGATTCCATTTCCAACGTCTTTTTTCGCTTATTTCAATTAATTCATCTAACGATAAGGGCGGATTCTCATTAACAAGTGTTGTTTTCAATTTCTTACTCATATTAAAATTAAAAATCTGTAGACTTAATCCTTCTTTATTTGTTATTATAATATCAAGCTTCTTTAAAAAACTTATTGGAATTGGGTTAAGAATTCGAAAAATCTCATGTTTAAAATCAGAAAACGACTCTTCGTTCAGTGCTACATAAAAGTATTTATAAGGCTTAATGATTGACTCTTTTATACAAAGTTGAGGAAAATCTGAAAGGTTTAAATTAACATCACTCTTGTGAAGGGTTGCTGAACTAAAATATTTTATTAGTGGTATTTTTAATTGATAATATTCAAAACGTATGTTTAATTTTATTTCACTCATAAGGTTATATATTTTTCTTCAAAAAAGCAGTAAAGTTTGACTCAATTGGCTAGTATTTAGCAAAATAATCTGATTGATATCATAAAGTTATTAAAACACTAATAACATTTTAAAACAAAAAAATTTAGCATTCTATAAGAAAGAAGTTGCAACTGTGTTTGCTAGAAGGTTAGTAATTGACATCACCAATAATAAATAGATTTTATCTAAATTTTGATTGCTGGCTAAACAAGCAATCAAAATTTAGATAAAAAAATCAGGTTAGCAAGAGCTTACCTAAAAAGAGAAGAATTTATAAATTCCGTTCGGGGTGTAGCGTAGCCCTTTTATCGCCTGTAACTTATCCACAGGGCAAAAATCGCTAAAAAAGTCTTGTAAAAAAATAACCACATGAAAATCAAGTGGTTATTAATGTAATTTGTCGGGATGGCAAGATTCGAACTTGCGACCTCCTGGTCCCAAACCAGGCGCGATAACCGGGCTACGCTACATCCCGAACTTGGTTATCTTCTTAAAAGTAACATTTTAAAAACTAAAAGGACAAACCGATTACTTTCATAATCCTTCCCATCCCTACAATTTTTGCGGAGAGGGAGGGATTCGAACCCTCGGTACAGGTTTAAGCCCGTACAACGGTTTAGCAAACCGGCCCTTTCGGCCACTCAGGCACCTCTCCTTTTATTATAATTACCTTACACTTTTGTAAGGGTTGCAAAAATACAATCCTATGCAATATCTCCCAAATCAAAATAAATCATTGAAATATTAACTTACATTGCAGCCAGTTGAACCTTATGTTGCAACTCAATGACGCTTTCTTTGAATAGACTGTCAGTATCCATCAAATCCTTTACTGTTTGACAACTATGAATAACAGTAGTGTGATCTCTGCCTCCAAAATGTTCTCCAATTGTTTTCAATGAATTTTTTGTAAATGTTTTTGATAGAAACATCGTTATCTGCCTTGCCTGAACCACTTCTCTTTTTCTTGTTTTTTGCAACAACTTATCGTATGGTACGTCGAAATACTCACAAACCATCTTTTGAATGGTATCAATGGTTATTTCCTTGCTGGAGGATTTTACAAAGTTGCGCAATACTTTTTTAGCCAGCTCCAAGTCAATTTCTCTTTTGTTCAAAGATGATTGCGCAAGCAATGAAATCAATGCCCCTTCCAACTCACGGACATTGCTGTTAATATTGTAAGCAATGTATTTAACCACTTCTTTTGGCATCTCGAGTCCGTCTCGTTTCATCTTGCTTTCCAGAATCTCGATTTTAGTTTCGTAATCAGGCAATTGCAAATCAGCACTCAGCCCCCAGCGAAAACGACTCAATAGACGCTCCTGTACTCCTTCCAGATCCTTTGGAGACTTATCGCTGGTAAGAATCAACTGCTTTCCGCTTTGATGCAAATGATTGAAAATGGAGAAAAATGCATCCTGTGATTTTTCAGCACGGTTGAAAAATTGAACATCATCAATAATCAACACGTCTATCATCTGGTAAAAATGAATGAAATCATTGATGGCGTTGTTTCTGCTGTGGTCTATGAACTGATTGATGAATTTTTCTGAACTAACGTACAACACTACTTTATTGCTGTACAATCTCTTTACTTCATTTCCGATTGCCTGAGCAAGATGTGTTTTTCCTAATCCTACCCCACCATATATTACCAAAGGATTGAAGGATGTAGATCCGGGTTTTTCAGCAACAGTTTTTCCTGCTCTGCGGGCAACCCTGTTACAATCACCTTCTATACAAGTGTCAAAAGTATATGCACTGTTTAACTGTGGGTCTATTTGCATCTTTTTTAATCCGGGAATCACAAATGGATTTCTAACCGGATTATTCAGCACCAAAGGAAAATCCAACTCATTGTGAGCATAAGACTTGTAACCGTTCCCTGGTAAATTCATGGTCAATGGCTTGCTCTTGCTATTTCCGCTGTCCACCATGATTCTGTATTCTAAACGCGCTTCTTTTCCCAATTCCCTTTTTAATGTCTTTGCAAGCAGTGAAACATAGTGCTCTTCTATATACTCAAAGAAAAACTGACTGGGAACTTGAATGGTCAATACTTTTTCTTTTAAAGAAACAGGCTTTATAGGCTCAAACCAGGTTTTAAAATGCTGCCACTCTACTATATCCTTAATGATCTCTAAACAATTATGCCATACTTTTTCAAAAGACTTCTCCATTATTACCAAAACCTGTTTATATATTGAATAATTTTTTTTCTAAGAATTTCTACAAATCATTCGATTCGCTGATTGAAGTTCCCAAAAAACAAAAAGTTTGTTGGGACGGCGAATATCGAACGAAAATGTTGAAAAAAAAATTTTTTTATTAGTTGTTTTTCTCCATTTACTATTAAAGGTGATTTTTTAGAAAAATTTCATTTTTCGGGCTCTGAAAATAATCTTTTTTCATCAAAAAAATGGTCTTCAAAGTTGTTTTATCCACTATTTTCCCTATTAAATTTTTTTTCTCGGATCTTAACGGCAAAAAGACTGATCAATTGAATTATTTATACCTATTTTTGACCACTTAATTTAATCTTTATGAGCTACGAATTAACAGGAAAACTAATTGCAAAATATGACACAGTTCAAAGAACTGAAAGTTTTAAAACCAGAGAGTTTGTTGTCGAAAAAACTGATGAAATTAACGGCAAAACCATTGTCAATTATGTGAAATTTCAAAGCGTACAGGATAAAACCGCCCTCATTGACAGGGTAAACATCGGCGATGACATTAAGGTTTATTTTAACATTAAAGGATCTAAATGGGAAAGAGACGGAAAAACAAATTATATCACAAATCTGGATGCCTGGAGAATTGAACAAATTTTACAATCCGGAGGAAAAGCCAATATTGACAACGAATACCTGGAACCGCTGGATACTTTTTCTTCTCTGCCCCCTGACAGCACAGACGATCTTCCTTTCTAACTTGATTCGAAAAAATTGTTTTTAGGATGAATACCTAACACAAATGCAAAAAAAAATCACCCTGCGACTTCTGCCCGAAGAAGCAGCCAATGAATCCAATATACTATCTTCCATTTCTCAACATATAAGCACTAAAAGGGCTGCAATTTCCGGCTACACGATTCTAAAAAAATCCATTGATGCCAGAGGGAAAAATATTTATTTTAATATTACCCTTAATGCCTTTGTAAACGAGCCTTTTCAAAATTCAGGAAATCAAACATTTCACTTTAAAGATGTAAGTAATTCAGAAAAAAAAGTGATTATTATCGGTGCAGGCCCTGCAGGCTTATTTGCTGCTTTAAAATTGATTGAATTTGGCATCAAACCCATTATCCTGGAAAGAGGAAAAGATGTGAAAAGCAGGAGACGTGATTTGGCTGCACTCAACAAGCTTGGAATTATCAATACTGATAGCAATTACTGTTTTGGTGAAGGAGGTGCGGGAACATACAGTGATGGTAAACTTTATACAAGAAGCAATAAAAGAGGTGATATCAATAGAATTCTCCAACTCTTTGTAAAATTCGGGGCCCCCGAGAATATCCTTTACGACGCCCATCCACATATAGGAACCAACAAACTTCCACAGATAATAACCGCAATGAGGGAACTGATCATTAATTGCGGCGGAGAAGTGCGTTTTAATAAAAAAGTTGTTGATTTTACTATTAAGGACCATAAAATAGCAGAAGTAATTTCAGCAGATGATAACCGTTTCACTGGCGACGCTTTTATTTTGGCCACAGGTCATTCTGCCAGAGATATTTTTGAACTGCTTTACAAAAAAAACATCTTAATTGAAGCAAAACCCTTTGCTTTAGGAGTAAGGGTTGAACATCCTCAGTCCTTGATTGACAGCATACAATATCATTGTAAGGTGCGCAGTGAATTTTTACCTCCAGCTTCCTATAGTTTGGTGGATCAGGTGAATGAAAAAGGTGTATTCTCCTTTTGTATGTGCCCCGGTGGAATCATTGCTCCCGCTTCTACAAATGCACAGGAACTCGTGGTCAATGGATGGAGTCCTTCAAAACGAAACAACCCATTTGCCAACAGCGGTATGGTTGTTCAGGTCAGTCAGGAAGATGCTTTTAACAACATTCATCATTTGCCAGTACATGCAGAACATCCGCTTCTTTTCATGTATTTTCAACAAATGATAGAGCAAAAAGCCTTTCAATTCGGCGGAGGCAATTTCGCTGCACCAGCTCAAAGACTGGTGGATTTTTGCAATAAAAAAACATCTGCTTCAATTCCAGAAAACTCTTATTTACCCGGGCTTCAATCCGCAAATCTTAAATCAGTATTACCTGATTTTATTTATAATGCATTAGCGGGCGGTTTTCATTCTTTTGGAAAAAAAATGAAAGGTTATTTTACCAATGACGCAGTTGTTGTAGCTACCGAAAGCAGAACCTCCAGCCCGGTAAGAATTCCCAGAAACACCGAAACGCTTGAACATCCGCAATTAACCAACTTGTACCCTTGTGGTGAAGGTGCAGGTTATGCCGGAGGTATAGTGAGTGCCGCTATGGATGGAGAGCGAATAGCCGCAGTAATTTGCAATAAGTTTTCTTACAACGAATCTAAGTGATTTTTAAATTTCAGCCTCCTTATATATTTCGATTGAATCGATTGTCTTAGTTTTATGCACTCAAATCAATTTCTATGAATATTTTGGAATTGCATTCCCTTAAAAAATATTTTTCTGATCAGAAAGCTGTGGATGATGTCAGTTTTAATATTGAAAAAGGAAGCATTTTCGGTTTACTGGGGCCCAATGGTGCAGGTAAAACCACTTTAATCAGAATGATTACCGGAATCTTTTATCCCGATAGTGGTGAGATTTTATTTAACGGCAAAAAATTTAAAGGATTAAAAGACATTAGCAACATTGGATACATGCCTGAAGAAAGAGGGCTTTATAAAAAAATGAAAATAGGGGAACATGCCATTTACCTGGCACGTTTGAAAGGTATGAGCAGAACGGATGCCATGACCAGTATTAAAAAATGGTTTATCAAACTTGAAATGGAAAGCTGGTGGAATAAAAAAGTAGAAGACCTAAGTAAAGGTATGAGTCAGAAACTTCAGTTTGTAACCACTGTTCTTCACAACCCTCAATTGATCATACTGGATGAGCCTTTCAGCGGATTAGATCCTGTAAATGCCAATCTGATAAAAGAGGAGATCTATACCCTTGCAAAAAATGGTGCAACTATTATTTTCAGCACACACCGAATGGAACAGGTGGAAGAAATATGCAATCAAATCGTTTTGATCAATCAGGGCCAAAAAATATTGGACGGAACAGTTCATGAAATTAAACACAATTTCAAAGAAAATATATTCAGTATAGAAGGAAACATCATTCCGGAAAATCTGATGACCCATATTTTTGAAGTGGTGAATTTTGATAAAGGAAAACTTTTGGTAAAATTATCAGAACATACCACCAACAATGAGTTACTTAGCTATTTTATCAATCAAAATGTGAGTATACAGAGCTTTAATGAATTATTGCCTTCATTAAATGAGATTTTCATCAGATTGGTAGGAGAATCTGCTCCTACCAGAAAATTTGAAACAATTAATTGACCTTTCTATCAACTTAACAGATGAACATGAACAAAATTGGAATCATTGTAAGCAGAGAATATTTTACCAGAGTGAGAAAGAAGTCTTTCCTGCTCACTACCATCGGCGTGCCTTTGATTATTATGGCTTTTTATGCCCTTATTATTTATATAACTGTAAGCGGAAACAATGAGAAACAAAAAATCGCCGTACTTGATGAAGCAAATATTTTCGCCGGAAAAATTGACAACAAAGAACAAGAGCTTGAATTTTCATTTATTAAAAATGAAACTGAAAAGTCATTTATTGATAAATACAAACAAAAAGGTTATCAGTCCTTTTTATATATCTCAAACGACAGCTCGGCATTAAAAAAATACAGACTTCACAGCATTTCATCTGTAAGTCTTCCTATTCTTGCATCCATTGAATCAACCATCAACAACGCCATCAGGGATAAACAGCTCAGGGCCAATGGTGTTGATCCTGAAACATTTGAAAAACTAACAAAGAATGTATCTCTGGAAAATACTATAGATACTGAAAGTGGCAGCAAAAAAAGTTTTACCGGAATCGCTTACGCCGTTTCATTTGGCTGTGGATTTTTGATTTATATGATGATGGTTATTTACGGAACCCAAGTGATGAGAAGTGTTTCAGAAGAAAAAACAAACCGTATAGCAGAAGTAATTGTAAGTTCTGTTAAACCTTTTCAACTGATGATGGGTAAAATACTGGGAATTGGTGCTGTTGGTTTAACGCAGTTTATCATTTGGATAATTCTAATGGTATTGATGCAATCGGCCATCCCACTTTTTTTTCCAGATTTGATTGACCAAATAAACAATAACCCTCAGGCAAATGGTGAAAATATCTCCTTGTTAACAAACACTGTTCAGGGAATTGCCTCACTTCCTTTGTTGAAAATTCTATTTTCTTTTTTATTTTATTTTATTGGTGGATACCTAACTTATGCATCGGTATTTGCAGCGGTGGGCAGTGTAGTCAGCGAAGATCAGCAAGAAGCTCAGCAACTGGTGTTTCCTGTTTTGATGCCCATCATTCTGGGCTTTGTAATAATGACAAAAGCGGTGAATGACCCCAATAGTAGCCTGGCAGTTTTCGGCAGTATCTTCCCTTTAACATCCCCCATTGTAATGATGGGAAGAATCACTTATGAAATTCCATTCTGGCAACTGGCATTATCTATACTATTGCTAATTGGTTCATTCCTGTTTTTCACCTGGATTACAGGAAAAATTTACAGAACCGGAATATTGATGTATGGCAAGAAAGCAACCTGGAAAGAAATGTTCAGATGGGGCTTTACAAAGGGGTAGATAAAAATTCAAAGTTCAAGGTTTAAGGTTTAAGGTTTAAGGTTTAAAGATATTTTTTGAATCCCTTCCTTATACTCAGTCCATATTTCTTCAATGATTTCTTTTGCAGGCATTATTGTTTTAATCAAACAACTTGCCTGACCTATTTCCAATTCTCCTTCTTCCAAATCACCTTCAAACATTCCCTTTTTAGCCCTCCCTCTTCCAAGAATCTTTTCGAGCACTTCTTTTGAAGCACCTTGTTGCTCCGCTTGATGTATTTGCTGATAAAATTGGTTTTTTATCAGTCTGACCGGTGTCACTTTTTTCAAAGACAATTCTGTTTCCCCTTCCTTTGTTTGTAAGACAAGATTTTTAAAATCTATGTGACTGGAAGCTTCTGTACTTGCGACAAACCTGCTTCCTATTTGTACTCCTGATGCCCCCAGCACCATCGCAGCCAACATTTGTTTTCCTGTGGCTATTCCCCCGGCTGCAATAACAGGAATATTAACTGCTTCACAAACTGCAGGAATCAAAACCATGGAAGTTGTTTCTTCCTTACCATTGTGTCCTCCTGCCTCAAATCCTTCAGCTACCACAGCATCGCAACCTGCATCCTGAGCCTTTAATGCAAATTTGCTGCTGCTTACAACATGAACAACAATCTTACCATGCTGTTTCAATAGTGAAGTATAGGTTTTTGGATTGCCGGCAGAAGTAAAAACGATGGGGATTTTTTCATCAATTACAATCTGTATGTGCTCTTCTATGTTTGGATACAATAATGGGATATTTACTCCAAAAGGCCTGTCTGTAGCTGATTTGCATTTTTGTATATGCTCTCTCAGCACATCCGGATACATACTTCCGCTTCCAATAATACCCAACCCCCCTGCATTACTAACTGCAGCGGCTAAACGCCAGCCGCTTGCCCAAATCATTCCTCCCTGTACAATAGGAAGCTCGGCACCAAAAAGTTTAGAAATATTATTGTGTTCGGTTTGCTTTTGCAAAGCACATTTATTTAATTATGATTTACTTCCGCCCAAATCTATGGCGGTATTGTCGCCAATATTTAGATTTCTGCTCACTCCTTTCACCTCTGCATCATTTCCAATCAATGAATTATTCAATACAATTTCTACAATATTTGAGTATGAACCGATAATAGAATCCTTGATTATTCCATGATTGATGCTGGTATGTTCACCTATAGCGACATTAGGGCCAATTACAGAATTCTTTATCACGCAACCCTCACCAATACTCACCGGTGGAATTATGATGGTATTTTGAAAAGGGTTGGCTTCAAATACATTTCCGCCAAACTTTTTTAACAATATCGAATTGGACTCCAAAATTGTTTCTCTTTTACCGCAATCAAACCAATTTGCCACCTTAAAGTACTTGAACCTGGCACCCTGTTGTATCATACATTCCAATGCGTCTGTTAAATTGAAATCCTGTTGATCCAAATTTGAATGGATTATTTTATCCAAACATCCGTAAAGCAAATGCGACTCGACGATTTTATAAATACCCACCAAAGCCATATTGCTTTTAGGAATTACAGGTTTTTCGACCACTCTTGACACAAATCCGTCTTCTTCCACTTCGGCTACTCCAAAATTTCTGGGATCATCCACTT
>CAZCOL010000005.1:36436-57378 GCA_964500545.1 uncultured Ferruginibacter sp. | reverse complement strand
ACAAATCCGTCTTCTTCCACTTCGGCTACTCCAAAATTTCTGGGATCATCCACTTTTTTCACTCCAAGCATTGAATAAGGTTCTGCAAGTACCTGTTTTAAATCGTATTCAGCAATTGTATCGCCCAATACAATTAAAACCTGGTCATCGCCTACAATCTGCTTTGTTAACGAAACAGCATGTCCTGTGCCATGGCGGTCATTTTGAGTAACGAAATGACAATTTAAATCCGGATAATTGGATTGGACATAGTCCTGTATTTTCTCTCCCAAGTATCCTATGATAAAAATAAATTCATTTATTCCTGCATCCTTAAGTTGATCAACAATGATGTTTAATATCGTTTTTCCTGCGAGAGGAATCAATGCTTTTGGTTGTGTGTAAGTATGCGGACGCAGCTTTGTCCCTGCGCCTGCAACTGGAATAATCGCCTTCATTTATTTTCTTTTCGGACTGTGAAATTAGTGCATTTTAACCAATTGGTCATTTCGTATAATTGCAGTTTTAATTTATTTAGCTTTTCTTTTGATACGGCAAAAAATATTGCGAGTTGATAAGTGAAAGGAATACCAAAATCAATCAAATATTATTTTAATTGGCTGATATTCAATACAAAAAGCTCAATGTGAATTGATGTCTCATTCCTATCTTTGCTTATCAAATATTTTTTATGCAAAAAGACAATGTTCTGTTTGATTTAATTTCAAAAGAATTAACTAGACAAAGAGAGGGAATTGAGTTAATTGCAAGTGAGAATTTCACCAGTCTTGAAGTAATGAAAGCAATGGGCTCATCTTTGACAAATAAATATGCAGAAGGCTATCCGGGAAAAAGATATTATGGAGGTTGTGAAATTGTAGATCAGGTAGAGCAACTGGCCATCGACAGAATCAAACAAGTTTTCAATTGCGATTACGCCAATGTTCAACCCCATAGCGGTGCTCAGGCAAATGCTGCTTTAATGCTGGCAATATTACAACCTGGTGATGCTATTCTTGGTCTTGATCTTAGCATGGGAGGGCATCTTACACATGGCTCGCCAGTTAATTTTTCAGGAAAATTTTACAGACCATTTTTTTATGGGGTAAAAAAAGAAACAGGATTGATTGATTATGAGATGTTGGAAGAAAAAGCAAGGACAGAAAAACCCAAATTAATCATCTGTGGCGCTTCTGCATACAGCCGTGATATTGACTACGAAAGAATCAGAAAGGTAGCGGATGAAATCAATGCTTTTGTTTTATGCGATATGGCACATCCTGCAGGATTGATTGCTAAAGGTTTGTTGTCATCTCCATTTGAACAATGTCATTTTGTAACCAGCACCACGCACAAAACTTTGCGTGGTCCAAGAGGTGGCATTATATTGATGAAAAAAGATTTTGAAAATCCATTTGGTTTGAAAGACCCCAAGGGAAACATACGAATGATGAGTCACTTGCTGGATATGGCCGTTTTTCCCGGAACTCAGGGTGGTCCGCTTGAGCATGTCATCGCAGCAAAAGCAGTAGCTTTTGGAGAATTGCTTTCCGATGAATTCACTACTTATATCAAACAAGTTCAAAAAAATGCACAAGCAATGGCAGCCGCTTTTGTTGCAAAAGGATACCAAATCATCAGCGGAGGTACTGACAACCATTTGATGCTGATTGACCTTAGAAACAAAAATATTACCGGCAAAAAAGCACAGGAAACTTTAGACCGTGCGCACATCACCCTCAATAAAAATGCGGTTCCTTTTGATGATAAAAGCCCTTTTGTAACAAGCGGCATCCGCGTTGGTGTTCCTGCTGTCACGACTAGAGGTATGAAAGAAAAAGATATGCAGACAGTTGTTGATTTTATAGACAGGGTATTGATGGATATTGATAATGAAAACGCCATTCAATCTGTAAAAGCAGAGGTGAAAAATTTCATGAAACAATTTCCTCTTTATCCTGAAATTCAATAATTTTTTAAAATCACTAACATAGGCGTCTATGATACAAAGAATTCAAACTATTTGGTTATTACTAGCTTCTGCTTGTTTATTTGCAAGTCTTAAAATCTCTTTTTATGCAGGAAACACATTACCCTTAGAAGAATTACAACTAAGTACATCCGTTAAAACATTTACTCAGTTAAATGGGATGTATAACATCATTACAAACGTACTAACAGTATCCATTGGCATACTTTCGCTTGTAGCAATTTTTCTTTACACCAACAGAAAGGCTCAGATAAGAACAATTCTAATTGCCATGTTTCTTGAATTGCTGTTGATGTTTGAATACGAACACTGCATTAAAAAATTTGCAGAAGGAAGCTACACGATTGGTTCTATTCTTCAGCTCCTCGTAATGATATTTTTTATACTGGCTTTAAGAGGAATCAGAAAAGACCAGAAGATTGTTGCAGAAAGTGACCGGTTAAGATAAAATTTATCAAAGATATTTTGAAGTATACCCTGATTTTTTCTTTTTGAGTTCCGCAGGGGTTCCTGCAAACACTAATTTTCCTCCTGCTTCCCCCGCTTCGGGACCGAGATCAATAATCCAATCGCAACATTTCAATACATCTGTATTGTGTTCTATCACGATAATTGAATGACCCTGCTCAACCAATGCATTGAACGAGGCGAGCAGTTTTTTTATATCATGAAAATGTAGGCCCGTTGTTGGCTCATCAAATATGAACAATACACTTCCCTGTGACTTTCCTTTTCCTAAAAAAGAAGCCAGTTTTACACGTTGTGCTTCACCTCCGCTCAGAGTATTTGAAGATTGCCCCAGCTTTACATATCCAAGTCCTACATCGGACAAGGGCTTTATTGCCCTGGCAATATCAGCGCCGTTTTTGAGATCTTGGCTGAAAAAGTCCATTGCTTGATCCACATTCATTTCAAGCAACTCATGAATATTCTTACCATTATAAGTCACTTCTAAAACTTCTTCTTTAAATCTTTTGCCTTTACACACTTCACATTCAAGGTGGACATCGGCTAAAAATTGCATTTCTACTATTTGTTCACCCTCTCCTTTGCATGCGTCACATCTCCCCCCATCCACATTGAATGAAAAATGTTTTGGCATAAATCCTCGCATTTTACTGAGGGGTTGTTTGGAGTATAAATCTCTAATTTCATCATAGGCTTTTATGTACGTAATTGGATTGCTTCTGCTGGATTTACCAATCGGATTTTGATCAACCATCTCAACTTGCCTTATATGATCTATGTCTCCGCTGATTTTTTTGAACATTCCTGGCTTATCTATGATTTCACCTTTTATTTTTTTCAATGCAGGATATAAAATCTTTTTAATCAGGGTGGTTTTACCGCTTCCACTTACTCCGCTTACCGCACATATCAGATTCAGGGGAAATTCAACGGTTATATTTTTCAGATTGTTTTCAACAGCATTTTCTATAGTAATGCTTCTCGTCCATTTTCTTGTTTGTGTAGGGGATTCTATTTTTAATAACCCAGAAAGATACTGACCGGTAAGACTCTTTTTATTTTTAATGATTTCATCATAAGTGCCTGCTGCCACCATTTCTCCTCCTAAATGACTGGCCAAAGGTCCCATATCTATAATATAATCAGCCTCTTTCATCATCATCTCATCATGTTCAACTACTACAACAGTATTGCCTAAATTGCGCAACTCTTTTAAAACAGCAATCAATCGTTCTGTGTCTTTTGAATGCAAACCGATGGATGGTTCATCCAATATATACAGGGAGTTTGTTAAATTACTGCCCAGACTCCTTGTCAATTGTATTCGCTGACTTTCTCCTCCACTTAAGCTGTTTGCCAATCTGTTTAATGTCAAATAACCTAATCCTACATCCATCAATGTCTTTAATCGATTGTTGATTTCAATAAGTATTCGCTTTGCAACTTGCCTGTCAAAATCACTTAGTGAAATATTTTTAAACCAAACTGATAAATCCTTAACAGGCCACTCACATAACTCGCCTATATTTTTTCCGGCAATTTTAACATACAGCGCTTCCTTACGCAAACGGTATCCATTGCAGGCGGTACACAATGTTCTGCCGCGATATCTGCTCAACATTACTCTGTACTGTACTTTATAAAGATTCTGTTCTACTTCCTTGAAAAAATCGTTTATGCCGTTTGCATATTGATTGCCATTCCAAAGTTGATTCAATTGACTTTCTGTCAAATCCATGATGGGCTTATGTATGGGAAAATCAAACTTTTTGGCTGCGCTTACAAATGCATCTTTCCAGGAGCTTAACTTTTCTCCTTTCCAAGGAGCAACAGCCCCTTCATATAAACTCAGGCGTTTATCGGGGATAACTAAATCCGGATCAATTCCCAATACCTGCGAAAACCCCTCACAAACAGGACAGGCACCATAAGGATTGTTGAAAGAAAACAAATTTGGAACAGGCTCTTCAAATTGAATTCCGTCCAGTTCAAATTTATTGCTGAATTGTTTTTTAACGGCTCCGTCAATTTCAATCAGTATAGTGCCTTCTCCCTCATAAAATGCAGTTGTAACAGAATCTGAAATCCTGTGCAAATCATCTTCGTCAAATTCTTTTTTAATGAAGCGGTCTATTAAAATAAATAATTCCTTTACTTTATTTTTTTTGGATTTTAAAATTTCATAATCCCCCGATTCCTGCAAATCTTCAATTCTTATTATTTCATTATTGTAATACAATCTTGAAAACCCTTTTTGCAATAGAATATTCAATTCTTCATCAATTGCTCTGTGCTGAGATAATTTTACCTGAACCAGCAGGAAGATTTTTGATCCGCTATTCGTTTCATTGATTGCATTGACCACATCTGCCACATCGTCTTTTTTTACTTCTCTTCCGCTAACCGGAGAAATTGTTTTTCCTACCCTTGCAAATAACAGCCGCAGATAATCATAAATTTCTGTCATGCTTCCAACTGTACTTCGCGGTGTTCTTGTCACTACTTTCTGTTCAATGGCAATTGCAGGACATAGTCCGTTGATATAATCAACATCAGGCTTGTTCATTCGTTGCATGAATTGCCTTGCATAAGAACTCAAACTTTCCGCATATCTTCTTTGTCCTTCTGCAAATAAAGTATCTATTGTCAAGGATGATTTACCTGAACCGGAAACACCTGTAACAACAACAAATTTACTTCGTGGTATCGTTACCGTTATGTCTTTTAAATTGTGAACCCTTGCGCCTTTGATGACAATGTCATTCGCAACATTTTTGCTTTTATTTTTAAAGGTATTTTTTACAGATGCTGATTTCATAATATTACACGAAAATAGGCCAAGAATGTTATTAATACTGATATTTTTAAAGGATTCAGCAAATATACTTCGTAGAATTACGTACCCTTTTAAAGCACTAGTACTCAATTTTTAAATACAGGCAAAAATTCCTTTAAAATAATTTTGGGGGGCAATTTTTAACTCTACTTTTGACTTGCAATATCAAATCAGCAAAGAAAAAAAATAAATACCCTGTTCCTTAAAAATAATTTAATTCTAGGCTGGCTTGAAAAAATCTAGATCCCAAAAACTAAAACAAAATGAAAAACGCTACCCAACTAACAGACCAGGAATTGATTAATGCCTACTTGAATGGAAACACACATTCTTTTTCTCAACTGATTGAAAGACATAAAGACAAAATATTCACGTCTATTTACCTACTGGTTAAAGACAGATACCTTGCAGAAGATCTTTTCCAGGATTTGTTTATTAAAATAATTGACACATTAAAGGCAGGTCGTTATAATGATGAGGGAAAATTTCTTCCTTGGGCAATGCGTATTGCACACAATTTATGTGTTGATCACTTCAGAAAATTAAAACGCAGTCCCAGTATTAAAACAAGTGACAATAACGACATATTTGAGGTATTGAATTTTTCAGAAGCTGGTGCAGAGCACGAAATCATGCAGGGACAAACCAGGGATAAAATAAGGCAAATGATTGATTTACTTCCTGAAGATCAGAGAGAAGTGATTATTCTCCGCAATTATGCAGATTTAAGCTTCAAGGAAATCGCCACATTAACGAATTCAAGTATCAATACTTGTTTAGGAAGAATGCGTTACGCATTGCTTAATTTGAGAAAAATGATGACAGAAAAACAAATTGCGCTTTAAAATTCTACCATAAAACCATCATAATCCCTCTTCCTATAAGAAGAGGGATTTATTTTTTATTTTCAAAAGCTGCCAAACCGCATTGAAGCCATTTTAAATACTCATTTTTATCCGGCGTATACCCAACAGGAAAATTCAATAAAGACTCTTCAGTATCAATCAGTGCATACAGGGGCTGAGCATTGTTGGCGAAATTTTCCGTTTCAAAGGTTGCCCATTGATCTCCAACTGTATTTATCTCTTTTTCTGATCCATCTTTTGTTTTGTAAATAAATTGTTTGGATGAGGGCAATGTTTTTTTATCATCTACATATAATGATACTACGACAAATCTATCGTGCAATAGCTTATATACATCCGGATCGCTCCAAACATTTTCTTCCATTCTTCTGCAATTAACACAGGCATATCCTGTAAAATCCAGTAAAATCGGTTTGTTTTCTTCTTTGGCCATTTTCAATCCTTCTTCATAGTCTCTTGAGCAATGTAGACCCAATACACAATCTGATTCCTTTTGATAGATACTATAGTATAATGGAGGAGGGAATCCGCTTATCAGTTTAAGATTGGCCCATTGTGAATTGGTAACGCCGGGTAAAAGATACAATGTAAATAATCCGACGGCCACCGCTAACAGTTTTCTGCCTAATGAGAATTTCTCATTAGGGTTATCGTGACTGAATCTTATTTTACCAAATAAATAGAGCGAAAGTGCTGCTCCGATTAGAATCCAGATTGCAATAAATATTTCTCTTTTTAATATCCCCCAATGCTTTACCAGATCTGCATTGGATAAAAATTTAAATGCCATTGCAAGTTCAAGAAAACCTAAGGTTACTTTTACAGTATTCAACCAACCCCCTGATTTTGGCAGAGATTGCAACCAATTTGGAAAAAGAGCAAATAATGCAAAGGGTAATGCCAATGCCAATCCAAAACCACCCATTCCGGCTGTAAGTTGCAGGGCACCTCCATCAGAGGCCAATGAGCCCGCAAGCAATGAACCTAATATAGGTCCCGTACAGGAAAAAGAAACCAATGCCAAAGTAAGTGCCATAAAGAAAATTCCAATTACATTTCCTGAGCCCGCTTTACTATCAACACCGGTTGAAAATGAGGAAGGCAATGTTATCTCATAGAATCCAAAAAAAGAAAATGCAAAAAATATAAATACAGCAAAAAATATAACATTCAAATACACATTGGTCGAAATGTTATTCAAAAATTCAGGATTGATAGTGTCCAGAAAATGAAATGGAAGACTCAGCAGTATGTATATAAAAAATATAAAAAAGCCGTATAGAAAAGCGTTCGTTATGCCTGATTTTTTATTGCTTGCCTTTTTTGTAAAAAAAGACACAGTCAAAGGAATCATTGGAAATACACAAGGTGTGAGCAATGCAACCAATCCTCCTAAAAACCCGATAAAAAATATACTCCAAAGACTTGTATTCTTTGATTTATTCTGAGTTTCATGAAGGGAACCACATTCATTGACAGGGTGCTGCAAATCAATGGTTGGTATCAATATTCTTGTTTGCGATGCCTCATTTTGAATTTTATTTAATTCAATCCTGATTTTTTGCTCTTCGGGAATAAAGTTATCTGCACTTCCTGTTTCATAAGTTATTTTTAATTTGGTCGGCAATTTGCTTTCATTTTTGATGATTAGCATTGCCGTAATTGTAACTTCATTTTCAAATACTTTTTTAGTTCGATTTTCAAATATTGGGTCATTTAAATTTTTTAAGTTGGATTTTTGAATATTGACATTTTTTAAAACAACATCACTGTCCAATTGACATACAACAATTCCATTCAATTCATCTGATGCATCCAGATCATATAAATGCCAGCTTTTAGAAATGGAGCCTTTTAAAATCAATTCATACTGATAGGTTGAAATTTGCTTTATATTATAATTCCATTTGACCAAACTGCTGTCCTGACCAAATGAATGGAAAAATGTAAAAAGCAACAAGCCAATACCAGTTAAAATGAATTTTATTTTTTTCATTTTGTAAAATTAAAAATCCCGAACGAATCGGGATTGTAGTGATAAAAATTTATTTTCCCTGAATTTTAATGGAAAAAGAAACATCTTTGGGTGGAAGACATTTACGTTCATTACAAACCATAAAAGTCAAAGTTCCTTTTACAACTGTGGATGCAGTTGATTTTAAACTTATTTTTTGTACAAAATCAACTTTGTTGTTGTAGAACTTAAGTGTGGAATTGAAATTAGGATCGAACGCTTTTTCCAGCTTTCCTATCTCTGCAACCTTACCTTCAAATTTAACAAGCGGATTTTTCGAAAATGAAAAACTGGTTGGTTCAGGTCCCTCTCCTGCATCCTGAGCATAAATATGCCAATTTGGTTGGATGGTGGCAGTCATGTGTAATTCATATTGTTTGGAAGATATTTTTTTAGCAGAATATGTCCAAACAACTGGGTTTTCAATCTGTGACCATCCCTTTAAAAAAGTAAAGAAGAAAGCAACAAATGCGATAATTATTTTTTTCATTGTGTATTTTTTTTGGTTTGTTTTTAAAAAATTACTGCTAAGTGATTATTGAATAAATATTATTTATAAATCATCTGCGTAAAGATAAAAACAGAATTCAATAATCTGACGGATTAAAGGATTTAAAATTTGTTAAGTTTTATTCCATTTCCATAAAAACCAATCATAAATGACAAAATAATCAGTACCCAATATAAAATAGTGATGATTCGGTTTTGTTTTGGATAAAGAAAAAATGATGTGGAAATTATTGCCAAGGGGCTTATGACAAATATCCAATCGCCCAAGTTATCTGACTTGGAAAAAAATGGCACGAATAACGATGTAAAAAAATAACAAAATACAATTGTCCATGAGTTTCTGGATTGAACCAATAATTTCCTCATATTGATATGGATGAAATAAATACTTACCAATAGAATCATCGAAATGATCAATAGTGCTGAAATCTCCCAATTGCTAAAAAAAACATGTGGTACATTCAATTGAATTATTGGTAACAATCCTTCAATTTCCCACCCTGATAAAATAAATAAACAGAATAAAAAATAATAAGGGCTTATTGCCCCCAACACCAATAATAGATATTCATTCAGTTTGAATGGCCTTGTCAATAGTAAAGCAAAAATAATTACTACAATAAAAAGTAAGGCAGGTTGAAAAATCAAAGTTGCTATGCCATAAACAAATCCGATGTTGTACAAAGTTTTTTTGAGCTCATGAACATTCTGCAAACGGCAAATTTTAGATAATACCCACAACAAAACAGGACTTACTATCAATGCCTCTGATAATTCTATTCTTTGAACAAACAGGGATGTGAAAAGCAAGAAACACATTCCTGTCAAATAAATTGTCTTTGGGAAAAGCTTTTGTTTGATACTAATTTGATTTAGTAGCATTGATTGAACAAAAAGCAAAACAACTACCAAAAAAGAAGACGAAATTTTGATATGGATGGCAATATTTTTTAAAAAATCAATTAATAAAGTGGAAAAAAAAGCTGTTGTGCTATTGTCAATGATTGAAGGTTTTAAGAATATAGACCAGGATAGTATTAGGCCGTAAATCAGCAAAAGAAAATAATTAAAAGGCCTGTTTGATTTAAATTGGGATAATGCCATTAAACGATTCAGATATTAATTGTAAAACTATGTAAAAGTTTCTTTTAAAAGCAAATTCAAATAATCTGAATAAACATTAATCATATTGATGAGTAAAATATACCAATGCCTAAAATTATCAAGCATTGTACCGACAATTACAAAACCCTCCAAAATACATCCTTACATTTGTATAAATATTAAAAATGCAAACAGTATTAATCACAGGAGGTACGGGTCTTGTCGGTCAGGCATTGAGTCAAATGCTGGTTAGTAAGGGATATGAAGTAATTATATTAAGCAGAAATAAAATTTCCACTGATAACAAAATCCAATATGCAAAATGGGATATCAAAAGTAAAACCATTGATTTAAATGCATTACAAAAAGCAGATTTCATCATTCATCTTGCGGGAGCTGGAGTGGTTGAAAAAAAATGGACTGAAAGTTATAAAAAAGAAATCCTTTTGAGCAGAACTGAAAGCAGCGGATTACTGATAGATGCTTTAAGCAAAAATTCACATAAAATTAAGGCAATTATTAGCGCTTCAGCGATTGGGTGGTATGGCTCCGATAAAAAAGATGGCTACTCCTTTACCGAAACAGATGCTCCGGATAATAGCTTTTTGGGAGAGACTTGCAGATTGTGGGAAGAAAGTATAGAACCCGCATCCTCAATTGGCATAAGGGTTTGTAAACTTCGGACAGGAATTGTATTAACTAAAAATGGCGGAGCACTTCGTGAATTTATCAAACCGATAAAACTGGGTATTGCTGCCATACTTGGTAGAGGGGAACAGATAATCAGCTGGATTCACATAGATGATTTATGCAGGATGTTTATTCATTGTATGGAAAACAATCAACTTTATGGGAGCTTCAATGCAGTTGCCCCAAACCCCGTAAGTAATAAAACCCTAACCACCCATTTGGCAAAACTATTGAAATGCAGTTTTTTTATACCTATACACATCCCCGTTTTTATTCTTAAAATAATGATGGGACAGAGAAGTATTGAAGTGCTAAAAAGTACTCGTGTTAGTTGTGATAAAATCAAAAAAACAGGGTTTGTATTTTATTATCCCTCTATCGATAGCGCACTAAAAAATATTCTTAAAAAATCATAGCCTAAGGATTCAGATTCTCCGAAAAATAATCAGTTACTTTTTGGTACAAATGTGCCCTATCTTTTCCAAGCACATTGTGTTCATGACCTGGGTAAATCATATAGTCTACCTGAACTCCCTTATCCACAGCGGCTTTCACTAAATTTACAGAATGCTGCATCAATACTACATTATCCTGCATACCATGTATCAACAACAACTTTCCTTTTAATTGCTGTATCTGTTTTGCCAGATTGGTAATTTCATATCCTTCCGGATTTTCTTGCGGTTTATCCATATATCGCTCTGTGTACATGATCTCGTAATATTTCCAGTCTGTTACCGGACCTCCGGCAACAGCAGCTTTAAAAATACCTGGATGATTCAGCATAAAATCTATTGTCATAAATCCACCATAGCTCCATCCAAATAAGCCCATATTGTTTTGGTCAACAAACGACAAATCCTTTAAATAGCTGATGCCCGACATTAAGTCCTCCATTTGTTTTTCTCCTGCTCTTCTAAAAATGGATTGTTCAAAAGCTTTTCCTCTGTTGGCGCTTCCTCTTGTATCTAATGTGAAAACTACATAGCCCCTTTCTGCCATATACTGAAACCAATAGTCTCCTGCTCCACCATTCCATGCATTCAATATCAATTGGGCATGAGGACCGCCATACCAATACACTATTACCGGATATTTTTTATTGCTGTCAAATTGGACGGGTTTGTACAATCTGCAATACAAATCTGTTCCTTCTGAATTTTTAATTGTAAAAATATTCATTTGCCCCAATTCAAATTCCGAAAGAGGGTTGGCTGACTGTTTTAATACTTTTGTTTTTTTTGTGGATGTTTCAATCAATTGGATGGTTCGGGGATTCTCCGGGCTGCTGAAATTATCTATAATAAAATTACCGTCCGAACTAATCAAAGTATTGTGAACAAAATTTCCCTGCGTTACAGGAATTGATTTTCCGGATGAAAGATTTACGCTAAAAATATTTTTTGATATGGGTGAAATTGCTGTAGAATTATAGTAAACATTTTCTCCCTTTTCATCAAAACCCTTTACATCTAACACTTCCCATTCACCCTTGGTCAACTGCCTGATTAATTTACCGGCAGTATTATATAAATACAAATGATTCCATCCGTCTCTTTTACTTTGCCAAATGAACTGATCAGGATTGTTTTTTACAAACAACATTGGCACCAGTGGCTCAGCATAGTTTTGATCCTGTTCCTCAAAAAGTGTTTTTACAAAATCTCCCGTAACAACGCTGTATTGATTAACCCAAAAATGATTTTGTTCTCTGTTGACAATAACAATATAAACAAACCGATCATCCGGACTCCAGGCGATGTTAGTCAGGTATTGATCAGTAGGTCCTGTGGTTTTAATCCAGACGGTATTTTCAGTTTCCGCGTTGTAAATTCCCAATGTTACATGATGACTGGAATCTCCTGCCATAGGATATTTCAGATTATTCACTTTTGCAGGCCTTTCAGTCCATTCCACAATCGGATAATCGGGAGTCATAGACTGATCCATTCTGTAAAAAGCCAATAACTTTCCGTTGTTGCTCCAAAATGTACCCTTGGTTATACCAAATTCACTTTGATGAACAGTTGATGCATACACAATGTCATGACTGCCATCCTCTGTTACTTTTACGATTTTATTGTTTCCACTTACATACAAATTTTGTTCATCCAAAAAAGCAACATAACCTGCATTGCTTTCCTCCACGTTTTCTTTGGTTGCAATTTCTTTACTGATAATTATTTTGTCGAACTGAAAATTATTAAATAACAATTTCTCTCCTTTAACAGTAGTAACAAAACTGTTTTTGGAAAATTGAATGGCAGGCATGTTAATCACCGTGTCAAAACCTGCATTTCGAAGAGATTCATTCAACTGGTTTCGGCTTAGGTATTCAGTGGTCTCATTGTTATTAAACGAACTTTTCATCCAAACCTCATGATTATTTGTCTTGTTTAGATATACATATTCATCTGTTCCTTTTATAAACTGAAGTTGTTTTAAATTTTCAGGAGCAAGAGAAGTTCTTGCGTTGATCATTGCATCATTCATACTAAGAAGCTTTGATTGAGCAAATGAGGCATTAGCGAACAACATAATTGACGCAAAAAAAACTTTTTTATTCATTGGATATAGGTTGATGATTGAAATATTTGATGTTGATTTTTTAATGATTTACAACAAAAGTAATTATATATTCGACAGTGTAACGCTGTCTGTTTTAACTTCAAGACTATATTTTCCTCCGCATTGCAAAGCCACATTGTTTTTTTGGTGTCCAACAGGAAAATCAAAACAAACAGGATATTGATATTCCCGAACTTTTTCCAGAACGATTTCTTCCAATGTTTTTCCGAATTCTTCGCCCTCATCATCCTTTTTAATGTTGAATCCGCCTATGATCAACCCTTTAAGCTCGGATAATTTTCCTGTTCTTTTTAGGTTCCAGAACATTCTGTCTATATTGTATAAATACTCCTCGGTATCTTCCAAAAACAGAATCTTGTTTCTGGTATGAATATCGCTTTTAGTTCCTGCAAGATTTTCAATACATCTCAGATTTCCTCCAACAAGTTCTCCGTTGCATTTTCCAATTCTGTTACTCTGATTGGGATTAAAATTATAGAGTGCCTTCTTTCCCCTTAAAGATTCCTGTATTGAGTTGATTGAATTTTTCTGAACATCTTCTGCCGCATACCAATCCAAAGGAAAACTGTTGCTCATCTTACAGTGAATCGTGGCCACTCTGCAATTGCTGTTGATATGACTATGTAAAATGGTTGCGTCACTGAACCCCAATATCCATTTGGGTGAACGGGAAAATTTATTAAAATTTATCCGGTCAATGATTCTGATAATTCCATACCCGCCTCTCGCACATAATATTGCTTTTACGTCATCATTATCAAGCATACTTTGAAAATCTTCCAAACGCTCTTCATCTGTTCCTCCAAAAGTGAAGTGTTGTTTACCAATTGAATTTCCAACAATAACCTTATACCCCCAATCCTCAAGTTTTTTTACCGCCGGCTGTATGTTTTCCAAAGAAATGAAGCCCGCAGGAGAAATGATTGCAATGGTATCCCCGGTTTTTAAAGGTGAGGGCTTTTTTATAATATCAGACTCTCCCATTTTCGAGTTGAAATTTCTAAATGTTGAGTTTCCAAAAAGTCCGACTGAAAACAATGTTGTAAAAAAAGTTCCAACAAATTTTTTACGATTCATCTTTTATTTTTTATACTGCTGAAAACTTTACAATTTATTCGATTTTTAGCTATTTCTGATAAAAAGTTCTTGGGATAATATTAAGAGTATGAGCATCCGAATAATTACTTCCCTGTTTTGACAGCAACTTTATTCATTTGTTTTTGGGCAATGCCTGCGTTTGTAATACTTTTGCAGCAATGATTACTCCCAAAAGATACCTGATTACCTCAGCATTGCCTTATGCTAATGGGCCAAAACATATCGGTCATTTGGCGGGTGCCTATTTGCCTGCAGATATTTATGTTCGCTACTTAAGAAGTCAGAAAAGAGACGTTGTTTTTGTTTGTGGAAGTGACGAACACGGTGCAGCCATCACGATCCAGGCAATGAAAGAAAAAACCACTCCAAAAGAAATTGTTGACAAGTATCATGCATTGCTTGATAGCAATATGCGGGATTTGGGGATTTCCTTTGATATCTATCACAGAACATCTGAAAAAATTCACCACGAAACCGCTCAGGAATTCTTTACCAAATTAAACAATGAAGGCAATTTGGAAAAAAAAGAATCCGAACAATATTTTGATGAAACAGCTAACACCTTTTTAGCTGACCGATACATTTCTGGTACTTGTCCGATTTGCAGTTATGAAAAAGCATATGGAGATCAGTGTGAAAAATGTGGGACTTCCCTTAGTCCTGAACAACTGCTTAATCCAAAAAGTACTTTGAGCGGAAATCCGCCATCGAAGAAAAAAACCACCCATTGGTATTTGCCATTGAATAAACATGAATCATTCTTAAGGCAATGGATTACCGAAGAACATCAATCGGATTGGAAAACAAATGTGCTGGGTCAATGTAAAAGCTGGATCGATGCAGGTTTACAACCAAGAGCAGTAACCAGAGATCTGGAATGGGGTGTCAAAGTTCCGGTCAAAGATGCTGATGGAAAAGTACTGTACGTTTGGTTTGACGCACCCATTGGATATATCAGTGCTACCAGACAATGGGCAATGGACAACCAAAAAGACTGGAAACCATATTGGGAAGATCAAGAAACAAAACTTGTTCATTTCATTGGAAAAGACAATATTGTTTTTCACTGTATTATATTCCCTGTCATGCTTAAACTGCATGGCAATATTCTTCCCAACAACGTTCCAAGCAATGAATTCATGAATCTGGAAGGAGATAAAATGAGTACCAGCAGAGGTTGGAGTATTGAAATGGAAGAATACATTCAGGATTTTGTAAAAAAAGAAAATGGCGGAGACATGATGGTGGATGCACTTCGTTATTACCTTACCTCTATTGCTCCTGAAACAAAAGACAGTGAGTTTACCTGGAAAGGGTTTCAGGATGCGCTGAACAGTGAGCTGGTCGCTATTTTTGGAAATTTTGTAAACAGGACATTTGTGCTGATGCACAAACTTTGTAATGGCAAAGTTCCTTCTTTGCATCAAGCCATTATAGACGAATCTGATAAAAAAATACTGGATGATGTTCTCCATTCAAAAAAAATAATTGAGGAGTGTATAGAGCAATACAAATTTCGTGATGCACTTTTTGAAGTGATTGACCTTGCAAGAAAGGGCAATAAATACATGCAGGAAAAAGAGCCGTGGATTGTAGCTAAGCAATTGGGGGAGAATGGATTTCCGACTTCTGAAGCTCAACAAAAAATTGACAATACCCTGCATTGCTGCTTGCAATTAACTGCCAATCTCTCTATATTGATCAATCCTTTTCTTCCATTCACAGCAAAAAAACTATGTCACATGATGAAGGTTGTAGAAAAAATGCTGGATTGGGAAAATGCAGGAAGAATTGATTTGCTTAAAACAGGATATTCCCTGAGAGCACCCGAATTATTATTCAGAAAGTTGGAAGATATTGAAGTGTCCGAACAAATTGAAAAATTAAAATTGAAAAGCAAAAAAATAATGGAATCCGAAAACGAGAAATTATCAAATACAGAAACTTCAAAAAATCAGGAAAAAAAACAAACAATACAATTTGATGACTTTGCAAAAGTTGATTTAAAAACCGGCACCATCATCACAGCGGAAAAAGTGGAAAAGGCAGATAAATTATTGAAGCTTGAAGTTGATTTGGGTACAGAAATAAGAACAATTGTAAGTGGTATAGCCATGCATCATAAACCCGAAGAAATTATAGGGCAAAAAGTAGTTGTGGTAACCAACCTTGCACCCAGAAAAATGAAAGGGATTGAAAGCAACGGAATGATTTTGATGGCGGAGGACATGGATGGTAAGCTTGTATTTATTTCCGGCAATGCAAACAATGGAAGCGGTGTAAGCTAGAATGCAGCCTACTGAATAATCATGATAGTCAAACCTCCATATCTTAAAAAAGGAAACACCATTGGAATTACATGCCCAAGCGGATTTATGGACGCTAAAAAATCGGTTGCGTGCATCAAAAAACTTCAAGAATGGGGCTTTAATGTAATGATTGGGAAAACAGTAGGTGGAAATTCCAAAAATTATTTCAGCGCGCCTGACGAAGAAAAAATCGATGAACTACAAGCTATGCTTGATAGTAAAGAAATACAGGCCATTTTGTTTGGAAGAGGGGGATATGGCATGAGCAGAATTATCGACAAGCTTGACTTCAGGGAATTTAAAAAGAACCCAAAATGGCTGATTGGATTCAGCGATATTACCGTTCTTCATTGCCATTTGTTGTCGAATATGAAAGTAGCTAGTATTCATGGTCCAATGGCGGGTGCATTTAATACAAATAATCAAAGTACCATTGATGCACTTCATAAAGTAATGACCGGTAAAAAGATCAATTATTATTGCGAGAGTCATTATTTTAACCGAACAGGAAAAGCAACCGGTGAATTGATTGGAGGAAATCTTGCTTTACTTTCAAATGTAATTGGTACCAAATCAGATTTCAAAACCAAAAATAAAATCTTATTTATTGAAGATGTTGGAGAACTACTGTATTCTGCAGACCGAATGTTACAGCAATTAAAAAGATGTGGCAAATTCAGTCAGTTGGCAGGATTGATAATTGGTGGTTTTACAGAAATGAAAGACACTGAAAGGCCATTTGGAAAAAAAATAGAGGAAATCATTTTTGATACAATAAAAGAGTTTGATTATCCCGTTTGCTTTGGATTTCCGGTCAGTCATGGAGAAATCAACTTAAGTGTTAAATTGGGATTGTCTTATCAATTAAACATTACCAAAAGCAAAACTAATTTAAAAGAGATGTAGACCCTTTCAGCAATGAAATTATTGTTTCATTATACAATCCCGATTTAATCAACTCTGTTTCAGGATTTTCCTGTACCAAAACCACCCGGTCTTGAGTTTTTAAAAATTCTTTCAATTCCATAACACTTCTGTCGGAACTCAAAATAGTTACAGGGCATTTTACATCATCCAAAAACTGTATCGTAGGCATTTTAAAATGACACATGGAAGTCCATGGGTAAATGGGAAGATAATTGGTCATAACATCAGGAACGCTTTTGTATGGTGATTCTAGAATCAAATGTTTAATATTAGAGAACCCTGCTGTATTCGCAGCTATGGCTGCGCCAAATTCTACCCCCTGCAGAATAATTTTTTCTTCAGTGAATTTATTTTTGGCTAGCCGCATTATTTGAAATGCTTGCTCGTACAATTTTTTCTCGTTCAATAATCCAACACTTTTTCCAAAGCCCGGATAATCCGGCATCCATACCTCATATCCATTTTGTGTGTACAAACTTGCTCTTTCAGCACAATCCTGCACATTCCCTTTTGAACCATGAAAAAGAATGACCACCCCTTTTGATTTTATTGTATCTGTAGTCTTTGTCGGAAAAAACTGAACAAGATGAATGGTATCATTTTTACTAATGGGAATATAAATCTCTTTAAATGACTCTGGAAATTTAAATTGATAATCTAAAGAAAGTGTTTTTGGATGAAACAATATTTTATCCTGTAAATAATATAAAGCCGTTCCAATCAAACAGTATATTATAATAATAATTTTAGACCACTTGAATAATTTTTTTACATTAACACTCATAATCACTCTTTTTGCTGATACCTTTAATAAAATGCTGAAATTCAATCATGATATGGATGATTTTTCCTGCTCATTGGAAGACATTGATACAGATGAATATAAAATGAAATGTCGAATGATTCTATGATTTTAAAAAGGATTTTTGAAAATGAAAATTACTGAAGTTTCGATTTTGTATTTTTATAGAACCCCTTTCAACTAAACAATAAATTTCAAAAATTTATTGTTCATCATCATATTCCCATACGCGCTTGAGCTTCAACTTGCTGACAGGAGCAACTACAAGTGGAAATTTTTCAACTGCGACATTGCTTTGTTCCAATCCAAAGCTTCTTTCTTCACTCACACTTAATTCTTTTATCCAAAAATAAAGCTTCATGATAATGTGCTCAAAAACAGGCAACTCATTGTCTTGACTGAGAAATTTCTCCATTACTATGAATTGAAAATCACCTACCATATTGTTTCTTTGCTGACTTTCATATCTGCTGGTTATGTTTACTTCTCTGTTTGCAACCAAATCTTCGACTACTTTTTTAAACATAAGGTTCAATCTTGGTTGAATTCTGAAACCAAGTTTAAAATCAACGCGAATGATGTCATTTGGAATAATGTGTTCTACTGAATATTCACTTGTATAGGGATCATCAAGTGTGTGAACATGAACAAACCAATAAATGTCTGCCCGCTTTGGTTTTCCCCTCAATACGCTGTACATTATTTTATGCTCAATTTCTTTATGATTATTGGCACTTGTCAGATAAACCAAATGGGTTGCATATTTTGGAACTGTATTGTCATTGCTGAGTTCTTCAATCTTTGGAATATATTCTTCAACACGAACAAATTCAACATACCTGTTTTTTATTTTTCTCGCCCTGAACCATACATACATTACTGTAAATAGCCCGCCAGCAATAATCAAGGTTACAAAACCTCCATGAGGAAATTTATCAAGATTTGCTATAAGAAAAGCAGTTTCTAGTCCAATATAAACGAAAAGAAATACCCATATCAAAAAAGGAGTTACTCTTTTTGAAACTAAAAAGTTGGAAAATAAAATAGTAGTTGCCAACATACAAAGCGTAATAGCTAATCCATAAGCTGCTTCCATAGCTCCTGATGATCGGAAATAAAGAACAATGGTACAGCAGCCTGCAAATAACAATGTGTTAATTCCGGGAATATACAATTGGCCCTTTGCTTCTGTTGGATATTTTATTTTCATTTTAGGCCACAAATTCAGACGAATCGCTTCACTGATTAAAGTAAATGATCCGCTGATTAATGCCTGACTTGCGATAATGGCCGCAACTGTTGCAATTGCAATTCCCCAAAGTAGAAACCAATCGGGCATGATAGCATAAAATGGATTTTTCATATTAACTCCATTGGTAAAAATTGCACCCTTTTGATTCAGAAGCCATGCCCCCTGACCAAGGTAATTGAGTATCAGACAACATTTAACAAAAATCCATGATACCCTTATATTTCCTCTTCCACAATGACCTAAATCACTATACAATGCCTCAGCACCCGTAGTGCACAAGAAAACTGCGCCCAATATCCAAAATCCTTTTGGATAGACTGTAAGTAATTTAACCGCATAATAAGGATTAAACGCTTTAAATACAGTAAGCTCAGAAGAGATATAAGATAAACCTAAAACTGCAAGCATAGAAAACCATATGAACATAACCGGTCCAAACATTTTACCGATGGAGTTTGTTCCGAATTGTTGCATAAAGAATAGTACCGCCAGAATAATAAGAACTATTACGATAATTGTATTTTCATGTATTTCGCTGAGCAACGGTATATTTCTCAATCCTTCAATTGCAGAGGTAATCGAAATGGGTGGTGTAATCATTCCATCTGCAAGCAATGCAGCACCACCAAGCATTGCAGGTATTACAAGCCATTTTTTTTGTCTTCTTACCAGTGTGTACAATGAAAAAATACCTCCTTCTCCTTTGTTGTCCGCTTTTAATGTAAGAACCACGTACTTAAAAGTCGTTTGTAAAGTAAGTGTCCAAATAATACAGGATAGTCCTCCTACAATTAATAATTCTTCGATTTTTTTTCCATTGATGATTGCACTAAATACATATAAGGGAGATGTCCCAATATCTCCATAAATAATTCCCAGGGCTATCAGCAAGCCGGCAATGCTGACTCTGTTAAGATTGTGTTGTCCCACTGATGTTGATTTTCAAGATTGTTTCTATGAAGATTGCGATTAACTGAATACAAATGTAAAAGTAAAAATTATATAAACCTTCCATTGATTTACTTTAACTTATAAAAAATAAAAACCTCTCTGTTGAGAGGTTTTACAAACAAACAAATAGTCAGAAACAAATATAAAAGCAAAATTATCAATCGGGTTTTTTTCCATCCAGAAAAGTATTGATAGTACTTATATCAGCCTGATTCATCTCGCCTGGCTTAACAGTGTATGCACTATAAAAGGATTCAACATCTGCAATCTGATTGGTCATGTCCATATTGCGGCGAAGGTATGCCGGAACGGTTTCAAACTCATTGTTAGGATCGGTCGCATTTACATTAAACGATAAGTTTCTAAGCTTTGCTACCCTTTCCTTAGCCCGGCGCCTTAATTCTTCTGTTTCGTCCTGCAGTGCAGGTTCCTCAACAGAAGACTTCATGATTGGCTGAGTTTGTTGTACAACCGGCTCCTCCGCCGCGTTCTGGGTTTCTTTGATTACAAGTTGCATTTCTGTTTCAGTTTCGTCTTCCTGAACAGATGGTTGCACC
>CAZCOL010000005.1:15439-36336 GCA_964500545.1 uncultured Ferruginibacter sp. | reverse complement strand
ATATTTAAAGGTTGTTTTTTTTCTTTATCCAATAATTTATCCAGCACTTTTTCGGATGGTTCTTCTAATACAATTTCACTTGTAATTGGAATAGATACGGAAGGCTGAGAGGGTACTTCCAGTTTGAGTACTACTTTTTGATTGTCTGATGCCTTTTGGCTCATGTTTTCAGAAGAAAATGGATCTTTATGATGAAAGCCAGTTGCAATCAAAGTGATGCCAATTTGGTTTCCCAAAGAGTTGTCATATCCTAAACCTAGAATCACATCGGTTTCTTCTCCCGCCTGAGACAAGAGATGGTTTTGGATTACCTCAACCTCATCCATGGTAAATTCATGCTCACCTTCAGCACTGTTTATATTAATCAGTATCCATTTAGCACCCTTGATTTCGTCATCATTCAGCAAAGGAGAAGTCAATGCATTTTCAATTGCTTCCTGAGCTCTGTTCTCACCCTCAGCGGCAGCACTTCCCAGTATTGCTACTCCGCCTCCTCTCATTACTGTGCAAACATCTGCAAAGTCAACATTTATCTGACCAGTACTGTTGATAACATCAGTGATACACTTGGCAGCAGTGGCTAAAACATTATCTGCCCTTCCAAATGCTTCTTTCATTTTTAAATTTCCAAATTGATGACGCAATTTGTCATTACTGATAACCAGCAAAGTGTCTACATTGTCTTTCAAAGCATTTATACCTTCCTGGGCCTGTGCAAGCCTTTTCTTTCCTTCATAGGCAAATGGAGTGGTTACAATTCCTACAGTAAGAATATTAAGGTCTTTGCAAATTTTTGCAATGATGGGCGCACCACCCGTTCCGGTACCTCCGCCCATTCCTGCTGTGATGAAAGCCATTTTGGTATTAACTTCCAAAATACGTTTTATCTCTTCCAGACTTTCTTCAGTTGCCTGCCTTCCGATTGAGGGATTGGCTCCTGCTCCAAGACCTTGAGTCAAATGAGGACCCAGTTGTATTTTATTTGGAACTTTGCTTAATGCAATTGCCTGAGCATCTGTATTGCAGATAATAAAGTCCACTCCCCTGATATTTTGTGAGAACATGTGGTTTACGGCATTACTTCCGCCACCCCCAACACCAATAACCTTGATGATGGAAGATTGTTCTTTGGGTAAATCAAATTGTATCATATTAATTGTATTATGGGTTAGTAGTAGGTTAATTGATTAGAAACTTGTATCTCCCTCTTCTTTAAACAATTCCAACAGATTGGTTTTAAAAGAACTCATCAGATCTTTGATTGTTTTACGTTCTTTCACTGGAACCTGATTGATTTCTCTTGCAGCTGCCAAGGATTCGCCTTCATTAACTAAATCAGCCTCTAATGAAATCGTTGCTCCTATAAAATTTGCATCCATCTGTTTGTTCTTGTTTTCATAATCATTATACCCTTTGAGAATCAAACCAATGCAGGTGCTGTACATAGGCATAGCCAACTCTTCATGGTGATCTCCGGAAAGATGCTCATTGGGAATACCAATTCTTGCATTCAAACCTGTGAGGTATTCAGTAAGCTGCATCAAATGCTTCAGTTGTGATCCTCCACCAGTTAATATGATTCCTCCATTCAGGTTTCTATTGTCCAATCCTACTTGCTTTAAATGGTAGGATACAAAATCCATGATTTCACTCATTCTTGCCTGAATGATGTTCGCAAGATTTTTTACAGAAATTTCTTTTGCAGCCATTCCCTTCAAACCGGGGATTGTTATATAGGTGTTGGATTTTGTTTCATCACTGATGGCGCTGCCAAACTGAACTTTCATTGCTTCTGCCTGCGATTTCAATACCCCCAGTCCAAGTTTGATGTCATTGGTAATATTTTCTCCACCGAAAGGAATTACTGCAGTATACTTCAACACGCCTTCATAAAATATTGCCAGGTCAGTAGTTCCGCCACCTATGTCCACAATAGCCACACCCGCTTCCAGATCTTTTTCGTCCATCACGGCTGCTGCTGATGCAAGAGGCTGGAGAACCAGGTCCTTGGTTTTTAGTCCGGCTTTTTCAACACTTCTGTTGATATTGCGAATGGCATTTTTATCGCCAGTAATGATATGAAAATTGGCACCTACCTTCACTCCGCTGTAACCTATTGGATTGGGAATATTCTGAAAATTGTCCACAGTATACTGCTGAGGTATTACATCAATAATCTGATCACCCAAGGGTATATAAGTTTTGTACTGATCTGCAACCAGTTTGTCGATTTCTTCCTGTCTAATTTCCTCCTCTATGTTTTGTCTGACAATGTCACCCCTGGTTTGTATGCTCTTAATATGATGACCTGCAATACCAACGTAGACCTCATTGATATTCAGGGCAGGATTGGATTCATAACACCTTTCTAGTGCGGTTTGAATTGCTTTAATGGTTTGGTCAATGTTTAATACCATTCCATGTTCGACACCATTGCTGTTGGCTCTGCCGAAACCCAGGATTTCAAGTTTACCAAATTCATTTTTTCGGCCTGCAATTGCAGCAATCTTGGTAGTACCTATATCTAGGCCTACGATAATGGGTTGTTCCTGATTCATACTTGTGATGTTTGTGTTAGTTTGTATGTTTTGTTCGTTTGTTGACATATATTTTAAGTTTTAGGCTTTTTGTTTGTATTTGCCGGATTATTTTGTTTGATTTGGTTGCTTTTTGTTTCAGTTTTAGGTTTCAAATCTTTAATACTATCACTATCGGCTCCTTCCTCCCTTTGCAATGAATTCAGTATAATAGAAATATCTGTTGCATTCAAGTCATTTTCCTGTCCAATTCCTTTAAGCGTATCTGATGCCATTTTTGAAGAGTACTCTGCAAGTGTTTTCATTATTTTTAAAGTTCTCATGGAATCTGCAATTACTTCCTCTTTACCCCTGATACTTGCCACCAGCTGGTTTTTATATTCAAGGTTTATTTTCGAATATTTTTTCCATCCATAAATTGGTACGACTTTTTTATAAAACAACTCAAATTTTTGAAATTTTTGAACAAGATTGGATGTGTCACCAAATAGAATCGTCTGGTCACCCAATTTAGGAATCAATTCAAACTGATTTTTTTTATTGATGTCAATCTGATCAATCATTGACATTAAAAAACTGTCCTTTAATACATATTTTCCCATTCTATTGATATCCTCAAGTAAAATTGAATCAGATTTCTTAAGTAAATTCAACGTTCCGGCAAATCCTGTAAATACGGGCAAACGGGCAGTGTGCCTGTTGCTGAGTGGCAATACTTTGGTTGAATCATCCAGATAAAAGGATTCTCCTGCGATTGTAAAAATTCTGGCCACAGGTTCTCTTTCCTGAATTTCCACATGCAATATGGCATTGTTGTCGAAGAACAAAGCCACTTTTTTAAGCCACACATCTTTTTTCAATTCTACTTCCATCTTTGCAAGATTGAAGTCACGAACAGGACGTCCCGCGATTCTCTTTCCGGCAAGATGCTTCAATAATTCTTCAATATCCTTTTTATCAATAAAAATATTATTGCCTCCTCCCGATATTTCTATTTCCAATCCTTTACAAACAGCTGTCTCCTTTTTTTTAAACCCTACAACCATCAAAAAAATTCCTCCGCCAATCAGCAACAACCAAGTGATTGTGATCAATATTTTCTTAAAATTTATTTTTTTAAAATTCGACATTGTTTTTTCTTTAATTCAACAGGTGTTTTAATGGGTTTACCAATAAATCAATATCGCCAGCTCCTGCAACAACCAATAAATCTATTTTTTTTCTTTGTTTAATTTCCGATAACAACTCTTCTTTATCAATACACTTGACTTTTTGCTGGTCCATTTTTTCGGCAATTATTTCGCTGGTCACTCCGGGTATTGCAACTTCTCTGGCCGGGTAAATGGGTAAAATAAAAATCTCGTCTGCCAGATTCAATGCATGGGCAAACCCAGTCGCAAAATCACGTGTTCTGCTGTATAAATGAGGCTGAAATACTATTATGCACTTTTTTTGGGGATATAAGTTTTTTGCACCTGATATCAATGCTTCCAATTCCTGCGGATGGTGGGCATAATCATCAATCATGATGCAGTCATTACTTTTAATCACATACTCAAATCTTCTTTTAACTCCTTTAAAAGATTTAACGGCTTCAATTATTTTTTCTTCCTCAATATTTAATAGTTTGGCTACTGCAACTGATACCAGTGCATTTTCAACGTTGTGCATTCCTCCCATATTCAAAACAAACCCATTCATAGTTGAATTATCAATACAAACATCAAATTGATAAGCACCATTTTTAATGGTAAGATTTTTTACATACACATCTGCATTTTGTGATTCAATACTGTAAATCCTTCTGTTAATGCAGGTAAATTTGCTTGTTTTTTCCAACCCTTCCCTGTTGAACAAAATTCCATTAGGTTTGATTTTGGAAGAAAATTCTATGAAGGCATTTTTAAAATTTTCCTCGTTTTCATAAATATCAAGATGATCCGGGTCCATTGCTGTGATTACGGCAACATCAGGATTCAATTTTAAAAAACTCCGGTCGTATTCATCCGCTTCAACTACACAGACATTGTTTTCGCTATTTAAATAATTGGTATCGTAATTGGCAGCAATTCCTCCAAGAAAAGCATTGCAACCAAAGCCACTGTGTGTGAGAATATGTGCAATCATACTACTGGTGGTAGTCTTTCCATGGGTACCTGCAACACATATATTAAAGGCATTTTGGGTGATCAATCCCAACACCTCACTTCTTTTAAGAATAACAAAATCATTTTGTATAAAATATTGAAGTTCCTGATGGTCCTTAGGAATCGCAGGAGTATAAATTACAAAAGCAGCATCCTTGTCTATTGAATCAATATCATCCATGTAATGTATCTCAATTCCTTCTTCAATCATTTTCTGTGTAAGTGATGTTGCTGTTTTATCGTACCCTTTTACTTTAAGACCCTTATTATTAAAATATCTTGCAATCGCACTCATGCCGATTCCTCCTATTCCAAGAAAATAAACTACACTGCCCTTTGCCTCATGAGCGGCAACTTTTTCAAAAAAAACCTTTATATCGTTTATTGTCAATTTCAATTCAAATGTTTTAAAATTTCCACAGCCACTGTACTGTCAGCATTTACAACAGCGAGCTGGGCTATATTATCGGTTAATTTTTTTTGTTCTGTTTCATCCTCTGACAATTGAACAATTTCAGGAATCAGTGTTTTCATAACATCCCGGTCTTCAACTATTTTGGCAGCATTTTTTTGAACTAATTTAAATGCGTTCACATACTGATGATTTTCTGCTGCAAATGGATACGGTACAAAAATCACCGGCTTTTTTACAATACACAATTCAGCAATAGACATGGCGCCGCTTCTGCTTACAACTATATCTGCTGCTGCATAAGCATTTTCCATTTTAGCAATAAAGGCATTAATTGAAACATGAGCCATTTTTTTGCATCGCATTACAGCTTTTTCAACAAATAAATTTCCCGTTTGCCATATCAACTGAAGATTGTGTTTACCAAACGATTCAATGTTTTCATAAACAGCTTCATTGATTGACTTTGACCCCAAGCTTCCACCAATAACCAATACCGTTTTTTTATTCGGACTTAATCCAAAAATTTTCAAAGACTCCGACTTGTCTGCTTTAGTTTCAACAATCACCTTTCTTACAGGATTTCCTGAAACAAGAATTTTTTCTGCAGGAAAAAACTTTTCCATTCCATCTGATGCGGTAAAAACAATTTTTGCCTTTTTACTAAGGAGAATATTGGTTTTACCTGCATAGGAATTGGCTTCATGTATAAATGTGGGTATTCCTTTTGACTGTGCGAATCTCAATACAGGAAATGTCGAATAGCCTCCTACACCTATGACTGCATCAGGTTTGAACTTTTTAAAAATGCCCGATACCTGAAAAAAGCTCTTTATTAACTTGTATGGAAGTGTTAGATTTTTTACAATTGAACTCCTGTTGAATCCTGCAATGGTCAGTCCCTTTATTTCATAGCCTTCCAGAGGTACTTTTTCCATTTCCATTTTACCCTTGGCTCCTATAAAGAGAATTTTTGAATGGGGAGATAATTTCTTAATTGCGTTGGCTATGGCAACAGCAGGGAAAATATGTCCCCCCGTTCCACCTCCTGCAATAATAAAATTTTTAACTCCGATCATAACAATAATTCTGCTTAATTTGATGATGTCGATTCAGCTTGATCTGTATTTTCTTTCATTGCTTTTTCTAATTGCGACCCCTCTATTTGCTCCACATTTCTTGCAACACTTAATATAATACCAATGGAAACACAAGTAAAGAAAAAACTGCTGCCGCCCATGCTGATCAAGGGAAGTGTAACACCGGTATTGGGAAATAAGCTGACATTTACACCCATGTTAACCATTGCTTGAATAACAAGTGTGAAACTCAATGCCAGTGCAAGAAAAGCTCCAAATGCAAATGGACACTTTCTGTAAATTCTGATACACCTGAATAAAAAAATCAGATAGATGCTTAGAATCACACCTGCCCCCAACATGCCATACTCTTCAATTATTATGGCATAAATAAAATCACTGTAACTATGTGGTAAAAAATTTCTTTGCACACTGTTTCCTGGCCCTCTACCTAACCAACCTCCATTTGCTATGGCGATTTTTGCCTGGTTCGACTGATACAGCTTTTCATTATTATCGTCTTTTTTACTGTAAATGAAAGTTTGAATCCTGCTGATCCAGGTTGGCACACGACCTACTGAAAGAAAAGAAGGTAATTTTTCAGTTTGATGGGTTTGTTTGTTGTATGTTGAAACAGCCATGCTCACAATAAATATCACAGGAATCATGGCAACTCCAATTGTCAGTAGAATATGTTTTGTGCTGACTCTTCCGATAAACATAAGTAAAATACTTGTACCACCTATCAATACTGCAGTTGACAGGTTAGCAGGGGCAATTAGAGCACAAATAATTAACACCGGAAAAATCAAAGGCAGAAATCCCTTTTTAAATGATTTAATATCCTGTTGCCTTCTGCTCAAAATCCTGCTCATAAACATAAACAAAGAAAGCTTGGCAAGATCGGAAGTTTGAAATGTTTGATTTATCAATGGTAGCTTAATCCATCTGCTGCCCTCGTTCAATTGCACACCGGAAGACAAAGTATAAACCAACAATGGTATTGAAATGATAAAGCCAAATAAAGCCAGTTTGTAATAAAAGGTATAGTTGACCTGGTGTAAATAATAAATAACCAGAAATCCGATGATGATAAAAGCAAACTGCTTGAATAAATAACTTTCAGTTGAACGACTCATTCTGTAGGCAAGCGATCCTGTACTGCTGTAAACCAACAAAAGACTTGACAAAGTGAGAATGATTACCATTGCCCAGATTACCTTGTCTCCACCGGTTTTTTTGACGATACTGCTGCTCACTTCTCCAATCCCCCTGAATGAAGTTAAGCCGGTAGCTTCAGCTGTTGTATGGCCTTTGAACAATTCTCTTATTTTCTTGACAGGATTCATCTATGCTTTTGATCAGTTGTTTTAAATGTTTCTAACAGCTTGTTTAAACTTACTGCCTCTGTCTTCATAATTTTTAAATAAATCAAAACTTGCACATGCAGGACTCAACAATACCACTTCACCTTTATTTGCAAAGTGATATGCTGATTGTACAGCATCTTCAGCACTTGCCGTGTCAACAATCAATGGTATGATCTCACCAAAAGCCTCATGAATTTTACTGTTGTCTGTACCCAGACATACAATGGCTTTTACTTTTTCCATCACCATTTCCTTCAAAAGATTGTAATCGTTTCCTTTATCTACTCCTCCCAAAATCAAAATCACAGGCTTGGTCATACTCTCCAATGCAAACCATGTACTGTTTACATTGGTCGCTTTGCTGTCATTGATAAATTCAACTCCTTTAATGGTTGCAACAAATTCCATCCGATGCTCCAGTGATTGAAATGTTTGCAATGCTTCCCTGATTTTTTCTTTTCGAATGTCTATTGCTGTTGCTGCCATACTTGCTGCCATGCTGTTATAATGATTGTGTTTTCCTTTAATCGCAAAATCTTCAATACTCATTTTCATTTCCTCTTCTTTCCATTTAAGATGCATTTGTGCATTGGTTAAATACGCGCCTTGTGACAGTTCTCTACTCATAGTAATGGGAGCTTGGGTTGATTTGATTGGGTAATTAGATATGGAGTTCATAGTTACGGCATCATCGAGGTTATAGATAAAAACATCTTCCTCAGTCTGATTTTGTATTATTTTAAACTTGCTGGAAATATAATTTTCTATTTTGTATTCGTATCTGTCCAGATGATCCTCGGTAATATTTGTAATTACTGCTACTTTTGGACGAAATGATTTTATATCATCCAGCTGAAAAGAGCTGATCTCAACAACATAAATTTCTTTTGGATCATTGGCAATTTGTCTGGCGAATGAATATCCAATATTGCCTACCATCGCACAACTTTTACCGGACTGTTTGACAATATGATAAGTTAATGCTGTCGTGGTTGTTTTCCCGTTACTTCCTGTAATTGCAATCACTTTGCTGTTACCTGCATATCGAAAAGAAAATTCAATCTCGCTAATTACGGGTACGAGGGATTTCCTTATTTTCTTCATGATTGCTGCCTTTTCAGGTATACCCGGGCTTTTTATGATTTCATCTGCGATAAGAATTTTATCTTCTGAATGACCATTTTCCTCAAATGGAATCGAAAGACTTTCAAGTTCACTCCTGAACGAATCTGCAATAGGCCCACCGTCACTTACAAAAACCTGATAACCCTTTTTGGAAGCCAATAAAGCGGCACCAACCCCGCTTTCTCCTGCTCCAAGAATTACAATTTTTTGCATGTTTCTTTTTTCTTAAGAATGATTTATCCTTCTGACAGTTATTTATATATTACAGCTACCCTGACGGCAGATGATTTTTAAAAAATAGTTTTCATATTCGGCAAATACAATTTGCAGATCAAACAATATGCATGGAATTCATCTCCTCGCATAAATGTTAAAATTTGTTTTCTTAGGGTTAAGAATTGTAAGTGTCCGAAAAAAATCGGAACAAACATCCATTAATTGTTTTGCCTCTTATTAATTTAAAAATGGTTTTTCAAAAGCATCGAATTTAATGGGTTGTTCGTTTTCAAATGGTTGCGGATTAATATTGTTTTCGGTTCGGGATTTTTTATCTCAGCTTCAATGTCACTATTGCCAACGCCACACTTAAAATTGTCACTATCCAAAATCTCACTGCTATTTTACTTTCATGAAATCCCTTTTTTTGATAGTGATGATGCAATGGACTCATTAAAAACACCCTTCTTCCCTCCCCATACTTTCTCTTGGTGTATTTAAAATAACTTACCTGTATAATCACACTGAGGTTCTCAATCAGAAACACCACACAAAAAATCGGAATCAATAATTCTTTTCTTACTATAATGGCCAGTGCTGCAATGATGCCTCCAAGAGCGAGACTTCCGGTATCTCCCATGAAAACCTGTGCAGGATATGAGTTATACCAAAGGAATCCCACACATGCTCCTACAAAAGCTGCAATAAAAATCGACAACTCACCCAAATTGGGTATATACATTATGTTCAAATATTCGGCAAATTTGATGTTGCCACTCACATAAGCAAAAATTCCGAGACATATTCCAATGATGGCACTCACCCCCGTAGCAAGTCCATCCAATCCATCGGTAATGTTCGCACCATTAGAAACAGCAGTTACAATAAAAATCACAATAATGATATAAAGGATATAGGTGTAATCTGCCATAGACTTGGGCAACAGTCTTGCATAATTGAACTCATGCCCTTTTACAAATGGAATTGTGGTAATGACATTTTTTGCGTTTGTAAAAACTCTTTTTCTACCATCCACGGAAATGGTATCAAATTTTATTTTTTCTCCGTTTTTATTCAACAAACTGACATTGGCGTTTGCAATAACTTCTCTTTTTACAACAACATTCTGATTAAAATAAAGAGTCGTTCCGACAATGATTCCCAACATCAGCTGTCCAAATATTTTGAATTTTCCGGCAAGACCATCTTCATTCGTTTTTTTATAATCAATTCCTTTTTCTTTTGCAATACGTTTTGATTTTATCTTCAGATAATCATCAATGAATCCGATTGCTCCAAGCCATACAGTACATAACAGCATCAGTCTGATATAAACTTTATCTAGATTTGCCAACAACAATGTGGGAATCAATATCGCCAAAAGAATGATGATGCCTCCCATCGTAGGGGTTCCTTGCTTTTGTTCTTCCCCCTGAAGACCGAGCTCTCTCACAGACTCTCCCAATTGTTTTTTCTTTAAAAAAAGGATAAGTCTTTTTCCATAAACGGTGGTAATTATCAATGACAGTATCAAAGCCAGCAGTACCCTGAATGTAATGAATTGAAAAAGTCCGATACCTGGAAACCGGTAACTTTCTTTTGCCATCCATTGAAATAATTGATACAGCATTGTTAATGATTTATTGTCTTTTTATTTTTCCAGCAACTCAAACATTTCCCTTAAAACAGTTTTATCGTCAAAATCATATTTGATTCCATTTATTTCCTGATACTTTTCATGTCCTTTTCCCGCAACCAAAACGATGTCTTTTTTTTGAGAAAAATTTACAGCTGTTTTTATGGCTTCTCTCCTGTCTGCTATTGTTACCACTTTCTTTCGGGCTACTACATTTACTCCGCTTTCCATCTGTTGTAAAATATCCAATGGATTTTCGAATCTTGGATTGTCGGAAGTAAGAATCACTTTGTCGCTAAGTTGACATGCTACTTCTGCCATTAAAGGCCTTTTAGTTTGGTCACGGTTACCTCCGCATCCAATAACGGTAATGATCTTTTGCTCGCCAAGTCTTAAATTATTGATGGTAGCAAGCACATTCAACAATGCATCGGGAGTATGGGCATAATCGACAATTCCCACTATCAATTCATTTTTACTGAGCAAATAATCAAATCTTCCCTCAGCAGCGTTGAGATTGCTCAAAACCTCGAGGATTCGATATTTGTCTTCTCCCAAACAAATGGCAGTTCCATATACAGCCAGTATATTGTAAGCATTGAACTCTCCGATTAGCTTAAAGTGAACTTCAAGATCATTGATGCTCATGTGCAGACCATCCATGCTGTTATCCAGAATTTTACCCTTAAAATCGGCCATTGTTTTCAGGCTGTAATAGCATTTTTTTGATTGAGTGTTTTGAAGCATTACAGAACCTCTCTTATCATCCGCATTGCTAACAGAAAAAGAATTACTGTTAAGCGAATCAAACCATGACTTCTTTACCCTGATATACTCTTCAAATGTTTTGTGATAATCCAGATGATCATGAGTGATATTGCTGAAAATGGCGACGCTAAAATGAATACCCGCGATACGCTGTTGATGAATGGCGTGACTGCTGCATTCCATAAATACATGTGTACAACCTTGTTCATGCATTTCATGTATCAGTTTATTCAGGCTAATAACATCAGGTGTTGTATGAGTCGACTCAATGACTTTTTCTCCAATCTGGTTTTGAACAGTACTGATCAATCCGCATTTATACCCGAGGTTTGAAAACAATTTCCAAAGTAAAGTTGCAATTGTAGTTTTTCCATTAGTACCTGTAACGCCCACCACTTTCATTTTCAAAGAAGGATTTTCATAAAACTGATTACACATGATCCCTGCAGCAATAGCTGCATTTTCAACACATATATAAGTAATGCCTTCTTTTTTATTTTCGGGTAAATTCTCAGTAACAACTGCGACTGCACCATTTTCAATTGCAACTTCAATAAAATCATTTCCATCAAACGAGTTTCCTTTCAATGCGATAAAACAACTGCCTTTTGTCACTTTTCTTGAATCTGTTTGGAGATTCATGATTTCAATGTCTGTACTTCCAAACACTGAAGTGATTCTGACTGTATATAGAATATCTCTTAACATCAATTTTATGCTTAATTAAGCATGATTAATATCTTTTGACCTTTTTTGAAATTTATACCTGCTCCCAAACTTTGAGTAACGACTCTTCCCTTTCCGGACACAATTGTCTGTAGCCCCTTATTTTCCAATAAATACACAGCATCCTTCAATCCCATTCCTCTTACATCCGGTACCACTTCGTTCTGTGCAGTTGCCTGAGATACACTTTTCAGTTCAGCAGAATTGTTCTTATAAAATACCGACCTCCAAACTCCGCCACTTCCGGCAACAGAATCCCTGTAATTGATTTTTAATCTGGAAAAAATAGTTTGCATATCTGATTTCATCCCTACATAATTGTATTCGGATGAATCACGTTGAATATTTTCCTTTTTTTCAGCTTTGGATAAATAATGGCTGTAAATCTTATCGCTGATTTCTTTGAATACTGTTCCGGATACGTCTGCGCCATATATTTTCTTGGAATGTTTTGAATTTTGTATAACTACTGCAATTGTGTATTTTGGTTTTTCTGCAGGAAAATACCCGATAAAAGACGCCTGATAAATTTTATTTCCTTTGTTGTATCCTTTATTGTCATTGGCAGTTACAGCCGTACCTGTTTTTCCGGCGATAGAATAGCCCGAATCAAAAACGATTCTGTGAGCGGTGCCATGAGCGCTGTCCACAACTGCTTTCAAACATTCTTTTGCCTGAGCTATTGCTTCATCGCTGCATATTTTCTCCACCAAAACCTCCGGATTGATTTTCTTTACCTCTACACCATATTGCCTTATGGAACTAACGAGGTAAGGTTTCATCATTTTTCCATTGTTTGCCACTGCATTGTACAGCATCAGCATGTGCAAAGGTGTTACCAGCTCCTCATAACCATGAGCCATGAAAGGAATGGTAGTTTTTTCCCAGTTTTTATTTTTGGGGTTTTTTATGGTGGGCCTGCCGGATGCAGAAACGATTTCAATGCCCGTAGGCTTATTCAATCTGAAACGATCAATATGTTCCCACCATTTCATAGGCTGTTCCTGATAGTATTGAGTTGCAAGTTTTGCAAAAGCTACATTACTGCTTCTAAAAAAAGCTTCTTTGACAGTCAATACTCCGGCACCCAAATGAGAATCCTTTATTCTTAACCCATTAAAATATTTTGCCCCCCCCTCACAATCAACTTTTGAATCAATAGTAATGTATTTATCCTCTAATAAACTCAGCAAAGTGACTAATTTAAAAATAGATCCGGGTTCAGTTGCTTTAGCAATTCCATAATTAAAAATTTCCGAGTAAATGCTGTCTGGCGGCTGTATTCCAAGGTTGGCAATAGCTTTAATTTTCCCAGTTTCAGTTTCCATCACAATTGCTGTACCATGAATGGATTTATTATTTACCAGCATCTTCATCAATGCATTTTCTGCCACATCCTGCATATATGTATCGAGTGTAGTGATGATATCCTTTCCGTTTTCAGGATCAATTTCCGCGCCATCAACCGGCATATATGCGCCGGCAGTATATCTCATCAGTCTTTGACCGGTAGTTCCCCTAAGAACGCTGTCATAGGATTTTTCCAGTCCTATATTTTTAGAGGAATCTTCTCTTGACAGGCCTATGGTTCTGTTTGCCAGCAATACATAAGGATTGATTCTTTTGTCTCTTGCATCAAAAATGAAACCACTTTTATTTCTTCCCATTCTTACTAACGGAAAATTTCTCATCTGGCGGTACTCTTCGAAAGATATTTTTCTTTTTAGCAAATAATAACGGTCGATATTTTTGTATGCAATCTCCAATTCATTTTTGTATTCCTCAGCGGCTTTATCCTGAAACAACATATTCAAACAATAGCTCAGCGAATCAATATTGTCCTTGAATCTTTTGCCATTTTTTTCTCTCAATCCTCCTGCTCCAAAATCGACATAAATATCAAAAACAGGAATTGAGGTGCTTAAAATATTCCCATCTTCACTGTAAATACTTCCCCTTTCGGCATTAATTGGTACATATTTAAGATGCAAACTGTCATCCAGACTTTTCCAATAGTTTCCCTCAACTGTTTGTATATAAAAAACTTTCCCTAAAATAGCTACCCCAATAAATATCATTAGGAGAAAACAGAGATAAACCCTCCATAATATGTCCTTTTTAATTTCCATCTACCTTTTATTTTAAACACCCTATTTTTATATAGACTCAACTTTTAATCATTGCATCTCAGATTCTGTAGAATCGGAAAGCAATGCCGGAGATTTTTTTAATTCTTTTAAACCCATAGGCTCAACTACTTTCAGTAACTCACTGGCCTTACTTCTGAAAATAACTTCGCTTTTTATTGTTTTATACTCGTATTCCAATTCTCTGACATTCTTCTCGCTTGCACTTATCTTTCTCGTTAACTTATCTGAATAGTGACCATTATATATATACATAATTGCAAGCACCGACAAAAAAAGTATGAAGGGGATATTCTTAACAATATTGGCGTAGTTAAAATATTTTTTGAATTCAAATTTTTCATTTGTTGAAATGTCATTTCTGTTTCTGGATGAGCTCATGTTAATCTGCTTTTTTTGCAATGCGCAATTTTGCACTTCTTGAACGTGGATTTATTTTCACCTCACTGCCACTTGCCTCAATCGGTTTTTTATTTACTACTTTCAATGGATTGGATGGACTTACTCCGTAAATATCATCCTTCACAATCATTTCGGTAGAACCCGATTTAAAAAAATTTTTGACAACCCTGTCCTCAAGAGAATGAAAAGTTATGATGGCAATTCTTCCCTCTGTTTTGAGTAAACCCACAGATTGTTCAAGCATTTCTTTCAGTGCACCAATTTCATCATTAACCTCAATTCTCAATGCCTGAAAAACCTGTGCAAAATATTTGTTTGGATTACCTTTTGCTATAGGTTGAATCAATTGCTTAAATTTTGAAATTGTATCCAGAGAAACGGTGTTTCTTTTTTCAACAATCAATTTTGCAAGCGTTTTGGCATTGGTAACTTCTCCGTATTTTTCAAACAACTTATGCAACTGATGTTCTGTATAGGTTTCAATGATCTTTGATGCTGTCAATCTTTGCCTTTTATCCATCCTCATATCAAGTGCAGCATCAAACCTGATTGAAAATCCTCTTTCGGGCTCATCAAACTGATGGCTTGATACACCCAAATCCGCCAGGATACCATCCACTTTCAAACACTTATTCACCCTTAAAAATTTTCCTATATGCCTGAAATTTTCTTGTATAAATACCAGCCTTTCATCATTAGGAATATTTTGTAAAGCGGCACTATCCTGATCAAAAACAAATAGCTTCCCATTTTTACCCAGCCGTTTCAATATTTCTCTGCTGTGCCCTCCGCCTCCAAAAGTGCAATCCACATATACACCGTCCCTTTTGATTGCCATTCCTTCAATTGTTTCCTGCAACATGACCGGTACATGGTAAACCTCCCGCTGTTCAGTTGACGTTGTCCCTACATTTTTCAAAGAATCTTTCATTATTGCTGTCCTGGTTTCAACTTGTCGGACTTATCATTCATCACTTCATTTGCAAGATTGCTGAAATCATCGGATGATATCCCGTCAAAGAACTGTTGATACCTTGACTTATCCCATATTTCAAGCTTATTGACAGCAGAAACCAATACGATATCTTTTTCCAAACCCGCGTATTCCATTAGGTTTTTCGGCAACAACAATCTTCCGGCCGAATCCAATTCGATTTGTATGGCGCCGTTCAGGAAATAACGCCTGAACTCTCTAACTTTGGGATCGAAATCATTCAGTTGGCTGATTTTTTCAAACAATGGTTTCCAGCTTTGAATTGGATAGAGGGTCAGACATTTTTCAAAACCCCTGTTTAGCACAAATAAAGCTTTCTCCGATTCAGGTATCTGTTTCTTGAAACCTGAGGGAAGAAGAAATCTTCCTTTAGCATCAACGGTAGATTCATATTCGCCTATGAAACCTATCATAATGAGGATTTGAGTTAATTTTTAAATAATCGACACAAATTAACACAATTTCCCACTTTGTAACACATAAATGATTGAAGATATTTATCCACAGATGTATACTACCTGATTTTACTGATTTTTTCAGCCAAAATCGTGTTTTTTAACCCAAAAGCGTGTGGATAGATGTGAATAGATGTGGATAACCGTAGGATATCGGTGGAAAATTTAAAAAAGTAGCTACTTTGCCAGAGGTAAATGAATGATAAAAGTAGAGCCGATACCTAAGGAGCTTTCAGCTTTGATGCTTCCTTTATGCGCTTCCACCATAGATTTTACATAATTCAAGCCCAGTCCGAATCCTTTTACGTTGTGTATATTTCCGGTATGTGCCCTATAAAATTTTTCAAAAATTTTCTTTAATGTTTCTCTGCTCATTCCAATGCCATTATCGGAGATTTTTATGACCAGCTGATTTCGGTTGTTTTCGGTGATAATGCGTATGAAAAGGCCGCTTTCTTTCGAATATTTTACTGCATTTTCCAGCAGGTTGTTTATGATGTTTGCGAAATGAAGTTCATCCCCGAATATAGTATCAGCTGTGGCTTTTAATTCAAGATCTATGGTTCCGCTTTTTTCTTCCAAAGGAAGTTTGATATTATTTACGGCGGTTTGAATGAGGTCGTGAGCCGATATCAACTTGTTGCTTAGCTGTATTTCTTTCTTATCAAACAAAGCGGCTTGAAGTATCGTTTCAACCTGTTTGTTCATTCGCTTGTTTTCTTCTTTAATAATATCCGTAAAATAATCATGCTTACTTTTATCCGTAACCACTTTGTCATTCTTCAAGGCATCCACTGCGAGAGAAATAGTAGCCAAAGGGGTTTTAAATTCGTGGGTCATGTTGTTGATGAAATCCGACTTTATTTCACTGAGTTTTTTCTGTCTCAATAAGGCTTTTATTGTAATGAAAAAAGCAGTAATGATGATCATTGTAAACAAAACTGAAACTATAATAAACCAAAGAATTTCCTTAAATACAATCGAGCTTTGATTAGGTACAATTACCACCAAAAACTCTTCTTTTGCAAGATTTTCATAAGTACTTCCGGGAGGAGGAGTTAAAGGAATGGCAACATTTGTATTGTGGGTAGAATCAATAAAATATTTGAAAAATTGCTCGCTTTGCACTTGCTCTCCGGTGATGCTGTTATCCGAAACAGCAAACTCAAACTGAATGCCCTCGAGCAAACGTTTGTCAAATGACCTTCTGATAACAGCATTGATTTCATCTTTTGTGAAACGCTGCACTACAGATGGCCTAAGAATGTCCAGCTTGAGTTTTTCACTCGAAAAGTTCAAGTCCTTGTTTTTGTTCAGCAATAAAAAATCCGACTTGTTTTCCATTAGCTTTTCAGCCGCTTCCGTTGTAGCAAGAAAGATATTTTCCCTCAACTGTTTTTCTTTTGTATTACGGGCTGAAGTAAGCCAAGTGAATTGAAAGTAAATCAATCCCAATAAAGAAAGACTGATCAATATTGTGATTATCGGGAAAACCCTTTTCATCATTTTAAATTGAATGGCAAAATTATGCAGAGATTTACTGTCTCCAAGATATTGAATTTATAAAAGCAAAACTTTAACTTTTTAAAAAAATAAAAAACATACGGCGTTTAATATTTTTTTATTAATTATTGACTACTTTAGAAAAATGATGCGCATCAAAGATAATATGTTATTGATTGCTGATCCCTTTTTGAAAGATGATCATTTCAAAAGATCCGTCATTTATTTATGCAGTCATAATAAATCCGGTAGTATAGGATTTGCTTTAAACAGAAAATTCAATCTTTCCCTCAATCAACTGATTGATGGCCTTGGCCAAATACAAACTCCTGTATATGTTGGAGGCCCGGTAGAGAATGACAGTATTCATTTCTTGCATCAGTATCCAAATCTGATACCCGGCAGTCAAAAAATATCCGAATCCGTTTATTGGGGTGGAGATTTTGAAAGTGTTAAAGAGCTGATTTTGAAAAACAAACTTGAGTATGATAAAATAAAATTTTTTCTCGGATACAGTGGCTGGAGTTCGGGTCAGTTGAATGGTGAGCTGAAAGAAAAAAGCTGGTTATTGTCTAATTCGACTGATTCCATTGTTTTCAATTGTCCTTCAGAATATGTATGGAAGGAAAGCATACTGCTTATGGGACCGGATTATAAAGAACTAATCAACTATCCATTAGATCCTCAATTAAATTAATGACCTGCGAAACCCTCTCAATTGCTTTTTAGATTAATTAAAATACCTGCTAAGGCAGCTATCAAAATTTACTGCAGATCTCTCGCCATCAGCGACAGAAAAATGCTGGAGATGAATGGTCCTTTATTAATAGCTTGCAACCATCCTAATTCTTTTCTCGATGCTATAATTTTAGCGACTATTTTTAAAAGACCCATTTACTCTTTGGCAAGAGGAGATTCATTCAAAAATAAGTTTATCAGCTTCATCCTTGAGAAATTGAACATTCTTCCTGTTTACAGAATCAGCGAGGGTTCAGAAAATCTGAATAGCAACTATGATACTTTTGCAAAATGCAGGGAAATTTTCAAAAAAGATGGTATTGTACTTATTTTTAGCGAAGGTTTATGTATCAACGAATGGAAATTGAGACCACTTAAAAAAGGCACTGCCAGACTTGCTTTCAGTAGCTGGGAAGAAGGAATTGATTTAACTATTTTGCCTGCTGGTATCAATTATCATTCATTCAGGTCTTTCGGAAAAATTGTTGAATTAAATTTTGGCGAAACATTCAATCGACATACTATTGAAATTGAAAAGTTTGATGGGCACGCCGTCAAGAAATTCAATGAAAAACTAAAAAAAGAATTGAGTTGCATTGTTCATCAAATCGATTCAAACAATATCGAGGAAATTCAAAAGAGATTTTCAATCAATCAAACTACTTTTTACAAACCCTTTCTTCTACTCCCTTCCATCATCGGAAAATGGATTCATGCACCTGTTTATTTACCACTTAGGACAATTTGCAGAAAAATGGCGAGTGAGAGCGATCATTATGATTCCATACTCGTTGGTTTACTTTTTATTGTTTACCCGATTTTTCTTTTTTTGATCACTATATGCGCATACCTTATTTTTAAAAACTATTACTCAATGATTACATTGGTAGCATTGCCTTTTTGTGCATGGGCTTACGTTCAATTAAGAAACCCTTTTAAAAACAAATAAAATGAATGGTATTCACTTCATTTTTTGATATCAAGGAATGGAATTGTTTACTATGATAATTGCTCCAACCAATGCAGCAGTCCATATGGAAGTTGGAATCAGCCAGTTTTTCCAAACTTTTTGCTGTTTGATTTTTTTGGCTTTTTGGAAATAACCATCCCTATAATCGGAATTTGACATCAAAACATTATAGTTTGATGAGAGACTTTGATACTCGGGTGCTTTTGCTGAACATATAATTGCAGGTATCAGCCCAATGAAGGGGGAATACAAACTGGTTACAAATGTGAGTGTTGCTGCTGACTTGTACCCTTTGTAATTAATTTTTGCATCATTGTAACCATTTGAAAAATAATCCCGATTACTTAAAATCATTGAATCTGATGGGTAAACAGCATTTGTGTTCGTAAAATATTCCTTGGTTCCATTGTTGTAAACAATATAACTCAAAGATGAAATCGGCATTTTGTAATCAGGATTTCTTATTGAGAATCCAAGTTTTTTATAAACAACTTCCTTCAGATTAATTTCTTTAACAATCACCAACAAGGAATCACCTGATCTTAGTTTTATGACATCCTGAGATTTAGTTGAGATCACAAGAATAACAGATAGTGCGAATAAAGTGGTCTTTTTTATTACAACACTAACAATTTTTTGCATCGATGATTTCAAACTGAAATTGCATTTTAATTTTTAGAAGTATAATTAAAATCTTTTTCCGATACTAAACCCTATTCTTGGATATCCTTCGACTATTGCGTTTCCAAAAACCCTTCCTCCACCTAAATATATTTCTCCCACAAACCCATTTCTTGTAAGCAATTTTGCTCCAACTGCACCGCCCATCCCAAAACATACAGATTTGTTATCAATTAGTCTAGTAGTGGTATTCCCATTTATATCCCAGATGTAAGATGTATAATATTCTCTTTGTCCAATGACAGCCATATTGGCCTCAATGTAAAAGCCGGATGCTTTTCTTTCTCCGAAATAAATGCGGCCATAAGGCATGAATTCCGATCTGGTGTACATATTTTCAGGCTTTTCCAATGAAACAGCCACCGCAATTCCAATTCCGGCATTGTCAGAAACAAATCTCTCGTAGTTGAACTCAGGTAGCCCTGCGATGGCACTCGCCAGATTAAACCTGATTTCATTGTCGCCAAGTTGTTGCAATGGGGCCGATAATTTTATCACCTGATTGCTGATTCCCTGATTATCTTGTGCATAAACAAAATTTACAATCAGAAGACTAATAAAAATTACACCGATTTTTTTCATACTGATATTTTAATGTGTATTATGGTTTTAATCATCTAAAAGTAGCTTTTATTTTGTAAATGAAACTTTTGTATTGTCAAATTTTTGTCATAAAAAAAGCCCTCAACTTTGTGAAGGCTTTTAACATATTTTATGAAAATACAATTGAATAATTATTTTTCCATTGCAGCTTCTACAAGAACAGTTGTTTTATTGTTGAGCACTTCTACAAAACCACTTTTAATTGTGTAGGAGGAATTATTGTTTTTGTCTTTAAGCACTTTTAAAGATCCTGCCTTCAGAGCACTAACAAGAGGAGCATGTTTATCCAGCACTTCAAACAATCCGCTGATGCCGGGCAATTGAACCCCATATACATCTCCGCTGAATACTTTTTTTTCGGGTGTTAGTATCTCCAGTTTCATAAACA
>CAZCOL010000005.1:0-15339 GCA_964500545.1 uncultured Ferruginibacter sp. | reverse complement strand
ACCAGGTTGAATGCCGCTTCAGGATATTCATCTACTTCTCCGTCCATAATGGCATTGAATCCGCGAATAGTGTCCTCTATTGGTACCAATACTCCTTTAAGTCCCGTAAATTGTTCAGCCACAAAGAAAGGCTGACTTAAGAAGCGTTGTACTTTACGAGCTCTGGATACCACCAGTTTATCTTCATCACTAAGTTCATCCAATCCAAGAATAGCAATGATATCCTGTAATTCCTTATAACGTTGTAAAATCAATTTAACTCTGTTGGCAGTATTGTAATGTTCCTCACCAACGATTTGTGGAGTCAAAATTCTAGAAGTAGAATCCAACGGATCCACCGCAGGATAAATACCCAAATCAGCAATCTTACGACTCAGTACTGTTGTAGCATCCAAGTGAGCAAATGTTGTTGCGGGAGCCGGATCTGTCAAATCATCCGCAGGTACATAAACCGCCTGAACAGAGGTGATTGAGCCATTTTTAGTAGATGTGATACGCTCTTGCATCAGACCCATTTCAGTAGCAAGTGTAGGCTGATATCCCACCGCACTTGGCATACGACCCAACAAAGCAGACACTTCGGAACCCGCCTGTGTGAAACGGAATATGTTATCTACGAAGAAAAGGATATCTTTTCCCTGACCATCGCCCTCTCCATCACGGAAGTATTCGGCAAGGGTTAATCCACTCAATGCCACTCTTGCTCTTGCACCTGGTGGCTCATTCATTTGGCCAAATACAAATGTTGCTTTTGAATCTTTCAGTCCCTCCATATTCACAGAACTTAAATCCCATCCACCTTCTTCCATACTATGTTTGAAAGCATCGCCATAGTTCATGATACCTGCTTCAATCATTTCTCTCATCAGGTCATTACCTTCACGCGTCCTCTCTCCCACACCGGCAAAAACAGAAAGACCACTGTATGCCTTGGCAATATTATTGATAAGCTCCTGAATCAATACTGTTTTTCCTACTCCTGCACCACCAAACAATCCAATTTTACCCCCTTTAGCATAAGGCTCAATCAAATCAATTACTTTGATTCCGGTATATAACACTTCTGAAGCAGTACTTAAGTTTTCAAATAATGGCGGCTTAGCATGTATAGCACGTCCTCCGGCTTTGCTAACCTGTGGCAAACCATCAATTGCGTCACCTGTTACATTAAACAGACGTCCTTTTATACCTTCACCAACCGGCATTGTAATCGGTCTGCCTGTATCTGTTACAACAGTTCCACGCACCAAACCCTCAGTACCGTCCATTGCAATAGTCCTAACACTGTCCTCACCCAAATGCTGCTGAACTTCCAACACCAGAGTGTCCCCGTTTTCACGCTTCAACTCAAGTGCATTCATAATTTCCGGAAGCTTGGAATCTTTATCAAACTGCACATCCACAACAGCTCCGATAACTGACTTTATTTTACCTGTATTTGCCATAAAATGATTTTAGAAAATTAGGTTATAATTTGGGCGCAAAGGTAGGGAATGGGGCTTACAAAAAAAACTGAAATCAATAATTTTCTGCAGGAAATTGACAACAAACTTTATCTAATTTCGGGATTCGCCCTGCGGTTTGCATAATAAACCCCAAATAATATTATACAAAGGCTAAATATTTGAAGTGCCCCTATTTTTTCGCCGTATAAAACACCCCATATCATTGCTACAAAAGGAATTCCATAAGTAACCATTGAAGAAAACACGGGTCCTGCTTTTTTAATCAGCATGTAAAACATAATATTCGCAATTGAAGTGCTGCCAACTCCCAATAAAGCAGAATAAAAGGTAGAATGAATGACACCGGCCTGATGAAAATCAAGATTAAAATATCCCGAATAAATGAGTACTGCAAAGGCCGGGATGGAATTCAAAAACATTGCCATGGACACTATCTGCAAAGAAGGTATATCCTTCAGATACTTTTGCACGAGGTTCACATTTAAACCATAACAAAATGTCGCAATTACAATAAGCAAAATATACCCCAGATTGTTCATTTCTGACAGGGATGATTGACTGAAAAACAAACCCGTACAACCCAGGAATGCAATCAATATGCCTGTTACCTTTTGCTTATCAGTTTTTAGTTTGAAAAAAAGAGCCCCGTTAATAATTACAAATATGGGCGTGAGGGAATTCAATGCTCCTGCAAGGGATGTGTCGATGCTCATTTCAGCCAAACAAAAAAGATAGGAAGGTATCATGCTTCCCAATGCACCAGAAAAAAAGACAAGGTGGATTTTATTAAAAGGTATTTTTCTAAAAGCCTGAAAAGTTAAGGGAAGAAGCACTAATCCGGATGCTACAATTCTAACAGAAGCAACCTGAAAATAGTTCAGATGGTTCAACCCTTCTTTCATCAAAATAAAACTACTTCCCCATACAAATGCAAGCACTGTAAACAACGACCACTTTTGAAGATTACTATTCATCATACCTCGTTTTATTTTGCACAAATATTCAATAATTAGTCAGATTTATAATAATTTAATTTTAGTACAATGTTTTTTTATTGTTATTTTACTGACTATAATTCATAAAAAAATCAAGCATAGTTATGTCATTTATCAAGGAATTCAAGGCGTTTATAATGAGAGGTAATATTATTGAACTTGCTGTAGCTGTAATCATTGGCGCAGCCTTCGGCGATATTGTAGCGTCATTAGTAGACGATATCATCACACCATTATTGCTGACCCCGGCACTTAAAGCTGCAGGAGCAAAAGAAATTGCTACTTTAACATGGGGATCTGTAAAATATGGAAGTTTTCTTTCTGCGATTCTGAAATTTACAATAATTGCAGTCGTTCTTTTTACTTTGCTAAAAACCATGAACCGCCTGATAAAAAGAGAAGAAAACAATTCAACAGAGCCTTCTACTACCGATAAGTTACTTGAAGAAATAAGAGATTTGTTGAAAAAATAATACCCCTGAATATGAAAAAAATGATTTTTCTTTTAACGTTCTTATTACAAACAATAACGTCCAACAGCCAGGACTCTACAGTTGTAAATCTGAAAAACAATGCTTCTATCAAAATTAAAAATGTAGTACCCGATTCAATTCCCGGAAGTTGGACTAAAGGAGCTAAATTCAATGTAAACCTAAATCAGGGCTCGCTGAGCAACTGGTCTGCAGGAGGTGAAAGATTTTCATTCTCGATAAATGCCTTTTCAAATCTTTTTGCCTTTTTCAAAAAAGAAAAAAAATCATGGGACAATACATTAGATCTGGCCTATGGCATAGTGCAAACGACCAGCCTGGGCAGAAGAAAGTCCAATGACCGCATTGATCTGGTTTCAAAATACGGCTATGCGCTTAATTCCAAATTGAACACTGCAATTTTGTTTAACGGAAGATCGCAATTTGCTAACGGCTATGCCTACTCTAAATCAAAATCCGGGATCGACACCTCTACACTCACTTCAAAAACATTTACCCCCGCTTACCTGCTTTTGTCAGCGGGTTTGGATTACAAACCAAAGGACAATTTTTCATTGATGATTTCACCCATTACAGCAAGGTGGATATTGGTTAATGATAAATCGCTTGGATTTTTGTACGGTATTCCATCTGGAAAAGCAGTAAAGTCCGAATGGGGTGCTTTTTTATCCGCAAACTATCTTACTTCATTTGCAAAAAAATTCAATTACAAATCAAAAGTCGATCTTTTCTCCAACTACAAAAGCAGCCCGGAAAATATAGATATTTTCTGGACCAACAGCCTATCTGCCGGCATAACTAAGTACATCAACTTCACTTTCAATATCGATATGATTTATGATGACAACACCACCAATACAGATGCATCAAAGGGTCCCGCACCCCAATGGCTTCAATTGATGGGCATCGGCTTTTCCTATAAATTAGGAAAAAACTAATTCAATAAATACTCAGTGAAACGATTGAAATATATACCTTTGACACTCTTTTAATTAAAAAACAAAAAAATTGAGCAACAACCCTTCCTATCAAATAAAATTAGATCAGTTTGAGGGCCCATTTGATCTTTTACTTTTCTTTATTGAGAGAGATGAGCTGGACATATACAATATTCCCATTACAAAAATCACCAATGACTTTCTGGACCATATTCATCAGTCGGAAAAATTAAACATTGAATTAAGCAGTGAATTTATACTTTTCATCAGCACCTTAATGCGAATAAAGGCCAAAATGCTTTTACCCAGAAAAGAACTGGATGCTCAGGGAAATGAAATCGATCCCAGAATGGAGTTGGTGGACAAAATTCTTGAATACAAAAAATTCAAGGAAGCCTCCATCAAAATGGCAGAAATGGAAGCGATAAGAATGCTGATGCTGAAAAGAGGAAATCTCTTGAAGGAATTGAACCAAATCGGGGAAGAAGCAGGTGAAGGTACTGAAATCCAAACCGTTACCATGTTCAAGCTGATGAAGGCATTTGAAAAAGTGATTCAGCGATTACAACAAAAAAACAACAGACCCGTACATACCGTTGTTCAATACAACTACACAATGGAACAATGCAGAGATTACATGCTTGATCTCTCACGCACTGAAAAAACATTGTCCTTCGAAAAAATATTTGAAGTTTGTGAAGACAGAATCCACGCAATTTTTATTTTTCTGAATATGCTGGAGCTGGTTCAGCAAAAATACCTTCAAATCATTACAGGAGAAGGCAGAAACAACTTCATCATTGAATACAACGAAAACAGAGAGGAGGAAATTCAACATCCCCTAACTCCTGAAGATTTTAGTCACTTGAATTAACCATCATGCATACAGTAATTCAAAGAGCCAATGAAAGAGGTTCGGCAGATTATGGCTGGCTGAAACCCAATTATTATTTCAGTTTTTCGAATTATCAAAATCCAGCGAAAGTTCACTTTGGTGCATTGCGTGTATTGAATGATGACTTTATTATGGGAGGAGGAGCATTTCCTGCTCACCCTCATGACAATATGGAGATAGTGACCATTCCGCTTTCCGGAGCAATTGAACATAAAGACAATACAGGTGGTAATGGAATCATCAAAGCCGGCGATGTTCAGATCATGAGTGCCGGATCGGGCATTCTGCATTCTGAAGCAAATGCATCCGCAATCGAACCATTGACTCTTTTTCAGATTTGGGTATTTCCGAAATTAAAAAATATCACCCCGAGATATGATCAACGAAGTTTCAATATTCAGGATAGGATAAATAAGTGGCAGATTGTTGTTTCGCCATTGGAAACAGATCAAGCACTATGGATCAATCAGGATGCGCGCTTTGCCCTTGCCAAATTAAATGCAGGTCAGTCAATTGAATATATCAACGGCTTTAAAAACAACAGCGTGTATCTGGTTGTTATTGAAGGAAGCATCAGTATCAATAATCAAGAGCTTTCTTCAAGAGATGCTGTAGAAATTACAAACACTGAACAATTTTCCATCAAAGCATCCATTGACTCGGAATTGCTTGCAATAGAAGTTCCGATGAGCTGGTGATCTTTATTAATTAAAATTGTTGACGGATATGAGTGAGGTATTTTTCAACAGCTTTTTTTAAAAAAGAAGAATTGCCAAAGTAATTATTGATAAGAATTGAAAATATCAACTTCTTTTTTTTCTGAGTAAACAACAAACCGCTGATTGAAAAAATTCCGCTCATTGAACCGGTTTTGGCATAAATAAAACCACTGTCCTGCAGATAATAGTTTTTCAATGTACCCCTGCCGCCTGTTGGTAAAATTTGCTTGAGTCTAGTTTCACCAAATTCTTTGTCTGTTTTATTTAAAATGTAAACAAAATCATCAGGGGTAAATAAATTATACCTGCTTAAGCCCGATCCATCCACCCAACGGGGTTTATGGGGGATGTTTTTAAATTCCTTTGATAATAACAACGAAATCATTTCCTCTTCATTCATACTCCATGCTGCAGCATTACAGCACATTAACAATGTTTGTTCAGCAAATAGATTATCACTGTTATACATCATATACTTAAACATTGAATCGCTGACTTGTGTTTTAATTTGTTTAAGAGAGCCTGGTTGCTTCAATGTGTTTTCAGGAATAGATGATAGGTTGAACTTTTTCTTCAAAAATGAAATAGTTGTTTCTGATCCATTTGTTTCAAAGGGAATGGTTTTTTTTACAGCACTATCCTTTGGGCAAAAAACAACATTGTATACATTCTCATTTTGTATCCTGTGAACTTTGGATTTGTTGGCAGAAGAGTCCACCGAATAATTTATTTTGAAATCGGACAAAATGGGTTCCACTTGTGTTGTATTCATATTTCCCGACAATGACTTCCTGCATTCCAGTTGCAAAACATTGCCAAACATTGGAAACGAATTTCTTTGGGGCATGAATGACTCATCCGCATCATCCCATGACCAGCCATTTCCATACTTTACAGGTTGATAATTATTGCTACTTTTTACAACAACAATCGGATGCTGCTGATTATTTAAAAAATTATACGCTGGCTGATAGGTGAAGTCAGAATGTAAAAAGGTAGGGTCTCCTGTGGGTAATATAAAAACAGTATCATTCTTTTCAAAATATTGCAACCCAATCAAACTGTCGCCTAAATATTTCAACCCGCAATAAAGGGTAAATAATTTTGTATTGCTGGCAGGCACAAAATATTTGCCGGCATTTTTTTGATATAAATATCGATTGGATGATGGTTCATAAATACTGATTCCTACATGCGCAGAAGTGATGATGCTATCCTCAAATAAGAAGTGTTCGGATGATTTAAAAACACTTTTGCCCATTCTGCAGGACATAAAAAAACAAAGCACTAAAGAATAATAAAAATATTTTTTCATTAAAACATACAATAGACAATTAGATTCTTAGTCTATAATTTATACGGCACGTTCCAAAGCCCTCAACCATCTTTCGGGCATTTCATTCATGCTTGCCTTGATATAATCTTTTTGGCTGCATGCAATGAATTTCTTATTAGGAAGCTGCATCCACCATAAATTGGATCTTTTGCTTTGCAGAAACAGCGTATCTGCCTCAGAAAAAAATGTATGAAATTCGTTAAAAGCAGAAAGGTCATTCAAGTCGGACTCAAATTTGCTTTTTTGATGACCATCAATGAAATACCAGATCATTTGTGCAATCTGAACAGCTGTCAATTCATTCAAATCATGACCTGCATTGTATCCGTAAATGCCCAAACTGGTGAGTTTTTTACTTTGGCCTGCATATTGAATCAATCTGCACGATTCTTCTCCTGATAATCCGTTAGGACTAATTGAATGAGATGGAGCTTCACTGGATTTAATTGCAGAAATGTCAAAACTCAATAAATTGGAATTTCTGATAACCGGCTCCATTTCCGAGATTTCTTCCTTAACCACTCCAACCCTGTAGCAGTCAAACCTCAGTTTATCAATAGTTTCAAGCATTCTGGGATGAACAAAATAACTTTGAAAAGCGATGTGATTGTAATGATTCACAATATTGGGTTCCCCTGTCAGCATTTCCATTAAAAAGTTCTCACTTTTTAACTGACTGTCTCCTTTAAGATCTATGAATGCATCAATACAGGTGGCTTCAATTATCTGATTCAATTCTTTATAGGCATTGTGTTGTGCCAGTGTAATGTCGTGCGAGCCACCAATAATCAATACCCTTTTTCCAAATCTGATAATTTCCGCAACTACTGTTTTAAGGGCTGCATAGGAATCATTAATGGAAGCTCCCGATTTGATATTTCCCAAATCTGCAATTGAGACAGTCGTATGCCAGTAATGCAACTGATATAAATGTTTTCTGACCACATCCGCGGACTGAACACCAGATACCCCCAAACCACTTCCCCTCATTTCATTTATACCTATAATTACAATATCCGTATCGCTGATATCAGGAATAAATGATTCGTAAATCAAAATATGCTTTGCCAGTTGACCATCGGTATAGCCAACGTCTTCGTTGAGGGCAGACACATTTACAGGGGATAAAAAGTCGCTGAGATCTTGCATAAGATAAATTTGATCAAACCTGATTCTTTCAAGGTATTTGTTTGATACAATTGATTTTTAAAAACTTATTGAAGTATGCCAAAGAAAATTTTTTACAATCAATTTGCTCTTTGTGCGCCAATGACAATAGAAACCTTCAGATTAGCAGAAAAAAAAGCATCGTTATTGGTAGGCAAACCTCTTCTTCCTCCGGGTCCTGAAAGAGGTCTGAGTTGTCGGTTGTTTAAAATAATTGCATTGTCTCGATCCACCCCTGTTATTCCATTTTTTTCAAACAATTCAGGATCAATATAAGTTTTGCTTACATCATCCAAATAATCGGTTGAAAGGATGCGGTACAAAAATTCACCGCGCAATTTAATAATGGGAGAAATTTCATACTTCAATCCAAACCCAAGTGGAATATTGGATTGTTTTAAACGATATACTTCTCTATCCGGATATTCTTTAAATCCCTGTCCTTCAGTTCTCAAAGGTTGCAAGTCAATCAGTCTTCCCTGATAACTTGCCTGTGGATTAAAAGAATAATATCCTATACCACCCAGTAAATAAGGTGAATACCGAGGAGGTGTTTTGTCACGGTTTACCCAGTTAACCAAAATGAACAACGGGTGAATTTCAGCCAATAAAGAATATTCTGAAATTGAACTCTGAAAATTCAGGTTTCTATTAAAGCGGGTGCTTGCAATATCCGTAATGGGGACAGATTTCAGTACCTGATCATCCGCCATTACTTTTCCAAAGGTTGCTTCAATTCTGGCCCCAATGGCAGATTTATACGTGTATGAAAAAAAAGCACCTAAACAAAAAGCTGACTTTCCAATGTTAAGGTCTTTGGTAAAATTGTCGCCTATACCCTTGTTTCCCCCCAAATCAGTCAGACAATTCATAGCTCCCAAAGACGCACCTGCTTCATACACATGTGGACTATAGAAATAAGAATCGTCAATAAAATAATATTGAGCAGCAGCCCTGTTTGAATAAAACAGTAACCCCACTGCCAAGCAAAATATCGATGATAATTTTTTCATTAAATATTACCCGTTTATATGTGTCAAAAATGACAATAATAAAAGAGTACAAATTAACTGAATTTTCGGGAATTAACTTTGCCTTCTCGAGTTTTCTTTAAAAAATTTACAAACCTTTTTTAGCCCACATGACTGGCATTTTGGCTTTCTAGCGATACAGGTGTATCTGCCATGCAATATCAACCAGTGGTGTGCCTTGTGTATCAACTCTTTTGGAATATTAAGGACCAGTTGTTTTTCTGCAGCCAGGGGCGTTTTTGCATTTTTTGTTAGGCCAATTCTAGAGCTTACCCGGAAAACATGAGTATCTACTGCCATATTTGGCTGTTGGTCTATTACAGAGGTAATCACATTTGCCGTTTTTCTGCCTACGCCAGGAAGTTTGATCAATTCTTCCACTTTCATGGGCACTTCTCCATTAAACCGATCTTTCAGCATGTTGGCCATTCCAATCAAATGCCTGGTTTTATTATTCGGATAAGAAATACTTTTAATAATGGCAAACAATTCTTCAAAACTTGCTTTTCCCATCGACTCATGATCCGGGAATTTTTCAAATATTTTTGGGGTAATCATATTAACCCTCTTGTCTGTACATTGAGCAGATAAGATAACTGCAACCAAAAGTTGAAATGGATTTTCATAATACAATTCCGTTACTGCCTGAGGAAATGTATCTGAAAAGAAATCTAAAACAAACTGATATCGTTCGGATTTTTTCATAAAAAACCCGTTTCAATCAAAGAAACGGGATTAAATTTTAAATTGAATTTACCTTATAATGTTATGCATATTTTAAAACAGATTCCACTGTTTTTGAATCCGGAGTAAATGACAACGTTCCCAACTCTTCGATGGTTTTTTTTAGTTCCTCATACTCATCTCTAAGGTTCAGATCATTTTCTAATGCCTCTTTAATCAGGACATTTTGACTTTCTGAGGTCTCGTTATACAGGAATTGAATTAAATCTTCTGTATTTATTTTTTGCATGGATATTATTTTAGATTCTTAATTATCTGCTGACTTTCAAACGTTTTTTTGATGCGAAAAATTGTCCTTACCGTGCATTTTAAGGATTTATTATGAAAATATCCTCGTTATCCTTTTTCATAAGATATTTTTCACGAGCATATTTCTCAATGGTCTCAGCACTGTTTTTCAGTTGATTCAGTTCAACTCTTGTTTCTGCAATCTGTCTGTTCAATGCTGTTTCGCTTTTTTGCAATTCACTCAATTTTTTCTTTTTTTCTGAAATTGTACTCCAGTCTTTAGGATCAAAAAAACCCATCCAAACAACAAAGAAAATTGATGCGATAAAGTATTTGTTTCTGACTGTTTTTTTAAACTTATTCATGGCTTGTTTGAATAACTATTACAAGTTACTTACAAAATAATTTGTTTCAAAATTAATAATTGAAGATGAAGTTATTTACCAAATCTGATTTTGCCTTTTGGATAAATAGCAGAATCGCCCAGCATTTCCTCCACCCTGATTAATTGGTTATACTTGGCCATTCTGTCACTTCTGGATGCGGAGCCGGTTTTAATTTGCCCACAATTTAGAGCAACTGCCAAATCAGCAATGGTGCTGTCTTCTGTTTCTCCGCTTCTATGACTCATGATGGTATTGTAGCCGTTTTGCTGAGCCATGCTAACGGCATTAATCGTTTCAGTCAAGGTTCCTATTTGATTCACTTTTACCAACAATGCATTAGCTGTATTTTCATTGATGCCTTTTTCCAGTCTTTTAACATTGGTCACAAACAAATCATCTCCAACCAGCTGGCATCTGTTTCCAAGGGCTTCTGTTAACAACTTCCATCCTTTCCAATCATCCTCTGCCATGCCATCCTCAATTGAAATTATAGGATACTGCCTTACCCAGTTTTCCCAATATTTCACCAATTGTTCACTGGTCATTTTTTTTCCATCGCTTTTGTGAAAAATATATTTCTTTTCCTTTGAGTTCCACAACTCACTGTTGGCTGCATCCATAGCAATAGAAACCTGCGTTCCTGTTTTATAACCTGCCGCCTGGATGGCGGACAATACTGTCTCTATCGCCTCCTCATTACTTTGGATATTAGGTGCAAAACCTCCTTCATCCCCAACATTGGTGCTATACCCTTTTTTCTTTAAAACTGATTTTAAGGAATGAAAAATCTCAACTCCCCATTGCAATCCTTCACTGAATGAAGAAGCACCAACGGGCATCACCATAAACTCCTGAAAATCTATTTTATTATCAGCATGAGCACCACCATTTAAAATATTCATCATTGGAATCGGAAGCAATTTTGCATTGGTTCCGCCGATATAACGGTATAGTGGAAGATTCGCTTCCAATGCAGCAGCTTTGGCCACTGCCAAACTAATGGCAAGCATGGCATTGGCTCCTAACTTTCCCTTGTTTTCAGTTCCGTCCAGTTGGATCATCATTGCATCAATGCCTGTCTGATCAGCAACGTCCCAACCCAGCAAGTGTTCGCTTAAAATAGTATTTACATTTTTTACTGCTTTCAATACACTTTTTCCACCGTACAATTTTTTATTGTTGTCTCTCAATTCTACTGCTTCGTGAATGCCTGTACTGGCGCCGCTTGGCACAGCCGCTCTTCCCAATCTTTCGTTTTCAGTAAGCACATCTACTTCGATGGTGGGATTTCCTCTGCTGTCCAATATTTGTCTGGCGTGGATAGATGCAATGTAACTCATGATGGTTGTCTGATTTTAATTGTTTATTAATTCCTGAATAAGATTTCTTTTAAATTAATCATTTTGTTTTTGCTGTGTAAGCAATTTAAAAAGCTCTTCAAGATGTTGTATTTCACTGTTCAGAGAAATGATATTCATTCCATAATCCAAACTCAACTGAATAAGTTGCTTTCTGATACTTTCGGGGCTTTTTGTTTCTATGGTAAATGAATGTTCGGTTTGAAATGTGATGCAATTGACATCTATTAATTTACTCAGCATATCCTTTTCAACTTTTTCTTTGAATACAACTGAAACAAAATGTGTTTCTGCATTGCCTTTTTGCAGGTTTATCATCCGATCGTCCGCAACAATTTGTCCCTTGTTGATGATGATTACTCTGTCACAAACCGCTTCTACTTCCTGCATGATATGAGAGGAAAACAATATAGTCTTGTGCTGACCTAATTTTTTAATAACCTCTCTGATTTCAAGAATTTGGTTGGGATCCAAGCCAGATGTTGGCTCGTCTAATATCAACACTTCTGGGTCATGTATCAATGCTGCTGCTAACCCTGCACGTTGCTTATAACCTTTGCTTAATTGAGCCAACTTTTTATTGACTTCATTGGATAACCCTACCAGTTCAATCACTTCCTCCGTTTTTTGTTTGATGTTTTTCAACTTATACAATCCCGCAACAAAAAAAAGATACTCTCGGATGTACATATCATAATACAATGGATTGGATTCAGGTAAATAACCGATTTTTCTTTTTGAATGTACTTCGTTTTTTACTACAGGAATTCCACATACTTCAATACTCCCACTGTTTGAAGGCAGATACCCGGTAATCATTTTCATAGTAGTGGATTTACCTGCACCATTTGGGCCTAAAAAACCTGCAATTTCTCCTTTACCTAAAGAAAAGGATATATTGTTTACGGCCTTTTGTAATCCATAACTCTTGGAAAGATTTGTCACAACTATTGACACAGAAACTAAAAGTTTTATTGTTTTTTCTCAGGTGGTTTCGATCCTCCTTGTTGAGGTTTTTGATGTTGACGCGGTGGATTGGGTCTGCTTCTGTTATTACTTTGCTGTCCCCCGCCTCTACCGGATTGACCCTGTTGAGGGCCTCTGTTTACTGTGCCTCCGGCCGAAAGATTATTTTTTTGTTGTGGGTTGCGTGACTGACCACCAGCTTGTTGTTGCTTAGTTTCAGGAGTCGATGGCCGGTTGGAGTGATGCTGCCTGTTTTGCTGATTTCTTTCTCTGTCCTTTCTTTTTCTTGTTGTTTTTTCAAGACTTTTTAAACTGATTTGACCAACAAGATCGGCATATTCAGGCTCTACCTCTTTTGGTTTGCCGGTTACAACCTCTACTGTTTCAAGTTCTTCAGGCCTTATCCCCTGTTTGTTTTGAGATTTGATTCTCTTTACGGTTTCTATACTCAATGGATAATGTTTGGTGCTGTCGGTGAGCGTATACCACATTATATTCTTAAAGATGTCTTTTTTTATCAAAAAAGCTTTACCTCTGGCTACTTCAAGAGTATCTGCATCATTTGGGAAAAATTGCAATGCATCAAGATAAGTGTCCAGTTCATAATTAAGGCAGCATTTCAACCTGCCGCACTGACCGCTTAATTTTGTTTGATTGATGCTTAAATTTTGGTATCTGGCAGTGTTGGTATTTACACTTTTAAAATCTGTTAACCATGTGCTGCAACACAATTCCCGGCCGCAACTTCCTATTCCACCTACTTTCCCTGCTTCCTGACGGGCGCCAATCTGCCTCATTTCAACTTTTACTTTGAACTCGGCAGCATATAGTTTAATCAGCTCCCTAAAATCCACCCTATCATCGGCAATATAAAAATAAGTTGCTTTTCTTCCATCCGCCTGAATCTCCACCTCAGCCATTTTTAAATCAAGCTTTAGCTGACGTGCAATTGCTCTACTTCTAATCAACATTTGCGCTTCCCTGGCTTTGGATTCTATCATTTTTGAAATATCCTGCTCAGTAGCTTTTCGCATCACTTTTTTCAGATCAGGGCTTTTTTCATCGATGTTATTCTTCTTAAGTTGAAGCCTTACCAGCTCTCCAGTTAAGTTAATCATTCCCACATCAAACCCACCGGTACCTTCCACAGCAACCATTTGACCTTTTTCAAAATAATGCACGGTGGTATTTCTGAAATATTCCTTTCGGGAACCATTATTGAAAGAAACCTCTACGATACGGCAATTGCTTTCGGGATCACCGAAAGGTAAATTTGCCAGCCAATCGTGAACATTCATTCGATTGCAACCACCGCTTGCACAGTTTCCATGGCTTTGACAACCGCCCGGAGCTCCATCTTTACTTGTTCCACAACTTCCGCAACCCATATTAAAAATCTTTAAAAAAGTTATAAATTACTCAGGCTGTTTGTACTACTTTCTCATTCGGATCTTATACCTCAAAACTTACAAACAGATCATTGTACCAAAATTACTGATTTGTTGCTAATAATGTGATATATCCTTATAGTTAATGCATGAAAGAGTATTTTTGCATTGGCATTTCTTTCTATATGATAAATCGCTTTGTCAAGTTCATTGGTCATTGCTTCCAGCTGCCCAGTTTGACAAATTTTGTTCAATTTAATTGAAAACTCATCTATTTGAGAATCGGTTGAATGGGCCAGAATCGAAATTCTTATTGCATTTTCGATTGTCTGAATAAAATATTTCAATAATTGCTTCTGTTTTTCCCGACCTGCCTTACTTATTTCTTCAATCCATTTAACCTGTGCTGCCGGTCCGTATTTTAAAATACTGTTCATCCATTCTTTCAATTGGGCATTCCAATCATCTTCAGCATGTTGCAACTGCTGAAGTGCATCATGATAATTTCCATTGCATGATACAGCTATTTGTTCCGCTTTTTGACGACCAACCCCTTCATTGGTTTCAAGGGAATTTATAATATCGGTTATTTCCAACGCAGGTATTTTAACAAGTTGTGTTCGGGACAATATGGTTGGAAGGATCAGTTGCTCATTTTCGGCAAGAAAAATAAAAATGGTATTGGGTGGGGGCTCTTCAATCAGTTTCAACAATCTGTTTCCCTGATTGCCCATGAGCTCTGACATCCACATGATTAAAAACTTATACTCAGACTCAAAACTTTTCAAACTGAGTTTACGAATGATGTCCAAACATTCCTGTGCATTGATGTTTCCTTGTTTATTCTCTGCTCCAATTTCTTGTAACCAGTCGTATAAATTACCGTATGGATTTTTATTGATAAACAATCTCCATTGAGCAATAAAATCAGTGCTGACTGGCTTATCACCTGATTTTGAAGTTATTACAGGATAAGAGAAATGAATATCGGGATGAATTATGCCTGCGGCCTTTACACAAGCAGGACATTTACCGCAGGAATCTTCAGGAACTTCTGAGTTGTTCTGGACTGTATCTTGATTTTCTTCTTCCCCAAATAAGGATATTGCTTGTGTAGAGTGATTTGCTTTTCCATTTACTTTTTCGCAAACAAGGTATTGAGAAAAGGCTCTTGCAAGCGACAATGCTCCATTGCCTTCTTTTCCCAGAAACAATAAGGCATGGCTCAATC
>CAZCOL010000004.1:65993-71482 GCA_964500545.1 uncultured Ferruginibacter sp. | reverse complement strand
CAAAAGTGGTTATAACTATCAATTCTATAAATGATTTACCTATTGCGAATGATGACACAACTTCTACAAGTCAAAATGTACCAGTAAGTGGAACATTAGGTTCTAATGATATTCTAAGCGGAGATGGTGGCAATAACTGGTCAATACTGCATAACCCATCAAATGGTAATGTAGTTATTAATCCTGATGGATCATACATTTTTACCCCTACTCCAGGATTCTTTGGAATTGATACTTTCTATTACACAATTTGTGACTCAAATTCAGATTGCGATACTGGAATGGTGACAATAAATGTAAACATAGTTTTACCAGTTAAATTAATAAGTTTTTCAGCTCAATGGATTAAACAAAATAGTGCTAAAATTAATTGGAAAGTATTTGCAGAAAACAATATTCATCATTATGAATTAATGAGAAGCTATGACGGTAAAAATTTCTTTGTTTCTCAAATTGTTAATTCCAAAAATGCAACAGGTGAATTGTATTATTCATGCAATGATACAGTCAATGTTTCTAATTTTAAAGTTGTGTATTATAGATTGAAAATAGTCGATAATGATGGTTATTTTGAATATTCAAATATTGTTTCATTAAAAATAAATTCGGTTTTAAATAATGATGCAATCAGCGTATTCCCTTCGCCATTTGTAAATTCATTTAAGGTGGAAATTAACAGTCATAAAGCACAACAAGCTACATTACAAATATTTTCAACTGAGGGGAATTTAATTACTCGTAAATATGCACAATTGGTAATAGGAAAAAATATTATTAATGTTGACAATGTAGGATCATTACCAAGTGCTAATTATTTAATAGAAATTAGTACTGATAGCGATAAATTCATTCAGAAAGTATTCAAAAATGCGAATTAAAAATTTGGTTTGATGAATCTTAAACTTATGTATAAGGTTCATTTTAAAATTCGAGAGGCAGTCATGATTGACTGCCTTTTTTTTATAGAATCGATTCAAATAATTATTTGAAAATCAAAGCACTTAGTGGAGGAATTTGAAATTCAATTTTGCAAATTTTTTGTTTTTTGTTTACTAAAGTGATTTTGGGATTTTTATTTAAACCGATTCCAGTTCCCCAATAATCAACATCATTAGAATTAAATATTTCCAGCCAATTCAATTTTCCTTGAACAACCATTTCCCAATGAGGATAAAAATGATTGTCAATATTTAAAATTATAAGTAAATCATCTTTAACATTTTTACCTATTCTTTTAAAAGCAATTATTCCTTCTTGCCTTTTACCAAGTTCAATCCATTCAAAACCTTTTGATTCAAATTGATGGATATAAAGAGCATTTTCGTTAACATAAAGTTCCCCAAGTTTTTTAACACAATCCTTCATTTTACTGTGTGAAATGTGTATTAGCAAATGCCAGTCAAGTTCAGATTTATCATTCCATTCTGAGGTTTGGGCAAATTCATTTCCCATAAACATCAATTTAGCCCCCGGATGAGTGAACATATAAGTATATAACAAACGTAAGTTGGCAAACTTCTCCCATTCCAACCCCGGCATTTTATAAAGCATGGGGCTTTTTCCATGTACTACCTCATCATGACTTAAAGGAAGCATGAATTTTTCATCATAGAAATACATGATACTAAAACTGAAAACATCCTGAATATTTTTTCTTTTTTGATGAGGGGTTTTGAAATATTTAAATGTATCATGCATCCAGCCCATCATCCATTTCATTCCAAATCCAAAACCTCCTTGCGATACTGGGATGGTAATTCCAGGCCAATCTGAAGCTTCTTCTGCTATACTTTGTGTATCGGGAAAATCATGATAAATAGTTTGATTTAATTTTTTCAAAAAACCAATGGCTTCTATATTTTCATTTGTACCAAACTCATTTGGACTCCATTGACCTTTTTTTCTTGAATAATCCAGTCTGATCATTGAATTAACTGCATCTACCCTTAATCCGTCAATATGAAAATGCTTCATCCAGAAATGTGCACTGCTGATTAAAAAAGACAGAACCTCCCCTCTTTTATAATTGAATATGTAACTGTTCCAATCCGGATGAAATCCTTTTCTTTTATCTGCATATTCATAGGTATGTGCACCATCAAAAAAGTACAAACCGTGCGCATCTGAAGGGAAATGAGAAGGCACCCAATCAAGTATGACACCAATATCATTTTGATGGAGCATGTCAATTAGAAACATCAAATCTTCAGGTATTCCAAACCTTGATGTAGCTGAAAAATATCCCGTACATTGATATCCCCAGCTGGCATCGTATGGAAATTCAGTTAAAGGCATGAATTCTACATGTGTAAAATTCATTTCTTTTACATAGGGAATCAATAACTCAGCAATTTGTTTGTAAGAATTAAAACTGCTTTCATCATTTTTATTGGGACGCATCCAACTTCCAAGATGAATTTCATACACATTCCATGGAGCATTTAATGAATTTTTGTTTTTTCTTTTATTCATCCATTTTTTATCTCCCCATTTGTAAGAAAATTCCCAAGTTATGGAGGCTGTTGCCGGTCTCAATTCTGAATAACGGGCATAAGGGTCAGCTTTATAAAATGCTTTACCCTGGTTGCTGATTATATGAAATTTATAAAGACTGCCTTTTGGTAAATCCGGAATAAACCCTTCCCATATTCCGGAATGATCCAATCTAACAAAGAGTTGATGAGAATTTTTATTCCATTGGTTAAAATCACCGACAACTGATACCATTTTTGCATTGGGAGCCCATACAGAAAAATAATATCCTATTCTATTTAAAACCCTCAATTCGTGACTTCCAAAATATTCATATGCATTGTATAATGATCCATTTTGAAACAAATTAACAGTGTGGCTGCTGAATAACGAATAATTCCAAACAGGTTTTTCAGAGTCAATAAAATGTTCTTCTTCATAACGCATATCAACAGCTTTGTATATTGTATTTTTTTACCAATAAAAGTACAATATCTTATCTTGCAGAAAAATTTATATCATTTTTTATAGTTAGCCTTTAAATCATAATAATGAAAAGAATAGGAGCCACATTGATTTTAACCTTTTTTATTCATCTGTCCTATGCACAAAGTATAAACTTAAAGGGAAAAATAACCGGATTAAATGCAAATTCACCAATACACAACGCCGTTGTGATGATTCTTAATGAAAAAGATTCAACGATTGAACATTTCATAAGAACCGATAAAGATGGAAACTATAATCTCACAAAAATCTCTGTAGGAAAAAAAATAATAATGGTCACACACCCGCTCTATGCAGATTACATAGATACAATTGGATTGTATAAACCCTCAGAAGTACTTCCTGCGATATCATTAACAGATAAAAGCAAATTACTGGAAGCTATCATCATCAAAAGTGGCGGAAGCATCAAAATAAAAGGAGATACCACTATTTATACAGCTGATAGTTTCAATGTAAGTGCAAATGCAAATGTGGAAGAATTATTAAAGAAATTACCAGGTATTCAGGTTGACAAAAACGGAGAGATTAAAGCTATGGGGGAAAAAGTAGAAAAAGTTCTTGTTGACGGAGAAGAGTTTTTTGGCGATGATCCGGGTATGGCTGTTAAGAACATTCGGGCTGATGCTGTTAAGGAAGTTCAGGTATTTGATAAAAAAAGTGAGCAGGCAGCCTTTACTGGTATTGATGACGGCAACACAAAAAAAACCATCAATTTAAAACTGAAAGATGTCCGTAAAAAAGGATACTTTGGAAAAATAAGTACTTCAGGGGGCAGTGCAAAGGATATTTCAAACAGGTTCAATAACAATCTTATGTACGGTTCTTTTTTAGGTAAAAGAAAATTTTCTGCTTTTGTTTTAAATGGAAATACCGGTCAGGATGGTTTAAATTGGCAAGAAAGACAAAAATACGGTGGAAATGAAGATAATAATTTTGAAATGATGGATGAGGACGGAATATTCAGTTATCAATTTTCAAACAACAATACATTTGACGACATCTACATCAATACAGAAAATGGATTTATCAGAAACGTAAATGCTGGAATACAATACTCAAACAAGTGGAAAGAAAAACACAACTTCAATTTTTCTCCTAAATACAATTTACAGGACTATTCCAACAACAAAACAACCCACACCATTACTCAGTTGGGGGATTCCGCACTGAATAAAAACGATTCTGTCAATACTTCAATTTATCGATACAATCTCAAGGGTTCAGTCATTTATGATTTAAAACTGGATAACAACAATAGTCTTAAAATAACAGTGAAAGGAAATTATTACAATACTGACAGCAAAGAAAAATCCAATGCTGAAACTCGAGGTAATTCAGATTTATTGATCAATAGATCTGCCAGAATCAATGAAATCAAAAATGAAAAAAATGACTTTTCTGGTAATCTGCTCCTTAAACATAAATTCAAGACAAACAGGCGAACATTGTCATTGAATACAGATTTCAGTAATTCAATGGCTTCAGGTAACAACTATCTTCAATCAATCAATGAATTCTTGAATTTTTCAGGACTTGATGTGCTGAACATAGATCAGTTGACCAAATCTGAAAAAACAACCGGAAAAATATCATCCAAACTGACTTATACCGAACCGCTTAATAAAAAATGGGCGATGGAAATGAGTTATGAATTTTCCCTGAACAAAGGATCCAACGAACAATTTACTTTCAAAAATTCAGGTGCAACAAACATTTATGACCAGATAGTAGACACGCTTACCAATTCATTTGACCAAAGTATCCTTGTCCAGACCCCTTCGGCAAAATTTAATTATGCTCATAAAAAATTCAAATTCAATGCAGGTTCAGGATTTGGGATAACGAAATTTGACCTAATGGATAAAACCTTCAATAAAAACTACAACCGTAATTTTACAAATATTTTTCCCTATGCCAGTTTTGTTTACAATTACAAAAACAATCATGCATTTCGTATAAAGTACAACGGTTATCAGACTCAACCCACGCTTAATCAGTTGCAGCCTTTGAGAAACAACAATGATATTTTTAATCTTTTTATTGGTAACCCTGACTTAAGGCCATCCTTTGCGAACAACATAAACATTGTTCACAACGGATACAATTTTTTAAAAAATTTCTGGAACTACCAATCACTGAATATTACCATCAACAAGAATGCAATTACTAATAACAGGGAAGTAAATCCACTGACCGGAGTCACCAAATCTATGCCTATAAATACCAATGGGAATTACAATATTAATTTATGGGCAGGATCAGGGTTTAAACTTAAAAAAGCAAATATAGACATGCAAATCAATACGAGTGCCAATGCTTCAAGGTTTGCAGATGTGATCAACAGTATTATCAGTTATGCTAAAACATATTCGGGAGGACTATCTGTTACTGCCATCAAGTCTAAGAAAGAGAAATATGACATATCCGTGGGCAATGATTTTAATTTTAACTATAATAAAAATGCTCAGACCTCTAACACGAACAGATTTGCTACTAATAATGCCAAT
>CAZCOL010000004.1:61399-65893 GCA_964500545.1 uncultured Ferruginibacter sp. | reverse complement strand
AATCTCAATCTTTTTAAATCAATTTTCAAAAGCTCAATTCATTGATAAAGGAGTGATTGAATTTGAAGTAAAAACGAACTTAAAGAAAACGCTTGGAAATGACGCCTGGTCTGAAAATATGAAAGATAAATTACCGAATTTTAAGACCGCTTTTTACAAATATCGATTTTCAAAAAATACCAGCATCTATCAGTTTGATCATTGGGAAAACAAGGAATCAATTCCTGAAATGTTCAGACAAAGTGATGAAAAATCAATCTGGTATGTTGATTTTAACAATCAAAAATACATCACTCAAAAAGATGTTTTTGGAAGTACATTCAACATAAAGGATTCGCTAAAGAATATTCGATGGAAATTAAGCAATGAAAACAGAATCATAGCCGGATTCAACTGCAGAAAAGCAGTGGGTAAAATTATGGACAGTATTTATGTTTTTGCATTTTATTCTGAGGAAATAAACATATCCGGGGGACCTTGTACCATACACGGATTGCCGGGTATGATTTTGGGAATGACTATACCAAGGTTGTATACTTCGTGGATGGCAACTAAAATCGATTTAAACAAAATGAATTCAGACATCACAGAACCTGCAGAGTCAAAAAATGTATTTACAGTAGACCAGGCAATGGGAACTGTTAAAGAAAAAATGAAAGGTTGGGGGGACAGCAATGATGACTCAGGCCGTTGGATCAACCAGATTATCTGGAATTTATTGCTGTAAATTCAATTGTATTATTTTATCTGCAATAACAAATAATGCAAAAACTACGGATGCTATTCCATTCGAAGTCATAAATGCAAGATTTACCTTGCTTAAATCATTCGGTTTTACAACAGAATGCTGATAAATCAACATTCCGCAAAATAAGAGTGCACCCACCCAATACAACCATGTTGAAGGATATTTCATTCCAATATAAATTACCAGCAGTGCTGATATAAAATGTAAAAAAGAAGATAGAATCAATGCTTTTTTCTTTCCCAAATAAACAGGAATTGAATGCAAGCGATTTGATTTGTCAAATTCCTCATCCTGCAGGGCATAGATGATATCAAATCCGCTAACCCAACAAATTACGATGCATGAAAACAATATCGGTAACAATTGGAAAACGCCTGTAACAGCAAGAAATGCACCGATTGGAGCCAGACTTAAACCTACTCCTAATACCAAATGACACAAGGCTGTAAATCTTTTGGTGTAACTATAAAATAATATTACAAATAACGCAACAAAACTGAGATAAAAACACAGGTCATTGATTAATAAACAGGTAGCAACAAATACTGCCGAACAGCATAGCGTGAATATCAATGCATTTTTAGGTTTTATTGTTCCTGTGGGAATTTCTCTGATAGCAGTTCTTGGATTTTTAGCATCGAATTTATAATCTAAAAATCGATTGAAAGCCATTGCGGCACTTCTTGCTGCAATCATACAAACAATGACCAACAAGGATTTCTCAATGATTAGTTTTGTAATAATTTCATTTTCATTCATTTGATTTAGAATGAAATATTGAATTCCGAGAACAAGGCCAATCAGTGCGAAGGGCATTGCAAAAATCGTATGGGAAAATTTTACGAGTGATAAGTATTTTTTTATTTTGGTCATTCAGTTGAAAATAATATAAAGCTTTTTCAATTACATTCTGTTGCGAATGATTTCCCAAAGCACAACACCTGCGGCAGTGGCAATGTTCAGTGAATGTTTCATACCTAGCTGAGGAATTTCAATGCAGCCATCACATTGTAAAATAGTATCCTGCTCCACTCCGGTGACTTCGTTGCCAAAAATAACAGCAATTTTATCATTTTTTTTAAAGTCGATCTGCTCGAGTGATATGCTGTTTTTAACCTGCTCAACAGCAAATACTTTATAATTCAGTTTTCTCAATTGTTCAATTGCCTCCATTGCATTGGGATAATATTGCCAATCCATCGTATCCTCGGCTCCTAGAGCAGTTTTCTTTATTTCTTTGTGAGGTGGTTTTGCTGTATATCCTGTGATGTAAATCGATTCAAGCAAAAATGCATCAGAAGTTCTGAAAACACTTCCAACATTGTAAGCACTTCGTATATTTTCCAATACAGCAATAACGGGTGTTTTTTCCGAACGCTTAAATTCTTCAGGAGTTTTTCTGTTCAACTCCTCCATGCTTAATTTTTGCATGATGCAAATTTAATGTTATTGAAAATTATTTTGTATTGAAGATAGATTTATTATTTATTAGCGATGGAATTTTTCTGTGAATGATTGATAGATGCACGAACAAATTCAACAAAAATTGGATGAGGATTTTCAACGGTACTTTTCAGCTCAGGGTGAAACTGTACACCAATAAAAAAAGGATGGTCTTTCAACTCAACAATTTCAACCAGTCCTTTTGAAGGGTTTTTACCGCTTGGAATGAGTCCTGCATTTGTATATTCATTTATGAAGTTATTGTTGAATTCCCAGCGATGTCGGTGACGTTCACTGATTTCATTTGATTGATAAATGCTGTAAGCCAGACTTTCTTTTTGAATTTCACAGGGATAAGCACCAAGTCTCATGGTTCCTCCTTTATTCCTGATTTTCTTTTGCTCCTCCATCAATGCAATGACCGGATGAGAGGTTGTTGCATCCATTTCTGTAGAATGAGCATCAGCCCATCCTAATACATTTCTTCCAAATTCAATTACTGCCATTTGCATACCTAGACAAATTCCAAAAAAGGGCATTTTATTTTCTCTGGCATATCTTACTGCCTCAATTTTACCTTCAACACCTCTGGATCCAAATCCCGGGGCTACCAATATTCCATCCAGGTCTTTTAATTTTTCATGAACATTTTTAGGAGTTAAATGTTCGCTATGTATATTGGTAATTTGAACTTTACATTGGTTGATTGCACCTGCGTGAACAAAAGCTTCCAATATGGATTTATAGGCATCCTGCAGTTCGACATATTTACCGATCAGCCCAATGTTTATTTTGTGTTTGGGTGCAGCAAGCATCTGGAGAAAATGATTCCATTTGGATAAATCCGGTGCAGCATAACCATTGATATGAAGTTTTTTAAGCACAATCACATCCAGGCCTTCTTGAAGCATTTTTAAAGGAACTTCGTAAATGCTGCTGGCGTCCATTGCTTCAATGACTGCTTCTGTTTTTACATTACAGAATAGGGCAATTTTTTTTCTTAAATCCAAATTTAATGGATGTTCTGCTCTGCAGACAATGACGTTGGGCTGAACGCCTTCCTGGCTCAGCAACCTTACACTGTGTTGTGTTGGCTTCGTTTTTAATTCTTTAGCGGCTTTTAGGTATGGAATCAAGGTAAGATGAACGACAATACAATCTTCCTCGGGCAACTCCCATTGAATTTGTCTGACTGCCTCTACAAATGGAAGACTTTCAATATCACCAACTGTTCCGCCCAATTCAGTAATCACAATATCAAATTCGCCACTATTGCCAAGCAACATCATTCTTCGTTTAATCTCATCTGTTATATGTGGTACCACTTGAACGGTTTTACCCAGATAAGCTCCTTCCCTTTCTTTGTTAATGACAGTTTGATAAATTCTACCGGTAGTTACATTGTTTGCCTGGGAAGTTGGAGTATTCAAGAATCTTTCATAATGGCCAAGGTCCAGATCGGTTTCAGCACCATCATCGGTTACATAGCATTCGCCGTGTTCATAGGGATTCAATGTCCCCGGATCCACATTGATGTAAGGATCAAATTTTTGTATGGTTACTTTTAATCCCCTGCTTTGCAAAAGTTTGGCAAGGGAAGCAGCAATGATCCCTTTTCCTAAAGAAGAAGTTACCCCGCCGGTTACAAAAACGAATTTGGCCATGACAATTATTTATAAAAATTAACGCAAATGAACCAGCATTTTTCATTGGTAAAATGAAAAAAATATTTGATTTATCGCAAAAATGACCGTGGAATGAATAAAATTATCCTAGAGGTCGTGTAAAGATAGGATGAATTTGACATACTTTGAAATTTAATGAAGCATTTAATTAAAAATCTTAAAAAATGCAAGCAAGGAATAAGCGATTTAAAATAAATTCGGTTGGATTATTTAGGATATTCCATTATCTTCAAAAAAATGCAGTCTAGTGCAAGCCTTAACTTTTATCGTATTATTTATAATCTTTCAATTACTAATCCAGCAAATTGCATTTGTAAAGAGATCTGAGCTTGGAGGTAAAATGCTCGCTTTGTTGTTTTCTGTAAAAGTCATTGCCGGCCTTTCAATTGGATGGATTTCATACAGATTTTATCCGGTCAATGATTACTGGGATATTAATACAAAAAGCATGCTGGATCACGGGGTGTTGATGAATGATCCAAAAAAATTCATTGCTGATTTATTTTTCAATCCTTATCATGACAATTACGGAAGATTTTTCAATGCAGTTGGTTCATACTGGAATGATCTCCGAAACAACATCGTTATCAAATTGCTTGCAATTTTCAACATCTACAG